>NZ_JAIMBZ010000051.1:0-16959 GCF_025499445.1 Acidiphilium sp. AL
CAACCACCGGCGTCTCCTCGAGCCGATCGGCAACATCCCACCCGCCGAGGCCGAGGCGCGCTACTATGAACAACTGAACGAGCTGGCTATGGTCGCCTGAGTCAAACAAAATGGCCTCCGGGATTCCCGGCGCGGTTCATCTTGTCTCCCGGTCGACGTCGGGGCGGAAACGCTGTTTTTCGTCTGCCGACAGATCCAGTCGCTGGCGCCCGCCATGATCGAACGGTCACGCCAACCCGTGGATCAGTCGCGTCGTCCCGAAAAGACGTATTTAGCCAACGCGACGATTGCGAGAATGACGAGGATCACGATCAGGAGCCAAACCAGGCTGGCACCTCCCATCATGCCCCATCCCCAACCATTCATCATGCCGGCGCCCATCATTGTCTTACTTTCCCATGGTTCGTTGCAGGCTCCTCGGACTGGCCTGACCACCTGTGGTCAAGCCAGTCGAGGACTCTCCGCAGCGTTTGACCACCATTTCGGGTCGTTAATGCGACTGGGACTGCGTCCCGGCCGGTCTGGCCGGCGGTCTGCCCATCATCGAATAGCCCGGCATAGAACCCGCCCGGTTCGAGGTTCCGCGCACCGTGGTCATCATCCGCATCATGACCATCATGGGACCCATTATCCCGCTCTGGCCACCCCGATAGGACATCATCCTGCCTCCCATCATCCAGCCACCCGACATGCCATTCCACCGCGGCATGGTCCCGGCGCGGTTGGACTGGGATGCAGACACGGGCGGTGTCGGGGGCGTGGTTGCGGCCAGAGCCGGGACCGCCGTCGCGACCACAGCCACCGAGAGCAGCATAGCGGACAGAATCTTCATGGCATTTTTCCTTCTTCCTGGCGCAGGCAAAGGGGCTCGTCGCGATCCAACGGATATCCCCCGTCTGCCGCAACGGCAGAACCTTGCCCGCCGAGAAGCAATATACGGATCATTTGTCACCGAAGATTGTCAGCGGGAGGCAAAGCTGTGACAATTCCTGCCACGCCGGGCATCCGACACAACCTGACACATATTTGTTGAGGCATGTTCTGCTGTGCCCGGCTAGATCACGAACATGAACGAAGCCCCACATATCCTGCTCGTCGAAGACCATCGCGAAATTCGCGATCTGGTGCAGCGGGTGCTGCAACGCGAAGGGTTCCGGGTCAGTCTGGCGGCCGACGGCCGCGCCATGCGCAAACTGCTGGCCGACAACCGGATCGACCTGATCCTGCTCGACCTCATGCTGCCGGGCGAGGATGGGCTGTCGCTCTGTCGCTCGGTGCGCACGGAAAGCCGCGTGCCGATCATCATGCTGACGGCCAAGGGCGAAGAGGTCGATCGGGTCATCGGCTTAGAGATGGGCGCTGATGACTATCTGCCGAAGCCGTTTGGCAGCCGTGAGCTGATCGCCCGGATCCGGGCGGTCTTGCGTCGCGCCCCGTTTGTCAGCGAGCCTGGGCGGCAAGCCGGGCGATACCGCTTCGATCGTTGGGTGCTGGATGTCGAACGCCGGGAATTATTGGGCGAGGACGGTGTAAGCGTGCCCCTGAGTTCCGGCGAGTTCGACCTGCTTCTGGTGTTGGTCGAACGGCCCCAGCGTGTCCTGAGCCGCGAACAATTGCTCGATCTGGCGCGTGGGCGCAATGCTGCCCCGCTCGATCGCAGCATCGATACCCAAATCAGCCGGTTGCGCCGCAAGATCGAGCGGGACGTCTCCGAGCCGCAACTGATCAAGACGATCTGGGGCAGCGGCTACATGTTCACACCCGCGGCCGAGCCGCTCCGGCGGGGCGATTGATGTCGCGGATGCCCCGTTTGGCTCCAGCCACGTTGTTCGGCCAGACCGTACTGATCCTGCTGGCCGGGCTGGTGTTCTCGGCCCTGCTCGGGATCTCGATCCTTGCCTTCAACCAAGCGACGGTCGTGCGCGAAATGGGTGCCTTCGCGGCCACCCAGCGGATCGTTAATCTGGCGCGCCTGATCGATGACGTGCCGGCCGATTGGGGCGGCCGGCTCGTCAGGGCGGCAAGTGGCGAGACGCTACAGATCACGTTATCGACCCACCGCCCATCCTGGGCGAAGATTCGGGCAACGGGCGCGGGGGCGCGGACGATTCACGCGTTCCTGGCCCGCCAGTTGCCGCCGAACCTGACGAACAGCTTGCACGTCACCGTTGGAACCGCGTCGCTTCGGGCGCTGACCGCGCCGCATGGCATGATGGCGATGATGCACCAGCCATCGTTGCGGGGCATGCCGATGATGGATCGTTCAGGGATGCCGGGCATGATGGCTGGGCGTCGCATGCGGGCGGCGGTGAGGCTTCCCAGCGGACCGTGGGTCACTTTCGCCGTTGTGCTCCCCCCAAGCGGGTTTGGGCTCTCCTGGCCATTCCTGATCGCTTTGGTAGCGATGGGCATGATCGTCGTCCCGGCTTCCGTATGGGCGGTGCGGCGGGTCACCGCGCCACTCAGGACGCTGGCCGAGGCGGCCGAGCGGCTGGGTCGCGATGTTGCAGCACCGCCACTTGCCGAGATCGGCAGTACGGAGACGCGCCAGGCGGCGCATGCGTTCAACTTGATGCAGGCCCGTCTGCGGCAATTGGTGGAAAGCCGCACCCGCATGCTGGCGGCGCTCTCACACGATCTCCGCACCCCGCTCACCTTGCTGCAGTTGCGCGTTGAGGATGTGCAGGAAGTCGAGGAACGCGAACGCATGGTGGCGGCCATCGCGTCGATGAACCAGATGATTGAAGCGACACTCGCTTTCGCCCGCGATGACGCAGCAGTCGAACCGCTCCGGCGCATCGATCTGGCAGCACTGCTGGTTGCGATCGTCGATGATCTGGCCGATGCCGGTTTGAACGTGGCAATGGCACCGGCCGCACCGGTCACGATGAGCTGCCAGCCAGTCGCGCTGCGTCGTGCGTTTGTTAACCTGCTTGATAATGCCGTCAAATATGGTGGGTCGGCGGATGTGGCAATCGCGTCCGATCGGCATACGGTGACGGTCACGATCGATGATCATGGACCGGGCATTCCCGCTGCCGAGCTTTCCAAGGTCTTCGAGCCGTTCTACCGGATCGAGGAATCGCGCAGCCGAGAGACCGGCGGCAGTGGCCTCGGTCTCGCCATCGCGTTGGCCGTTGTCGAGGCACATGGTGGCACGATCCAACTCGCGAACCGCTCCAGCGGCGGCCTCTCGGTCCGAGTAACCCTGCCGCGATAAGCATGGGATGTGTGGGAATTCTCCCCGGCCGCGGATTCTTCGCGCGACCCCAACATGTGACATAACGTAGTTATCAAGCACGCCGCCGTCCGTTTCTATTTCTTCGATCTTTTACGACAAAGAGTTTTTCCTGTTGCGCGGCTGATTTTCTGGCTCTCTATCTATGCCCGTTCTTATCCATGAGCGGGTTGATGAGCGGAACGAAAATTCTCTGGGGCCAGATGCTGGGAGCGCTGGCGATCGTGCTGCTCGGCTGTTGGGTGGCGACGGAGTGGACCGCCTGGCGGCTTGGCTTTCAGCCTGCGCTCGGGGTGCCCTGGCTCCGCCTTGGATCTACCAGGCTCTACCAGCCGCAACTGTTCTTCGCCTGGTGGTACCATTTTGATGTCTATGCGCCCGGAGTTTTTGCCAAGGGAGCGGTGATCGCGTCCGCTGGCGGTCTTGGCGCGGCGCTGCTGGCGATTGCGGCTTCGGTGCTCCGCGCGCGGCACGCCCGCCACGTCACCACCTACGGCTCCGCCCGCTGGGCGGATAAGCGCGATATCGAAACAGCGGGCTTGTTCCGTGGCACCGGTGTCCATCTCGGGCGGATGAGCGCGCACACGCTCCATCACGACGGGCCGGAGCACGTGCTGTGCTTCGCCCCCACCCGTTCGGGCAAGGGCGTCGGCCTAGTCGTGCCGACATTGCTGTCATGGACCGGCAGCGTGATCGTCCACGACATCAAAGGCGAGAACTGGACCCTGACCGCCGGCTGGCGTGCCCAGTTCAGCCACTGTCTGTTGTTCGACCCGACCAACCCGCGCTCCGCCGCCTACAACCCGCTGCTCGAAGTTCGCCGCGGCGAATCGGAGGTGCGGGATGTGCAGAACATCGCCGATGTGCTGGTCGATCCCGAGGGCGCGCTGGAGCGGCGCAACCATTGGGAGAAAACCAGCCACTCGCTGCTGGTCGGCGCGATCCTGCACGTGCTCTACGCCGAGCCGGACAAGACCCTGGCCGGTGTCGCCACCTTCCTCTCCGACCCGACGCGGCCGATCGAGCGGACGCTGCGCGCGATGATGACCACACGGCATCTGGGTGCGGGCGGCGTGCATCCGGTCATCGCGCAGTCGGCACGCGAACTCCTGAACAAATCGGAGAACGAGCGTTCCGGCGTGCTCAGCACGGCGATGTCGTTCCTCGGTCTCTATCGCGACCCGGTGGTGGCGAAGGTCACCTCCCACTCCGATTGGCGAATCGCCGATCTGGCGTCGGTGGAACGCCCGGTCTCGCTCTATCTCGTCGTGCCACCTTCGGATATCTCGCGCACCAAGCCGTTGATCCGCCTGGTGCTCAACCAGATCGGCCGGCGTCTTACCGAGACGCTGGACGACCCCATGCGGCGCGCCGCCAGGGCAAATTCATCGCGGTTGCTCTTGATGCTCGATGAATTCCCGGCATTGGGAAGGCTGGACTTCTTCGAGTCCACGCTCGCCTTCATGGCTGGCTATGGCATTCGCGCCTTTCTGATCGCGCAGTCGCTTAACCAGATCCAGAAAGCCTATGGCGAGCACGACGCGATCCTGGATAATTGCCATGTCCGGGTCTGCTTCGCGACCAACGACGAACGGACCGCCAAGCGTGTGTCCGACGCGCTCGGCACCGCGACCGAACTCCGCGCCATGAAGAATTACGCCGGCCATCGGCTGGCACCATGGCTGTCGCATCTGATGGTCAGTCGCCAGGAGACGGCGCGACCGCTGCTGACGCCTGGCGAGGTGATGCAGCTGCCGCCGACCGACGAGATCATCATGATCGCCGGCCTGCCGCCGATCCGGGCCAAGAAGCTGCGATACTATGAGGAACCAGCGTTCCGGGACCGGATGCTGCCTGCGCCAGTGCTGTCGGAACACGGCTATGGTGATCGCCCGCCATCGCGCGGCGATGACTGGACCGGAATAGCCGCGATCGGAACCCGCGGCTTCGAATTCAGCAAGGCAGACGAAGCACCTGCCGATCCGGCCAATGGCGGCATTCGCCAGGAGCCGGAACTCCCGGCGCACGAGTCCGTCGTTCCGATGCGCGAGCCGGCTCACGAATTCGATTTCCCGGAGGATGACCCGGACGACGAGCCGCAGCGCCAGCGGACCCTGGCGGCGCTGCAACGGCAAGCCGTGCGCGCCGTTGCGATGGATCACGACGATGGCCTGGGACTGGACATGTAGATCATGAAGAGCCGCCTCAACTGCTACTTCGATCCCAAACTCGCCGACCAGCTCACCACTTTTGCGCTGCGCCAGGGTATCCATCGCTCGCAACTGGTCGAGGCGGCGGTCATGGCGTTCCTCTCGCCCGACGCGCTGGATCGCCGCGAAGCCGCCTTTGTCCGCCGGCTGGATCGCCTATCGCGGCACATGGAGCGGATCGAGCGCGACCTGACCATCGCCATCGAGGTGCAGGCCCAGTTCGTGCGGTTCTGGCTGTCAGCCTCACCACCGATCCCGCCCGACCAGCAGGATGCCGCCAAGGCCCGCGGCGCGAGCCGTTACCAGGGTTTCATCGAGATTTTGGCCAAACGGCTCCAGCGCAGCGACTCCCTGGTCCGCGAGATCAGCAAAGAGATTACTCCCGAATTCAATGGGCGGGACAACGTGGCGGCGGGCACCAGCACCGGCGCCAGCGGTAACACGGACGACCATGACGCGGTCCTGGCCGGGATGGAGGACAAAAATGCCGGGCTCTGATGGGGTAGGGGTCTTGCTGACCCGCTCGGTGGGCATGCTGCGCACCGCACTGGGTCCGGCCATCGCGGCGCTGCTGGCGGACCCGGAGATCGTCGAGGTGATGCTCAACCCGGACGGCAAACTCTGGGTGGACCGGCTCGGCACAGGCCTCGCCAATACCGGCCTGATCATGCAGCCCGCCAATGGCGAACGGATCATCCGCCTGGTCGCCCATCATGTCGGGCTTGAGGCTCACCCGAGTAATCCGCGCATCTCGGCCGAACTGCCCGAGACCGGCGAACGCTTCGAGGGTCTGCTGCCACCGGTCGTGGCAGGCCCGACGTTCGCCATCCGCAAACCCGCCATCGCGGTGTTCTCGCTGGACGATTACGCCGCGGCCGGGATCATGCTGCCGGGTCAGGCAGCCCTGCTGCGCACCGCCATCACCGAACGCTGGAACATTCTGGTCGCCGGGGGCACCTCGACCGGCAAGACCACGCTCGCCAATGCGCTGCTCAAGGAGGTCACCGACACCGGCGATCGCGTCGTGGTGATCGAGGATACCCGTGAACTCCAGGTCGAAGCACCGAACCTTGTTGCACTCCGCACCAAGGATGGCGTCTGTTCGCTCGCCGATCTGGTCCGCTCCAGCCTGCGCCTGCGGCCCGATCGGATTCCGATCGGCGAAGTCCGCGGAGCAGAGGCGCTCGACCTGCTGAAGGCCTGGGGCACCGGCCATCCCGGCGGGATCGGTACGATCCATGCGGGCTCTGCCCTCGGCGCGCTGCGCCGGCTGGAGCAGCTGATCCAGGAGACGGTGGTCAACGTGCCGCGCCCGCTGATCGCCGAGACCATCGACCTGATCGCCGTTCTGCACGGCCGCGGCCGGCACCGCCGCCTCGCTGGACTCTGGCAGGTCGCCAAGACGCTGACCGCCGGCGACTACGCTCTCGCCGAGATCGGGTCGGCCCCAGATTCCAATGTTTTTCTCCTCCAGCCCGGGAGCCATCCATGACACTCAAATCGCTCCAGAAACTTAAAACGTCCGATGCACTCAAGGCGCCCAAAACGCCCGGACCTTCCAAGCATTTGACGACCCCGGTCCATCCTTGGCAGCCGAACCTGATCGCCATTCTGGCCGGCGCGATGTTGTGGCCGGCCTCCGCCCTGGCGGCTGGATCAAATATGCCGTGGGAGCAGCCGCTCCAACAAATCCTGAATTCGATCGAGGGGCCGGTGGCAAAAATCATCGCCGTGCTGATCATTATCGGCACCGGCCTTGGTCTCGCCTTTGGCGAAAGCTCCGGTGGCATGCGCCGTCTGATCCAGATCGTCTTCGGCCTGTCGATCGCCTTCGCCGCTGCGAGTTTCTTCCTGACCTTCTTCAATTTCTCCGGCGGGGCGTTGGTCGGATGAGCAACCCGGCAGACATCCCCGGCTGGTCGGTGCCGCTGCATCGCAGCCTGACCGAGCCGATCCTGCTCGCGGGCATCCCGCGCGGCATGGCGATCGCGATCGGCACGCTGGCGGCGGCGATCGGACTCGGACTGCAGCTCTGGCTGGCGGGGATCGCGATCTATCTGATCGGCCATACCGCAGCGTTGTTCCTGACCCGCCAGGACCCGCAATTCGGGCCGGTCTTCGCGCGGCATCTGCGCGCCGCGCGGCATCATCTCGACACCTGACCAGGAGCGGAACGGGAGATGCTCGACCTTCGGGAATATCAAACCAGACGCAGGGAACTCGCCGACTTTCTGCCTTGGGCGGGGCTGGTCGGTCCGGGCTTCGTGCTGAACAAGGACGGTGCCTTCCAGCGTACCGCGCAATTCCGCGGTCCTGATCTCGATTCCAGCACCGCAGCCGAATTGATCGCGGTGACCGCGCGGGTAAATAACGCGCTCAAGCGGCTCGGTGAAGGCTGGGCGATCTTTGTCGAGGCCGCACGATCCGCCGCTCCGGGCTATCCGGCGAGTTCATTCCCCGATCCGGTGTCGTGGCTGGTCGATGAAGAGCGCCGGCACGGCTTCGAGGAGGAGGGGGCGCATTTCGAGAGCCGGTATTATCTGACGTTCTGCTATCTCGCGCCACCGGAACGCGCCGAGCGCACCAACCGGCTGCTCTACGAGCGGGGCCATCAACCGGATCAGCGACAACGCCAGCCCCAAGGGCAGGCCCACAACCACGACCAAGACCAACACGCAGCACAAGGCCGAGGACGAAGGCAGGGCGAGTCCAGCGAGATCGACTGGCGCGGCATTCTGGACGGATTCGCCGCCGAGACCGACCGCGTGCTCGATTTGCTCGCCTCTCTCATGCCGGATTGCACATGGCTCGGTGACGCCGAGACATTGGCCTATCTGCATGCCACGATTTCGGCCAACGGGCACCATCCGGTCGCCGTGCCGGAGATACCGTTCTATCTCGACGGGCTGCTGCCTGACTGCGATCTGACGCCGGGCGTCGCGCCGATGCTCGGGCAGTGCCATCTCCGTACCATCACGCTTCGTGGCTTGCCGGACCGGACCTGGCCGGGATTGTTGGACGAACTCAACCGCCTGCCTCTCGAATACCGCTGGGTCGCGCGCTGGCTACCCCTGGAAAAACCCGAGGCGCAGAAGGAGTTGGGCAAGAAGCGCCGGCATTGGTGGGCCAAGCGCAAGGGCATCGCCGCCCTGCTGCGCGAGGTGATCTGGCAGCAGGAGACCCGACTGCTCGATACCGACGCTGAGAACCAATCGCTCGACGCCGATCTCGCACTCCAGGAACTCGGCTCCGATGCCGTCAGCTTCGGCTATTTCACCGCGACGGTGACGGTCTGGGATACCGACGAAGCAGCGGTCGCCGAAAAGATCCGCCAGGTCGGTCGCGCGATGCGCGCGCAGGGTTTCGTCGCCGTCGAAGAAACCCTGAACGCGGTGGAAGCCTGGCTCGGCAGCCTGCCCGGCCAGTGCTACGCCAATATCCGCCAGCCGCTGGTCTCCTCGCTCAACCTCGTCCACCTGCTGCCGCTCTCGGCGGTCTGGGCGGGACCGGAGCGCAACACGCATCTCGACGGTCCGCCGCTGCTGATCGCCCATACCGCCGGATCGACGCCGTTCCGCTTGGTGTTGCACCAGGGGGACGTGGGGCACACGCTGATCGTCGGCCCCACCGGCGCCGGCAAGAGCGTACTTCTGGCGCTGATCGCGCTGCAGTTCCGCCACTATCCCGGCGCGCGCGTGGTGATCTTCGACAAGGGACGATCCTCCAAGGCGACCGTGCTTGGCATGGGCGGGGCATTCCACGATCTCGCGCTTGGCGGTGATGTCTCGCACCAGCATGATCACGCCGTCGCCTTCCAGCCGCTGGCGCGGATCGATGATGCCGCCGAGCGGGCCTGGGCAGCGGACTGGATCGCCACCCTGTTCGTCCAGGAGAGCATCGAACTCACGCCCGAGGTTCGCGGTGCCATCTGGTCAGCGCTCGGTTCGCTGGCGACGGCGCCATGGCCGGAGCGCACACTATCGGGTTTTGCCGCGTTGTTGCAGGCCAACCGGCTCAAGGCGGCGCTGGAGCCCTATACGATCGCCGGACCGTTCGGCCGGCTGCTCGATGCCGAGCAGGAGAGCATCGGCACCACCGACGTACTCGCCTTCGAGACCGAGGATCTGCTCGGCTCGAAACACGCGGCGCGCGCCGTGCTGACCTATCTATTTCACCGGATTGAAGCCGGGCTCGACGGCCGGCCGACCCTGATCGCGGTCGACGAGGCGTGGTTCGCCCTGGATGATCTGGTCTTTGCGCCAAAACTGCGTGAATGGCTCAAGACGCTCCGGCGCAAGAATGCCTCGGTGCTGTTCTCGACCCAGAGCCTTGCCGATATCACCCGCTCGCCGGTCGCCCCTGCCGTGATCGAAAGCTGCCTGTCGCGCATCTTCCTGCCAAATGCACGCGCGATCGAACCGGAGAGCCGGGACGCCTATGCGCGTCTCGGCCTCAATGACCGGCAGATCGAGACCATCGCGCGCGCGGTCCCCAAACGCGAATACTGGTTCCAGTCGGCCGCCGGTTGCCGGCTATTCGAACTCGGCCTCGGCGACATCACGCTGGCGTTCTGCGGCGCCAGCCGGGCGGAAGACCTCGCCGCGATCGACCGGGTAATGGCCACCCACGGACCTGATGATTTTCCGGGGGCTTGGCTGCGTGAGCGCGGTCTCGCTTGGGCGGCGGAGCTTCTACCAGCCTCACGCCCCGTGGCTTCGGATCATTCGAATGGCGGCGCAAAAACTCGTTATCGATTGCAGCTTGATGCCGGCGTCGAGCCTCCCCTGCAGCACCCGCATCTCCCTTTCGACGATGATGTCGAAGCGCAACACGAATCCAACATGCGCACCACTCCCCCGATGGAGGTCCCATCATGAATCGCCCCGCCCGGTCTAGGCACCGACAGAAGAAGATCGTCAGCATGGGGTTGATCGCCGTGTTAGCGATCGCCGTCCCGATCGCGACGCAAGCCGCCATCCCGGTAATCGATTTTTCGAACCTGACCCAGAACGTGCTGACAGCCGCGCGGACGCTGGACGAGGTCAACAACCAGATCGCCCAGCTCCAGCAAGGCATCTCCATGCTGGAGAATCAGGCGCGTAATTTGACCGCATTGCCGTTCTCGGTTCTGTCCCAGTTGCAATCCTCGATGGGGCAGATCAACCAGCTGATGGGGCAGGCACAAAGCCTTGCCTATAGCGTCCAGCAGGTGCAGCAACAGTTCCGCACCCTCTATCCGAACTACCAATCGGCAGGATTCCAGGGCAATGTCACCCAGGCCAGCCTGCTGGCCGATGCCAATGCGCGCTGGCAGGCCTCGATCAACACCTTCCAACAGACGATGGACGTACAAAGCCAGATCGTCGCCGCGATCCCCGCCGATCAGGCCGATCTTTCATCCTTGGTCACCGCGAGCCAGGGCGCGGTGGGTGCGCTGCAGGCGATCCAGTCCAGCAATCAGCTGCTCGCCCTGCAATCGCGCCAGCTTTCCGCGACCCAGGACCTGATCGCCGCGGATGCCCGTGCCCAGGCCGCGAATGCCATGCAAAATGCCGAGGTCCGATCGGCCGCGCAAGCCGAATGGCAACGCTTCTACGGCAACGGCGTCGGCTATACTTTTGCTCCGGTCAATCTGTTCGGAGGATCAGCACCATGAACGTCAAAACCCTTGTCGCTATTTCATTTGTCGTTGTCGGTCTGCCCAGTCTGTCTGCGCCGGCATGGGCGAACGCCCCGACGATCGATCAACTCGTCGCCAACCCCAAAATGCTTACCGCCGAACTCGATCGCTGCAAGCAGCTCGGCATGGCGGCCAATACCGATGCGCGCTGCCACACCGCGTGGCAGGCCGAGAACAAGCGGTTCTTCGGTCATACCCCGACCTATACGCAGAAGCCGGTCAATCTCTTCAAAAATACCCCAAACAAGTTCGTTCCATCTGAACATGAACATGCAATTTCACCACTAGCGGCTGGAGCGCCGCATGGGTAGTAATCCGTCCATCATCGACCACTTTCTGAATGTTTTCAGTCAGTACATCAATTCTGGGTTTGGGCTCATCTCGCCCGATGTCGGCTTCCTGGTCGTTGTTCTGATCGGTATCGATGCGACACTGGCTGGGCTTGCCTGGGCTCTCGGCGAGGACAACGTCATCCAAGCCTTCGCTAAGAAAGTCCTGTATGTCGGCTTTTTTGCATTCATCCTGAACAACTGGCAGCTTCTGGCAGAGATCGTCTTCAACAGCTTTGCCGGGCTCGGTCTGAAGGCAACCGGATCGTCCCTTACCTATGCCCAATTCCTCCATCCCGGCCTGCTCGCCCAAGCCGGGGTGCAAGGCGCCGATGTCCTGCTCTCGCAAATCCAGCGCCTCGCCGGGTTTCCGAACATCTTCTGGAACCTCGGCGAGATCCTGGTCATGGGTCTGTCCTGGATCGTCACGCTGCTCGGCTTCTTCGTGCTGGCGATCCTGCTGTTCCTGGCCATTATCGAATTCAAGCTCACGACCCTCAAAGGCTTCATCCTCGTTCCTTTCGCCCTCTGGCGCGGCACCGCCTTCATCGCCGAGCCGGTGCTCGGCCAGATCGTCACCTCTGGGGTCCGTGTTCTGGTGTTTGCCGTGGTGACCGGCATCGGCACCCAGTTGTTCAGTCAGATCCTGCCGAGCAACCCGTCGGCGGTACTGTCGCTGCAGGACGCGCTCACCATCCTGCTGGCATCCATGACCATCGCCGGTCTCGCCTTCTCGGCGAACCGCCTCGCGGCCGGTATCACCTCCGGCGCGCCGCAGCTTGGCCTTGGCAGTGCTGCTGCAGCGGGCGGTGCCGCTGCCGGTGTTGTCACGTTGGCCGGAACAGGCGGAATCGCGGCGGTCCGCGCCGCGGCCTCCGGCATCGGCGGCGCAACGTCCCTCGCTGGCGGTGCCAGCGGTGCCTACGCCTCGGGCAGCGTCGCTGGTGGCGGCTCAGTCTCGGCCGGCCTTGGCGGCGTCGCCCGTGGTGCCGCCGGTGTGGCTGGCAGCGGATTACGCGGCATCGCCCTGAACGCTACGTCGGGATTGCGCGATCGCTTTGCCGCAGGTCAGCGTGCCGGCTGGGCGGCGACCGGCGGCAGCGGCTCCGGTGATGGTGGTTCGGGTGGTGGTGATTCAGGCAGCGGTGCCGAACCCGCATCGTCGCCAGGCGCCGCGGGGACTCCCGCTCGATCCGGCGCGCCAGCCTGGGCCGAAAATCTGCGGCGGCGTCAAACCTATCGGACGGCGGAGCAAATTATCCGCGAGGGCGAAGCCGGTGGCGGCGGGATGCGGCCCAATCTGCGAGGAGACCGGACATGAGATGGCGGCGATTCTCCGCGCGGATGTCCGAGACCGAAACCCCGGCCACAGCCTATCAGCGTGCCGGGCAGCTCTGGGATCAGCGGATCGGTTCCGCCCGGGTTCAGGCCGCGAACTGGCGGCTGATGGCTTTTGGATGCCTCGCCCTAACGGCCGTCGTCACCGCCGACGATATTCGCACCCATTCGCGCGCCATGGTCACGCCCTTCGTCGTCGAAGTGAACCACCTGGGTGCCGTGCAGGCGGTCGCGCCGGCGCAGACCGAGGTACAGCCAACCGACACCGAGATCACTTACTTTCTGGCACAGTTCATCGAGCGGGTGCGTGGCCTTTCGGTCGATCCTGTCGTGGTCCGCAAGGCCTGGCTCGATGCCTACGCGCAGATTACCAGCCACGCCAAACCGATGCTCGATGCCTATGCCCGCCGGGCCGATCCGTTCGGACGGATCGGCAAGCGCGCCATTACCGTCGATGTCACCAGCGTCGTCCGCGCAAGTCCGAGTTCCTTCCGCGTCGCCTGGGTGGAACATCCCTACCAGGATGGCAGCGCTTTGCCGGCCCAACATTGGACCGCCATCCTCACCGTGGTGATCCAGACCCCGCATACCGAAGCGGCGCTGCGCCAGAATCCGCTCGGCATCTACATCGACGCGATCAGCTGGGCCCGCGAGGTGAATACCGTCCAGACCGAAGGATCCACCCCATGAGATTTTTGCTCCTGCTCCCGGTCGCCGGCGCCTTGGCACTCTCCGCCTGCGCGCAGCAAGTGCCGAAAATCGCCTATGGCGATCCGCAACCGGCCCATCTGATTGCACCGCCCCCGCCGCCCGTTCGCCTGGTGAAGCTGCCGGAACCGCTGCCCTTGCCGGATCAGTTGAAGAAACTCCCCCCGGCTATGGCGTATCGGCAACCAGCGCAGCCAGCGAACCCGGTCGCGCGCGTGGCTGCAGCCAATGCAGCCGCACGGATCAACCCGACGCGCGACGGCTACATCAACGCCATGCAGGTGTTCCCCTGGTCGACCGGCGCGCTCTATGAAATCTACGCCTCACCGCTGCACGTCACCGATATCGCGCTGCAGCCCGGCGAGCGCCTGATCTCGATCGCCGCCGGCGATACCGTGCAATGGAAGATCGGCAATACCACCAGCGGGTCCGGGCCGACCACGCAGGTCCATGTTCTAGTCAAGCCGATCTCGGCCGATCTGCCGATGAACAACATCGTCATCATGACCAATCGGCGCGCCTACCACCTCGAGATCCATCCCACGAAGCAGACCTACATGGCGGCGGTGTCCTGGAATTACCCGCAGGATGATCTGCTGGCACTCAAGGCGCAGAACACCGCCGCCACCGATTACGCCAGCACCGTCGCGGCGAGTGACGTCGATCTTGCCGATTTACATTTCCGGTACCGGATCAGCGGCGATCACCCGCCGTGGCGGCCCGTGCAGGTGTTCGATGACGGATCAAAGGTCTACATCCAGTTCCCGCCCGGCATCGCCCAGGGCGACATGCCGCCGCTGTTCATCCTCGGCGCATCCGGCGGCAAGGCAGAGATCGTCAACTATCGGGTGCGCGGTAATACGATGATCGTCGATCGGCTGTTCGCCGGAGCAGAGCTCCGCCTCGGCGCCGGGCCGCAGCAGATCGTGCGGATCACTCGCACCGATGGCAGCAGCGGATGACGGGCCCGGAGAACAACCAGGCGCCCGTGCCCCCCTCGGCACCGCCGCCGAAAGCTGATCCGGCATCGTTTGCGATCCGCGCCCAGCCGCGCGCTGTGACCCGGCTGTCGCGCCGGGCGCTGATTATCGCCGCCGGTAGCCTCGCGCTCTGCATTGGCGGCGCGGTTTGGTGGGCGTTCGCGCTGCACAGTTTTCGGATCACCACGGGCAAGCAGCTCTACAACACCGATGTTCGGCCTTCGGCCCAGGCAATGAATGGCTTGCCGAAGGGCTATGCTGGCCTGACCAAGCCGAAGCCAACGTCGACACCCACTCCTGCAAAGGTTCCCCAACTGGGGCCGCCGCTGCAGGGCGATCTCGGATCGCCAATGCTGGGTCAGGCCTCACCGCCCGATCTTGCGCCGGCGCCGACCAATCCATCAGAACAGGCAGCCGCCCGGCTCCATGACCAGGCTGCCCTTGCCGGAGTGTTCTTCACCATGACCACGAACCCCGGCGGTGAGGACGCTTCGACTGGAGCAGTATCGAACAGCGCACCGGCAAATCCATCCCCCGGTGGACCAGCGGATCAATTCTATCCTCGGCGTGCAACACTGGCCGCGAGACAAACCCATTCTGGGCAGGGAGAAAAACAAGCCTTCCTGAACAGCCCGGTCGATCGCTCGGTCTATTCGCCGGACCGCCTGCAAAAACCCATCAGTCCCTACGAGCTGATGGCCGGGAGCGTCATTCCGGCCGCGCTGATCACCGGCCTGAATTCCGATCTGCCCGGCCCGGTGATTGCCCAGGTAACCCAGGACGTCTACGACAGCGTCACCGGCCGCTATCTGCTGGTCCCCCAAGGCGCCAAGCTGATCGGCAAATATGACAGCGTCGTCGCCTACGGCCAATCGCGCGTGCTGCTGATCTGGACGCGCCTCATCATGCCGGATGGCAGTTCGATCGTGCTCGACAATCTGCCCGCAGCCGACACCCAGGGATATGCGGGGCTCAAGGACGGCGTGGATTATCATTTCTGGAAGCTGCTGCGCGGCGTCGTGCTGTCATCCTTGCTCGGCGTCTCCAGCGCGCTCGCGACCAACAACGTCGTTGGTGGCAACAGTTCCGGCAATCTGATCATCTCGCTCGGTCAGAGTGGCGACCAGGCGACCAACCAGGCGGGCCAGCAGATCGTCTCGCATGACCTTGGCGTGCAGCCGACCCTCACCGTTCGTCCGGGATTCCCGTTCGACGTGATGGTCAACCGCGACATCGTATTCCGACCCTACACAGGGTCGTGAGAGGGAAGGGAGCAAAAGAATGGCAAAACTTCGTATCGGTGCACTGCCAGACGACCGGCCGGTAAAACGGACCATTACCTTCACCGCCGCGCAGGATAATCTGCTGCGCGACTATGCCGCCGCGATCGCCGCCCAGGACAGTTTGGCGGATGCCCCACTGGTCGAGAAACTCGTGCCCTTGATCGTCGAGCGGTTCATCACGACCGATAGGGGTTTCCGGAGCCGGAAGAAGAAAGCGGTGGGCTTGTCAGAGACGGTCAATCAGTCCGGCTCGAAGCGTGGCGAGACACCCGGCGATACGAGTACGAAAAATCATCCTACAATTTAGGGTCAATGCGAAAAAACTTGCAATCAAACCGAGATTGCATCCTCGGTTTGCGTCGGCACTTCAACATCCACGGATCAAGCTGCCGCCCGGAAAAGCAAGTCCTGCTGAAATTCTTCGCCGGCGACCAGTTTGATCTCCCGCGCGAGTCCCTGAAGTCCGCGCAAGTCATGATGGCTGCGGTTCCCCGCAACCACTTTCGTTATAACTCTCTCATGATCCAAATCTGACCAAATATCGGTCGGTGGTTCGATTCCGGAGCTATACTGGAATTTGGGTGACGCCGGTGATCAGGCGGCGTTCTGTGCTGGCGTCTGGATGACCTCGACGCCGTTTTGGAAGGTAATGCCCTGAATGACCGTGGGCAACTGGTTTTCTCCTTTGAGTTTGCGCCAAGTTTTGGCGGCTGCGGTGACGAGCTTGAAGACCATGAGCCGGGCGGTGTCCTGCGACATTGCCCCCTTGGTTCGGACCGTTCTGTGGCGGACCGTGGCGAACACGCTCTCGATCGGATTGGACGTCCGCAGATGGTCCCAATGCTCGGCTGGGAAGTCGTAGAAAGTCAGCAACGCGTCACGGTCCTTGACCAGACAGGTGACCGCCTTGTTGTATTTCGCGCTATATTTCGCAGCAAACTTTGTAATCGCCGTCTCGGCTGCCGCGCGATCCGGCGCGGTCCAGATTTCGCGCAGATCCGCCTTGGCGGCCGGCTGCAGAATCTTCGGCATCTTGTTCAGCACGTTGGTCGTTTTGTGCACCTAATGCCGACATCGGCATTAGGTGCATCATGCCGACTTCCGGATTATGCCGACCTCCGTCCGCAACTCGGCCTGGGAGGCGGTGATCGCTGTGAAGGAAGCGGCATAATAACGCCGGCCTGAGGATCAGT
>NZ_JAIMBZ010000052.1:0-11325 GCF_025499445.1 Acidiphilium sp. AL
CACCTGATCGAGAACTTCTTTGCCAAACTCAAGCAATTCCGCGCCATTGCAACGCGCTACGACAAAACCGCCAGAAACTTCCTCGCAGGCGTCCACCTCACCGCCACCGCTATCTGGCTTAATTGACGACACACCCTAGGTTGCACGGATGATGCCGGGCATCGAGTTGGAAGCGCAGGATATCATCCCAACCGTCCTTCACCGCGTCCGGGGAGCCGGGTAGCGCGAACAGATAGGTTCCACCAGCCACCCCGCCGACCGCGCGGGATTGGATCGCCGATGTACCAATCTTCTGATAGCTCAGCACCCGGAACAATTCACCGAACCCTTCGATAACCTTGTCCACCACGCGGGCAAACGCTTCGGGCGTCACGTCCCGGCCGGTGACGCCCGTACCCCCGGTGCTGATTACGACATCGATCGCAGGGTCCGCGACCCACTTTCTCAGGATAGATTCGAGCATGTCCGCGTTGTCCGGCAGGATCGCGCGCGCCGCAATCCGATGTCCGGCAGCCTCGATTCGTTCGGCCAGCGCATTGCCCGACGTATCGTTCGATGCCGTGCGGGTGTCCGACACGGTCAGCACGGCGATCGAGACCGGCACGAAAGTTTTTGACTCATCAATACGCGACATGTGCTTAGCCTCCATACGATGCGCTTGCCCGCCGATTGCACGGCAGATCTGAGCTATTCCGAAACCCTCGCCCGCGAGCGGCTTGCCCCTTGGACCTCGGCCGAGGCGGAACAAACCACTGCTCATGCTTCACTGCCCGGGGACGAAGCCAGGATTATGCTCTAGCTTTCCCGCTGCAATCGTAGGCTTGTCGAGCATCTGAAACGGTAGATCGTAATAGCCATCATACCCCCAACTTTCTCCGGCTCTTCGAGGAATGTGCGTGATCGCGTCGGCATGCCTTGATCTAGATCAAGGCATGCCCGCCTTCTGCGTGTGCATATGGGGAGGTTATTGTTGTTGCGACACAACATGAAAATAGCAGGAGGGCGGGCTCATGGCGGAGGCGGGGTTTCCAGTTCTGCCGCCACTGGTGTGCGAGGCCGGCTCGCTATGCACTGGCTCTAACGAGATTCACCGTCTTCCATGCGTTTGGCATGGTGGCTGTCGTCATTCCTGCAATCTTGCGGCGCCGTGCTTTTGGTTGGCTATCTATATCGATCTTAACAAGAATAGTCGAAAACGGCTTCGATCAATCGACGGCCTGGCGAATTGGCCACGCCGTGTGGTCGATACTCGGCCGGGAAGGCCAACTCGATGATATCGTCGAGACCGACGAGTTAGCGATGGCCCGTGCCCGCCATCATCGGCCCGCACTGGGACGGAAATCAGGTCTGGTTCATCCTGGGCGGCGGTGCGATCTTCGCCGCCTTCCCAACCTTGGTACGCGACTTCGTTCTCGACCTTCTATATCGTGACGATCCTGCTTCTGTTCAGCATGATCCTGCGCCCGGTCGCCTTCGAATATCGCTCAAAGGTCGACGCTACGCGTTGGCGCGACACCTGGAACTGGGCGTTCCTGATCTCGGGCGCGGTGCCGATGATCATCTATGGCGCCGCCTTCGGCAACGTGCTTCAGGATGTCGGGTTCCATTTCGGTTGGGACGTGCAATATTACCAGGACGAGAGTTTCGTCGGTTATCTTCTCAATCCCTTCGCGATTCTCTGCGGCGTGCTCCCGCTTGCGCTTTCGATCCATCAAGCCGGGCCATTGATGTCCGTCTGCAGCACCAGTCGATATCGGAACAGACCGTGGTCGCCGTGCATGTCTCGATGCGACCGTGATCGGCCTCGACAACCGGCTTGGCTATAGTGGTCTTGTGTCCCCTGTCATGCCCAACGGCGGCTACGCTGAACAGCCTGGAAAACGAGCAAGGAATTTCTGCGCCTGTAGCTTGAAACGGCGAACATGAGAGTGGATAAAATCAGACGGATGGTAACTTCGGCTCCCGACCTGGAGCACTTGTTCGGCCCCGGGCCAACACGTGGTGGAGAAGAGCCTTGCGCAAGGAATATCACTACACACACCGCACGGGATGGCTGCGCGCGGCAGTGTTGGGTGCAAATGACGGCCTCGTATCGACGGCGAGCCTCGTGCTTGGCGTTGCGTCCGCGCATGCCACCCGAAGCAGCATACTGCTCGCGGGGGTTGCCGGCCTCGTCGCGGGAGCAATGGCGATGGCCGCCGGTGAATATGTCTCGGTGAGCTCCCAAGCGGATACGGAACAGACGGATCTGGCGCTCGAACGCACGGGACTCGAGGTTGACGAGGAAGCCGAGCACCGAGAGCTGGCTGAGATTTACGTTCAACGCGGACTGAATGCTGAGCTTGCTAAAGAAGTCGCCAATCAGCTCATGGCTCATGATGCATTAGGCGCGCACGCGCGTGACGAACTTGGCATCAACGAGATTCTCAGGGCGCGGCCCCTGCAGGCCGCGCTGGCGTCGGCGGCAAGTTTCATCGCCGGCGCCACTATGCCGCTGCTGACCGCAGTCGTCGCCTCCCAAACTGATTTGATCCCTTTTGTCGCTACAGCTTCCCTGGCTTTCCTCGCCCTTTTGGGTGCCCTCGCTGCGCGGGCCGGCGGGGCGCGGCTAATCAAAGGCGCGGTCCGCGTGCTGTTTTGGGGTGCCTTGGCGATGGCGTTGACTGCCAGCGTCGGCGGGCTGATAGGAACACCGGTGTAAATGGAGGACACGCCATGATCGGCGGACTCGAAGGCATCATCGCTCACCATCCATCAGTTCGTTGGCATATCCAAAGTGTCGGGAGCGGCGAAGCTCTGAGCAAGAGTTTCATGAGCTTTCGCAGTCCCCTGGTGAACCAGGAGAGCCTGCTCCTGGCGACTTTGCGGGGTTGACGGTGGGGTGCTTTTTTTGGCGGGCGCGGGATTTTCGGCAGCGTCCCACATGCCGGTGGACACCGCCCAATAAAGTGCCAGCGCCATCACCAGGATCAGGCGCGCGACACGGTCGGGATAGTGGATCTGGGTCTGCTCGATGCCGAAGCCGCGTGACTTGAAGTCGGAGAACATCGGCTCGATGCCCCATCGCTTGCCATAATCGAGCGTGGTCAGATAGCTGGGTTTGGCGGACATCGCGATGATCCACGGCTCGCTGTGTCCGGGATCGCGGATGACGCCGATATTGGTGCTGACGCGCTTGCCGGTGAGCGTCACGTCCGCGAAGTAGCTTCCGCCGGATGTCGCCAATTCTCCAGTGCTGGTCTTGCGCGAGCCGATCCGCGCGATGAGGTTGCCCTTCAAACGCAGCCGATAGTCCCAGCCGCGATCCCGGCACAGGCGGATCAACTCCGGTGTTCCATAGAACCGACCGGCATGCAGCACGACGCCGGTCCCGGCTGGCAGCCATGTCCGCACGGCGTCGAGCAGGTTCCTTTGGGTTGGAAATCCGATGGCGCCGTCGGTTTCCTCGACGCGCCACGCCAGAGGCAGCGCGCGTTCGCCCCAGCGCACGCTGAGCATCAAGACCTAGTGGCGATCCGACAGCTTGCTCTGATCGAGGATCAGCGGGATTGTCTCGCCGGCCTCGGCGGCCCGCGCCAGGACATCGGCCGCGAATGGCTGCATGACCGCGTCGCAGGAGACGAGGTCGTTTTCGAGGAACCGGGAAATCCACTGGTAGCCCATGTCCCAGCGATCCGACTCGCGCGGCAATCCGGATGCGAGTTCCACCAGATTGGCGCTACGGACATGCAACATGGTGGCGACCAGCAGTGCGAGCTTGTCGCGTTGGGTCTTGCGTTGCCTGGGCAGCCGCTGCTTCAGTTCGGCCTTGATGCCGTCCGCCCAGACAACAATCCCACTCGCCGCCGACATTCGATCCCGCTCCAGAAAAAGGGCGGAATCCTTGAATCACACACGGATTCGAGCCGTCAACAGCGCGCCCGAGGAACTGATGGATGGCGAGGCATCATCGTCTTCATCTCTTTCGTCTATCTCGGGTTCTACATCATCGCCTGGCGCTACACGAAGAAGCGATTTCCCTGACCGTCCGAACCTGCCGGATCGTGCCATAATTGCTCGAATTGCTCGCGGCCGACTGCCGGTGCACAATGATGACGGCATCCACATGATAAAATGAGGCAAACATGAACGACCTGATCGTCATCGCCTTTCCGTCCGAGGCAAAAGCCGAAGAAGTCCGGCGCAAAGTGCTGGATATGCAGAAGGAATATCTGATCGAGCTCGGTGACGCCGTGGTCGCGGTCAAGCAGCCGGACGGCCATGTCAGGCTCAACCAGTTGTTTCACCCCACTGCGGCGGGTGCCGCCTCCGGCAGCTTTTGGGGCTTTCTGATTGGCCTCCTGTTCATGATGCCGCTGGTTGGCGTCGCGATCGGCGCCGGTGCCGGCGCGCTCGGTGGCGCGTTGAGTGATTTTGGCATCAACGACCGGTTCATGAAGAATCTTGCAGAAGTGCTGCAACCCGGCAGTGCCGCCCTGTTCTTGCTCGTGCGCAAGATGACCGCAGACAAGGTGTTCGATGATCTCCAGGGTGTCGGCGGTACGGTGCTGCGCACCTCGCTCGATCATTCCAAGGAAGCCGCGCTGCGCGAGGCTCTGGCAGGCCATCAGGCGACACTGTCCGCAACAAACTAACGCATCTCGGCCCTTACTGTACCATTCGTTCGGCCGGGGGCAAGAGAATGATCGTGTATTCGCCGCTGA
Source organism: Acidiphilium sp. AL (assembly GCF_025499445.1). NCBI lineage: Bacteria > Pseudomonadati > Pseudomonadota > Alphaproteobacteria > Acetobacterales > Acidocellaceae > Acidiphilium > Acidiphilium sp. AL. The sequence continues at coordinate 4,704 of NZ_JAIMBZ010000052.1, forward strand.
TTTCGATCGGCCAGCCGATCGTCGCGGATAGTGGCACAATCGCGCCACCGCTTGCTAAAGCCACGCGCAGGGCACGACAGTCATGCGCTCGCGCGATCGTGACGAGCCCCTCCACCAGCCCATGGAAAAGCGGTACCGTGTTCAGAATGTCGATCGCGGCCAGAGGGCGCGCCGTCAATATCCGGCCGTGCGATAGATCGGTTTCGCAGCGATAACAGGCGATGCCGCTCGGGTAAGGCCGTTCCCGCCGTCGAATGACCAGGATGCCGCGATGGCTGGACATTGCGGCGATGGTGCGCCGCGCGAAGCTCCGCCAGTCCGCGCGGCTGACACGAGGCAGTGCCATCTGGATGATCGGATAGCTCGGACCGATCTGCCTGGCCGTCATCGGTTCGACGACGAAGCACCCCTCGGTGATGCGGCCCGCAGGCGCTGTGGTCTTGGACATGATCCGATATCGCGCCGTTTGTCATCCATCGCCTTGATCGAAATCAACGAGGACACGGAAATTCCGGGTCGATTTGCGTCGAGCAGCGCCAGGGTTTATGTCAAATTCTTGAGTTGGTCGGGCAAGAGGACCAGTGATGTCGGATCATCGGAACGGGCTCAGACGTTCATCGATCAATCTCTCGGACGCCATCATTCCGGGACTGTGCGCCGGCTGCGAAGCACGGCATATTGGCCTGTGCGACGCACTGGCCGACGAGGATCTGCATTTTCTAGCGAGTGTGGCGAAGTCCCATACCGTCCCGAAAGGCCGGATGTTTGTCGCGGAAGGCGACAAGGCACGGCATTTCTTCAACATCAATCGCGGTACGGCCAAACTGTTCAAGGATCTGCCAGACGGGCGGCGGCAGATCACCGGTTTCGTCGGTGCGGGGGACTTCGTCGGCCTGGCCGCCGCCGACCACTATGCCTTCACCGCCGAAGCGATCAATGAGGTGCGGCTGTGCAGGTTCGACCGCACCGAACTCCGTTCGGTATTCACGACGTTTCCCGCGCTTGAACGGCGATTGCTCGATGTCGCCTCGCACGAACTGATCTTAGCACAAGAGCAGATGCTCCTCCTGGGGCGCAAGAGCGCGATCGAACGACTTGCCTCCTTTCTGCTGGGCTGGAGCGACCGCGCGGAGATTTGCCCGAACGGGGCCCAAGCACTCGCCCTGCCAATGACTCGTGCGGATCTCGGCGATTACCTCGGCCTGACCTTCGAAACTGTCTCGCGCGCTCTTTCCGCCCTGAAGCGGCAGAACATCGTCGAGGTCGGCAAGGATCACGGCGTCAGAATCCTTGATCGTGACCGATTGTCCGCTTTCGCGACCAGCCGGTCTTGATCGAGATCAAGACCATCGGTGCACCACTTTGCTAGTCTCCTCCTGCGATTGTCAGGAGGAGATCATGAACATTCGCGATATCATGACTGTCGGACCGGTCACGGTCGAACCCAGAACCACCTTGAGCGATGCCGGGCGCATCATGCTCGATCAGCATCTCTCCGCACTACCCGTTACCGACCGGGATGGGAGGTTGGTCGGCATTATGACCGATGGCGACCTGCTGCGCCGGCCGGAACTCGACACGGCGCCCGAAATCAACTGGTGGCACGGCTTCTTCGCGCCCGAGACCTCCGCGCGCCAATTCGTCAAGACGCGGGGGCGCTACGTCGGCGAAATCATGACCGAGAACGTCAAGACCGTGACAGTCGAAACCCCACTTGTGGACGCGGTGAACTTGATGGAAATCCATCGGATCAGGCAGGTGCCGGTAGTACGCGGCGATGCGCTGATCGGCCTCCTGACCCGGAAAAATCTTCTGGCGGCGTTAATTACCCGGCTTTTGGTGGTCGATGACGACGTGATGTCGGACGATGCCAAGGCAACAATGATCCATGAGAACATCACACGGTTGAAATGGGCGCCGAAGGGTAGCGTCGTGATCACGGCTCGTGATGGGATTGCGACCCTGGCGGGTCCGATCTTCAGCGATGCCGAGCGGCGCGCGCTGATCGTGCTCGCGGAGAACACAAAGGGAGTGAAATCGGTCGTGGACAGAATGATCTATGTTAATCCCGACAACGTCGATCCGAGCAGTGGTGTCGCCTTCGGCTCGTTCTGACCAATGAGCGGCGCCACAGAGGACATGGACCCCGGTCTGACCCGCACGGAGGCCGCGCGGCGGCTCGTACAATTCGGGCCGAATGCGGTCGCGGATGTCTCCGAACGCTGGATCGCCGCAATCGCCGGTAAGGTGTGGCCACGATGGTCTGGAATCTGCCCCTCTCCCAGATCCGCACGTTGCCCTTTCTTGTGCTGATGCTCCCGGTGCAAACCATGCACTTCACGACTGCGCGTTGATCAGGATCAAGGCACGGTGCGGCGGAACCGCCTATTCTCCGCGGCATGGACACGCTCTCGCTGCTCGCCCGCTACGATCGCCGCCTGCCACGCTACACCAGCTACCCGACCGCTGTGCAATTCGATGCGCGTGTCAATAGAGACGTGCATCGGCGCTGGCTTGCGGCGATCCCCGACGGCGCTACCGCCTCGCTCTATCTGCATGTGCCGTTCTGCCGCAGCCTGTGCTGGTTCTGCGGTTGCAATACCAGCGTGATGAACAGCGTCACGGCTCTGGAACGCTATGCAACCTCGGTGCAGGCGGAGATCGCGCGTGTCGCTTCGGCGATCGGCCATCGCCTGCCGGTCCGACAGATCCATTGGGGCGGCGGCACACCGACCGCTCTGCCCGCACCCTCAATGCAGGCGATCGATGCAGCACTACGCCGACATTTCACGATCAATGCAGATACCGAAATCGCGATCGAGATCGATCCGCGCACCCTGCCCACAACTGCCGAGTCCGATCTGCGCGCGCTCGGCATCGACCGTGCCAGCCTGGGCGTGCAGGATTTCTCGCCGGCCGTGCAGGATGCGATCGGCCGGCACCAGAGTGTCGCGCAAACACGCCATGCCGCTTTGGTTGCGCGCGTGGCCGGTGCATGCTCGATCAATCTCGATCTCGTCTATGGCCTGCCGCACCAGACCGTCGCGTCCTTGGAGGCGACGGTTGAGTCTGTCCTCGAAATCGACCCGGACCGGGTCGCGCTCTACGGTTATGCCCATGTGCCCTGGATGCAGAAGCGTCAGCAGGTGATCGCCGAATACGATCTGCCTGACGCGGTGGCGCGTCTTGCCCAGCAGGCGCGCGCAGGGACCATGCTCGCCGAAGCCGGCTATAGTCGGATCGGTCTCGACCATTTCGCGAAACCAAGCGACCGCATGGCGCTCGCCTGCGGCACACCGGCGCTGCGGCGTAATTTCCAGGGTTACACGGTCGATGACGCCGATGTGCTGATCGGCTTCGGTGCATCCGCGATCTCGGCTCTCCCGCAAGGCTACGCGCAGAACGCGACACGGACCGCCGATTATCTCGCTTCGATCGAAAAAGCTGGTTTTGCCATCGCACGCGGCCTCGCTTTGACCGAAGAAGACGGTCTGCGTCGCGCGATCATCGAGCGGATCATGTGCGATCTTGCCGTTGATGTGGCGCGGCTTGCAAAGAATGCCGGTGTCGATTTTGCTACATTTGATGACGTTTGGCCGAAGCTCGAGTCGCTCGCCATGGATGGGTTGATCCGGCGCGACGGTTCGGTCATCTCGGTCACCGAAGCGGGACGGCCGTTCCTGCGCCATGTGGCTTCGTGTTTCGACGCTTATCTTGACCCGGAGACGGCGCGTCACGCTTCGGCAATTTGAGCACAAGAAAAGTTTGACATGGCCAATGCGGTCCTGACCGTCATTCCCGTCTCCTCAGTATCGAATTCGCCTTGTTCGAGACGATGGCGGATCATCCGAGAATCACGCATGGCAGAATCGAACGGGTCGGAGAGGCGCCGCATTTCCAGGGTTTCGACCATGACGGCAAGCTGATCATCGAACGGCGCTGGTCGAATGGTGCGAAACACTCGCATAAGGATCCACTTGGCCCGCTGCTCGATTGGGTGGCGGCAGCATCTTGATGGCGATGCGCTGATCGGCGTCGGGCACCGGATCGTCCATGGTGGCACCGATTTTGCCTAGTCGGTGCGGCTTAAGCCGGCTTGCCGTCATCGCGCAGCACCACGTAGATCGCCGGGATCACCAACAGGGTCAGCAGCGTCGAGGATGCCAAGCCGAACAGCAGAGAGATCCCCAGGCCCTGGAAGATCGGATCGGGCAGGATGGCCGCCGCGCCGATCATCGCCGAAAGTGCCGTCAGCAGGATCGGCTTCGCACGGATTGCGCCGGCGTCCAGCAGCACGCGACGTAGCGGAGTGACTCCGTCCTGGCCGCGACGGATAAAATCGACGAGCAGGATCGAATTGCGCACAATAATCCCGGCGAGCGCGATGAAGCCGATCATCGAAGTCGCGGTGAAATACGCTCCGAGCAGCCAGTGGCCAAGCATGATGCCGATCAGCGTGAGCGGCACCGGAGTCAGGATCACCAGCGGGATCTTGAAGCTGCGGAACTGGCCGACGACAAGGACATAGATTCCGAGCAGGGCGACGATGAACGCAGCCCCCATGTCGCGGAAGGTGACATAGGTAACGCGCCACTCGCCGGCCCAGCGCAGTGTCGGCGTCGCGTCATTCAGTGGTGCACCGGCAAGGCCGATTGCTGGTTTCGGTAGTGCCTTGGTCCAATGATGCTGCGCGATCAGATGATCGACCGCGAAAATCGCGTAGATTGGCGCCTGGAATTTTCCCGCGAGATCGGCTTCGATCATGTCGGCGAACTGGCCGTCGCGCCGATAGATCGAATAGGAGCCTTGCGATTGTTTTGCGGTGACAATCTGGCCGAGTTCGACGACGGATGTCGCGCCGGGAATCGCACTGGCCGGGATCGGTGTCGCCGCCAGCGTGTCGTTCCAGGAGCGGCCGTCATTCGGCAGACCCACGGTGATGTCGACCGGCAGGTGCTCCGCTCCGCGATACGCGTAGCCGACCGCGACCCCGCCGAGCAGGTCACGGATCGTCGCATTCACATCCGACTGCTCGACCTTGTAGAAATTGAGCTTGCTCTGATCAACGGTGATGTCGAGCTGTGGCCGCCGGTAGCCCCAGGAATCATGGATGTCGGCGATATAGGGCACGCGCGCGAAGAGACGCTTGACTTCGCGCGCCTCGGCAAGCCGGAGCTTGGCGTTCGGCGCGTAGATCTCGGCGACCAGCGGAGCGAGCACCGGCGGGCCGGGCGGCGACTGGACGATCTGCAGGGTCGCCCCCGGCGGCAGGGTGACCGTACGCACCGCCCCGCGCAGATGCCCGGCGATGGTGTTCGTGAGTTCGTCACGCTCGTCGCGTGGCTTCAGCAGGATGTGCAACTCGCCCTGGTTTGGTGCCTGCCGCGCGTAGTAGTGCCGCACCAGGCCGTTGAAGTCGAACGGGCCGGCAGTGCCGGCATAGGCCGTAACGGATCTGACATCATGGACGGTCTCGGCGCGGCGCGCCAGCGCGAACAGGGTTTGCTCAGTGGCTTCGAGCGATGCGCCGGCCGGCAGATCGAGGACCACCGTCAGATGCGAGTTGTTGCCGAACGGTAGCAGCTTCACCGTCACCACATCGAAATAGAACAGCGAGAGCGCTGCGAGCGTGGCGAAACCGACGCCGAGCAGAAAGATCAGGGCGCGCCCGCGGGTTCGGATCATCGGCTCGGCGATGCGCCAATACCATCCCGCAAGGCTATTGCGGACTGCATGAGGATGTGACCCAGCATGCCGATTGCGTGGTGCGAGTTTCAGTATCATCCAGGGCACCGCGATCGTCGCCATGAAGAACGAAAATGCCATCGCTATCGAGGCATTGATCGGAATCGGCGCCATATAGGGGCACATCAAGCCGGAGACGAACAGCATCGGCAGCAGCGCGGTGATCACCGTCAATGTCGCGATGATGGTTGGGTTGCCAACCTCGGCAACCGCTTCGATCGCCGATTGCAGGCGCGTCCGCTCGTCGCGCATCTCCCAGTGGCGGGAGATGTTCTCGATCACCACGATGGCGTCATCCACCAGGATGCCAATCGCGAAGATCAGCGCGAACAGGCTGACGCGGTTGATCGAGAAACCGAGGATCCAGGACGCGAAGATGGTCAGCAGCACGGTGGTGGGAATCACCACCCCGGTCACCGCCGCCGCGCGCCAGCCGATGGTGAAGGCGATCAGCAGCACAATCGAAGCGGTAGCCAGCGCCAGATGGAACAATAGGTCGTTGACCTTGGCGTTGGCGCTGCGACCATCGTCGCGGGTGATCGTGACCGCAACATCGCGCGGGATCAATCTTCCGCGCAGCGAGGTGAGGCGTTCGCGGATCGTGTGCGCGATGACGACGGCGTTGGACCCGGAGCGCTTGGCGAAGGCGATGCTGATGGCCGGCGTGGTGCGCCAAGCGGATTTGTCTGCGCGCCGGTGAACCGCGCCGGGAATCCCGGAGGCTCCAACTCTTGAGTAGGATGGAGCAATGGAAAAGCGGAAGACATCGAACAGATATTCACCTGAGGTCCGCGAACGCGCGGTGCGGATGGTGCTGGAGCATGGCAAGGATCATGCTTCGCAATGGGAGGCGATCGGTGCGATAGCGCCGAAGATC
>NZ_JAIMBZ010000052.1:11383-11878 GCF_025499445.1 Acidiphilium sp. AL
CGCCGCCGTCCGCCGGGCCCAACCGTACCGTGCGCATGCCGCTCGCCGTGCCAACCCGGGCCGCCTGCCGCCGCGCGCCAAACGGGACATCCAGCTGCGGCCCGAGATCCGCCGGGTGTGGGATGAGAATTTCCAGGTCTATGGTGTGCGCAAGGTCTGGCGACAGCTCGACCGAGAGGGGATCGATCTTGCCCGGCGCACGACGGCGCGGTTGATGAAACAGATGGGACTTGCGGGTGTGATCCGCGGCAAGCCGGTGAAAACGACGGTCAGCAATCCCGCCGCGCCTTGTCCACGGGACAAGGTGAACCGGCAGTTCCGGGCTCCTCGGCCGAATATGCTGTGGGTCAGCGATTTCACCTACGTCGCCACCTGGCAGGGCTTCGTCCACGTCGCCTTCGTGATCGACGTCTTCCCCTCCGTAGCCATTCCACCTGCTACGCAGGCGGAACCTTTGGCTCCTCCGCCCGGCGGATCGTCGGCTGGCGCGTGTCG
>NZ_JAIMBZ010000052.1:11888-16569 GCF_025499445.1 Acidiphilium sp. AL
TACAACGGCTAGCCGAGCTCCTCTGCGGCCACCAACTTGGTCGACCATCAATGGCCTGTTCAAAGCGGAGGTGATCCACCGACGCGGGCCGTGGCGCCATGCCGAAGCGGTCGAATTCGCCACCCTCGAATGGGTGGACTGGTTCAACCACCGGCGTCTCCTCGAGCCGATCGGCAACATCTCACCCGCCGAGGCCGAGGCGCGCTACTATGAACAACTGAACGAGCTGGCTATGGTCGCCTGAGTCAAACAAAATGGCCTCCAGGATTCCCGGCGCGGTTCAAAGCCTCCCTCGGGGAGTTGTTCCCCCAGATGAAAGGCTAGGCCCGAATCCAAGAACGCTCGTAGATCGAGAAGCCGCGCGATCGAAATGCACGGGGTATCAACGATCTTGACCGACGCTGCCTTCGGATCGATCATCCAGGCCGGTACCAAGAAGGAAGGCCCCTCTCCTGAGCGAAGAGTCAGATGCCGGCTGCCGTTGTGGAGTTGATCGGCGACTACGATTGCAGGTCGCTGGAACAGCGGGTGGAAAGGATATGCAACCTCAACTTCTTGCCCCAGACTCTGGGCATTATGAAGCCGCGTCGGACCGCGGTGGAGAGAGGGCCGCCATGATGTGCAGCCTAATCACAACGGCCAAAATGAATGATGTCGATCCGCAGGCTTGGCTCGCCGATATCCTCGCGCGCATCGCCAGCCATCCGGTAAACCGGATCGACGAACTCATGCCCTGGAATTGGGCGGAGCGGTCTGCCAAACTAGCGACATGAGCCCGCCCAGCAAGACACCCAAGAGCGACACTTCCGCCGCGGACAGCTTCAACCAGATCTGCAAAGTCCGCATCCACCTGCTGGACACCGATCCGATAATCTGGCGCGAGGTGGAGGTCCCGACCTCAATCACCCTCAAGGTGCTGCACGACATTATCCAGATCACCATGGGGTGGTTCGACTACCATCTTTGGGAGTTCACGATTGACGGGCAGACCTATGGGTTGTCAACGGAAGAGGACTGGGGCGTGGGGCCTCGTCTCCAGGCGGACAAAGTCCGCCTGCGCGACGTGCTCACACCCCGCAGGACCACAATCGACTACATGTATGACTTTGGTGATTCCTGGGCACATCGGTTGACCGTGACTGCCATCCGTCAAGCCGAACCTGGCGTGTCCTATCCACGCTATATCGGCGGTGCGTGGAGCGCACCGCCCGAAGACTGCGGCGGCATTCCTGGCTATTACAATCTGCTCAATGCCCTCGCAGACGCCAAACACCCAGATCATGCCGAAGTGTCGGAGTATCTCGAAGACTGGAACCCGGAGGAGATCGAGGAACTTCAGATCAGGATCGCCCTCGGCCGCATCGCCAATCGTCGTAACGCTGCTTGAACTGGGCCCGGAAAATGGGACCACCGGCTTAATTGGACGAGGCGCCGCTCTGTTGTGGTAAACGGAGCGGATTATGAGCAAAACCAGACGGACGATTGATGCGGCATTGAAGGCGAAGATTGCCTTGGAAGCGTTGCGTGAGCAGGCGACGGTGGCCGATTTGGCGACCCGCTACCAGGTTCACCCGAACCAGATCTACGCGTGGAAGAAGCAGTTGCAGGAGCATGCGGCGCGGGTGTTTGATCCGAAGATCGGCCAAGATGCTGAGGCGGCCTCGAACCGGACGATCGAGAAGCTGCACGCGAAGATTGGACAGCTGACGATCGAGAACGATTTTTCGCACGGAGGTTCGGCAAATGAGCGCGCCGGATCGGAGAGCAAAGCTCGACCGGAACCATCCTGATCTATCGGTCCGCCGGCAATGCGAAATGCTGCATGTGGCCCGATCTAGGGTGTATCGACAGCGCCGGCCGGCGAACGACAACGATCTCGACCTGATGCGGCGGATCGACGAACTGTTCCTGCGCTGGCCGTTCCTGGGGTCGCGACGGATGGTGGCGCTGCTGAGGGCTGATGGCTTACGCGTGAACCGCAAGCGGGTGCGGCGGCTGATGCGGCTGATGGGGATCGTGCCGCTAGGTCCCAAGCTGCGGACCAGCAAGCCGGGTGCAGGTCACAAAATCTATCCGTATCTACTGCGGGATCTGAAGATCGACCGGGCAAATCAGGTGTGGTGCGCCGATATCACGTACCTGCCGATCGGCCGGGAGTTTCTGTATCTGGTGGCGATCATGGACTGGCATAGCCGCGCGGTGCTGGCTTGGCGGGTATCGAACACGATGGATGTAAGCTTCTGCGTCTCGGCGCTGGAAGATGCGTTGGCGCGGTTCGGCAAGCCGGAGATCTTCAATACCGATCAAGGCTCGCAGTTCACCTCGGCCGAATTCACCGGCGCGCTGACTGCGGCGGGGATCAAGATCTCGATGGATGGCAAGGGCCGTTGGATGGACAATGTGTTCATCGAGCGGCTCTGGCGATCGCTGAAATACGAGGATATCTACATCAAGTTCTATGCCGATGGGATCGAGGCGCGTGCCGGGATTTCCCAATGGATGAACTTTTACAACCGCCGACGCCCTCACCAGGCTTTAGGCAACCGTGCGCCGATGGAGGTCTGGCGCGCGGAAATGGGCAACGTACTGCCGCCGATGGCTGTGGATATGACGCTTGTCCCGAGGACAAGCTTGGACAACGCTTGCGCGTTGCCCACATACCCACAGCCACAACAGCAGCAAAAGGCAGCTTGATTTTCATGGAGGTCAGAGCGGCGCCGCTTCCACCTTAATTCCACCCGGGGCTGGTCCTCACTGCAGGGTCCAGTTCAGCTCGGACACGGATCGCCAAAAAGAAGGACTAATCATAGATGCTGACCGCTCCAAGGTCGCGCGGCCTTCACCGGATGGATACGCGCTACACCACTCGCACCAAGGAGATGCTGATCGCCAACGCGTTTTGAAGGAAGGATGAATATCGTTAAGCGGGGCCAAGCCCCTGATTGCGCACCCGCAAGGGGTGCGCTTCTTGGCGATCCGCCAAGCGGCTCGCTCTCTGGCCGGGCCTGCGCCCGGCTCTCAATCAACCTCAATCCCCCCGTCCCCATCCAGTTCCGCACTACCCTCTCTCGCCTTCCTTGCGCCCTTCCCCGCACCGGCTTTTGTCTTCGCTTTCCCGGCCCGCTTGCGCATGACATTGATGGCTGCGGCATCGAGCGTGTTCTTGAGATGGATGGCGTAATGCTTCTCGATCATCTCAACCGAAGTCCGGCAATTTTTCGCCACCTGATAGATGTCGGCTCCTTCCATCAGGCGCATGCAGATATACGTATGGCGCAGACTATAGGCAGTCCTGGCTTTTCCATCGCGATCGAGCTTCAGCCCAGCGCGCTCAAGCAGATTATTGAACAGTTTGATGTGATTGCCAGGGAACACAAGGTCCGTCGGCTTCGGATATTCCGGGTCCGGCACCATCGGTGCTGCGCCACCGGCCTTCCGCCGCAACTGCCGCTCGCGCCGAGACTCGCCATGCACCGGCTTCGCCCGCGCCAGTAATCGCTGATACACCCGCACAGCACCCGGCATGCTCTTGCAATGCCCCACCCCGCGCTTGCCGCGCACCTCGATCTCCAGAATCTCCTGCTTGCTGCTATCATCCTGGGTAATGGTGACATCGCGGTGCTGCAGATTGAACGCCTCGTCCGGGCGCAGGCCGGTATTGGCCATGAACAGCACAAAATCATAAACCTGCTCGGCATTCCATTTGTAATGGGCGCGCATCTGTTCCTTGGCATAAGCCCGCGCCGCCTCATATAGCTGCTTATACTCCTCGGGACTGAACCAGGCCCGGTGCGTGATCTTGCCCTGGGTCTTGTAAGGCGGCGACAGATCCGGCAGATGCGTGAGCCAACCATGGCGGATGGCGGTTTTCAGCACCATGCGCAGCGTCACTACCTCATCATGCAAGGTGCTGCGCGCCGGCGGTTTGGCCTTGGGCTTATGCTGGCCTTTTGAGTGCGGGTTCGGCTCGGCATAACTCGTCATCCGGTGCACCCGGTATTCCTGGACCTTGCCGGGGGTCACCTTGTCGAGCGGCAGGCTCCCGAAGAACGGCACCAGATGCACCCGCAGCCGGATGGCATGGCTTTCGGTCCATTTCTGGGAGCGCTCACCCTCGGTGATAACCCCGTATTCCTTCAGGAACTGTTCGGCGGCTTTTTTGAAGGTCGGGCGGTCATTCAGCACGCCAGCCCGCTGCTGGCCATGCAGCTTGAAGTACCAGCTCTCGGCCGCCTTGGCGGCCAGATCCTGAATTTCTTGTTTGGTGCTGTATTGGCGCTGCTTGCCACCGACAGAAGCGCGCGCCTGCCAGAACCGGCTATTGCCGCGCTGATAAATCTGAATTTTTCCACCCAGCAGCTCGACGGTCGGCATGAGACCTCCTTGGCGCGCACCGTGCGACGGTTGAGGATCAAAGGCAGATCGTGACCATAGCCTATCAGGTTAGGGAATTCGAGTTAAATTACCCTAAGACTGCCCTAGTACGCTGGACAGCAAAAAGCCGCCTTTCGGCGGCTTTAATGGTTTGAATTACTTCATTTTTCTGGTTGCGGGGATAGGATTTGAACCTATGACCTTCAGGTTATGAGCCTGACGAGCTACCGGGCTGCTCCACCCCGCGGTGGTTTTGGTGGCTGGTCTCCGGCTGATTGGTTTTCTTGGCGCCGGAAGATTGGTTGGA
>NZ_JAIMBZ010000053.1:0-15517 GCF_025499445.1 Acidiphilium sp. AL
GCGCAGCGGATCAAGAATTGGCAGACCAAGACCGCGCAGGCGGTAAAGGAGCTGCGGAGCCCCTACGCGTTCGTGCTGACCGGCACACCGCTCGAAAACCGCATCGATGAGGTCTATTCCATCGTCCAGTACCTGGATCCGCGGCTCCTGGGGCCGTTGTTCCGCTTCAATCGCGATTTCTATGTCCTTGATGAGCGCGGCCGGCCGATTGATTACAAAAATCTCGCAGAACTGCGCGCGCGCCTGGAACCGGTGATGCTGCGGCGGCGCAAGGACGATGTGGAGGACCAGCTTCCCGGCCGCACCGTCGATACCTTCTACGTCGCGATGACCGAGGAGCAGCGGTTGCGGTATGCGGATTACGAAACCCCGGCCTCTCGGCTGATCGCCCTGGCGCAGCGCCGCCCGCTCAGGAAGGAGGAATTCGACCGCCTGCAGCAATTGCTCGCCTGCATGCGGATGATCTGCGACACGCCTTATATCCTCGACCCGACCTGCCGGGTGTCGCCCAAACTCGACGAACTCGAAAATGTCCTGGCTGAACTTCTTGCGGAGCCGGACCGCAAGATCATCGTCTTCTCGGAATGGGAGCGGATGCTGGGACTGGTGCGCGAACTGGCCAGTGAACTCGGCGTCGAGTTCGCGTGGCACACCGGTTCGGTGCCACAGGACAAACGGCGGATCGAGATTCGTCGGTTCAAAAGCGATCCTGCCTGCCGGTTGTTCCTGTCGACGGATTCCGGCAGTGTCGGCCTCAACCTTCAGGTGGCGAGCGCGGTCGTCAACATGGACCTGCCGTGGAACCCGGCAAAGTTGGAGCAGCGCATTGCCCGGGCTTGGCGCAAGTACCAGACCAGAGCCGTAACCGTCATCAACCTGGTCTGCGAGGATTCGATCGAGCATCGCATCCAACATATCCTGGTCCAAAAGCAGGGTCTGGCGGACGGCGTGCTGGACGGGCGCGGCGATATCGAGGCGCTGAAAATGCCCTCGGGGCGGGCCGCCATGGTCGAGCGGCTGGCCGCACTCCTGCACAAGCCGGAGCCCGTCTTGCCATCGCCGCCCCTGGATTCTGGTCGCCGTTTTGCGACCGAAATTGTTGGTCGCCTGAGCGATGCGGTTCTTTTGATCGAGCGATACCGTCGCGACGAAGGCGGAGAAACGATGGTCGTGGTCATGGAGGGTGCGCCGGCCGAATTGAACGAGGAGCGTCAGCGTCTGGCCGAAGCGGCGGCCCAGATCGGCATCGCCTCCATCGAAATCGTTGGGCGCTCCGCGTGGGACGCTGTCCGTCGGCTGCAATCTGTCGGCATTGTTCGCTTGATCGAGGCCGGAGATGTGCTGCATCGATCTCCTGTCTTGGATGAGGCGACGATGCCGGAAGATCAGGCCGGGCGGACGCGCAACCGGCAGGTCGCAATGAGCTGGCTTGATCAGGCCGAGCGCAAGTTGCGCATGGCGACGCTGCTCGCCGATGGCGGCTTTGCCGAGGAGTCGCTGCCATCGCTCGGCCAAGTGGCATCCTTGGCGATTCGGGGCCTTGCCGTCGTCGTCGATCCCCATCTCGAACCCACACTCGCGGAAACGATCCCGGAAGCCGAGTTGACCGAGTTGACGGCCGTGCGGGCGCATTTGCCACCGGGGTGCATCGCCGATCTGGCATTGATTGGCGGCATCGGGAACGGCGCGATAGACATCGATGCGAGCAGGGCCGCGGCTCAGGGCTTGCTCGCTACTGCCCGCGCCGCAGCCGAGCGGAACTGGGCAGCTTGACCCTTGAACACCGTGTTTCCATATAGGCATCGGTATGGCGACCGGCACAACGCCGACGACGTGGCGTTAGAAATCATCAGATCAAAACAATCTCACATCGGCAGCGGGTACACCTCGGCCCTTAGGAGCAATTAGCATAATGCTGGCGTCATTCTTGCCAAACACACTAAACCCGACACTGGCAATCCAAATTGCCGATCAGATTGGTGCAGCCATAATGGAAGAACAATTTGCTCCCGGCGAACGAATTCGTGAAGTTAATCTTGCCAGTATGTTCAACGTGAGCCGCGCAACTGTAAGAGACGCCTTGCGTATATTGGAGAGTCGAGGTTTAGTCAACATCACACCGCAACGCGGTGCGCGCGTTACATTGCTTTCCATGCAAGAGCTTCATAACCTCTTTGAGATCCGGGCCGTACTGCTTGCGCTGGCTTCTCGACGGGCTGCAGGTAATTATCAGCCGGCAGATGGTCCGCGCCTAAAGGGCGCGCTCGCGCAACTTAAGCGATCGATTAGTAATCCGACCGCCTACGCTCGCGCCAGCGCGGCCATGGTGTCCGAGGTGGCGCGCTTGTCAGGAAGCGAGCAGCTTACCGAAATGATTGCCAGTTTCGCGCAACGCATTGGCCGTTATGCGCGGCTTGGGCTCGTAACTCAGAAACGTCGCAATCGGTCATTTACCAACTGGACTGCTCTCGTCGCGGCCATCCTGGCGCGCAATGAAGATCTTGCCGAAGCCACGCATCGCCGTTTGGCGCTCGAAAACCGCGAGGCCGCAATGATGGAGATCGAAGCGCGTGCATGCGCTCAGGCTGATGACGGCGTCAGGAAAGCCCGTGCACGCAAAGCGCGTGTGGTAAACTGAGCTTTATTCGAGTGCCAATCCCTTGGTTTCACGCCCGAAGACTATCATTGCGCCAGCAGCGATTATCGCATCGAGACAGAAAATCACCATGGCGAACTGCAGGCCGCCGAACTTCATCATTAGAGGAAACAGCAAGATGCCGATAATGGCACCCAACCGCCCGAGCCCAGCCGCTATCCCCGTGCCGAAGGAACGAATGTCGGTCGGAAACACTTCAGGTGCGACGACGCCAACGAGCCCGGCTGGGCCGATCCACACGACGAACTGGAACAGGCTAAAAAGGATTAGCAATATCGTGAAGATTCGTGAATGACTCGCGATAGCCAGGCCCAGATCGATCGCCGCAAGCAGGCTGAATCCCATCGTCGCCAGAAACTTACGCCCCACTCGTTCGACCGAAAGGAACATGATGATTGATCCTGATATGGCGAACAAAGAAACGATCGCGCCGCCCAGTAAGGATCGTTCAGCGGTGAATCCAAGCGTTTTCAGGATGAAGGGCGTGAAGTATCCGACACCATAAGTGTTGAAGGTCACGCAGAACCACATGAAGAAGATATATAGAGTCCCGAAAGTCTGTTCTTTTGACCGAAATAGAGAACCAAGATTTACGGACTTCTTGGATCGAGCGGCCGTATTGAGGTTTTTCGCGCCTCCTGGTACCGCGGTCTCCATCGCATCCCGTGCTTCGTCCAACCTTCCCTGACGCACCAGCCAGCGGGGCGACTCAGGGATACTACTCCGACCATATAGCACGATAATGGACGGAATTACCGAAATGCCAAACAATACGCGCCACGTTTCCTGATGCAGGATAGGATTCAATATAAAGCTTAGAAAATAAGCTGATGCACTGGCAACTGTCCACATGACCCATGTGCTCGCATTAAGTTTGCCACGTGACTTCCGCGGTGCAAATTCAGCAATGATCGTAAAACTAAGTGCTTGGTCCGCGCCTATCGCAAACCCTAGGCCAATCCGCGCAATGACTAACATTGTAAAAGACATCGAGAACGCACTGAGGAGAGCAAATATCGCATACAGCGTGATGTCGGTCAAAAACATAAACTTTCGTCCAAATCGATCGGCTAAATAGCCGACACTGACGGCACCTGCGATCGTGCCGACGTATGTAGATGTAGCAATGAGACCAATCTGCGTTGGCCGCAGATGGAAATATGGTATCAAGAAAATAAGCGCTGACGCAATATTCGTGAAGTCGTAACCTTCAAGAAAGACACCCATCCCCGAAAGAAATGTGATCTTCCGATGGAATGCGTTCATCGGGGAAGCATCCATTGAGTCGAATGATGTGTCGTGTTTCATTTTTTCCTCCGACTGTATTCGACCAAAAGTGGTCTTTATTTTATCTAACGGACGATGGCATCAGTAGTCGAGCTTCAGATGCGCAACGACATCATGGCCAGGATAGATTACAGCCGGACGTAAATCCACTACGCGCTCAATAGCTGCAATTGCTTCGAACCAATCCACCAGAATCCCAGAAGGAATTCGCTCACGATAATTGCGTAATAGTGGTATCGTGTCTCCGGCAATGAGGGCTCTACCTTCGCCCGTCTCGATGCACAACATCTGCGAGCCCGGCGTATGCCCCCCAACCCGCATCGCCAGCAGACCTCTAACAATCTCGACATCTCCATCGATAGGCAGGATACGGCCGTGATCGATCAGCAAATCCAGATAATCGCAATGGCTGAAGAAGCGATCGACCGATGGGTGCCTGCGCCATGCGCTACGAAAAAACTCGATCTCGCTCTTTTGCGCGAAGAAGGTTGCATTGGGAAGTTGCGCCGCATTGGCAGCGTGGTCCCAGTGGAGATGGGTCAGCAAAACGGTGTCGATCTTTGCTGCGTCGAGGCCGATGCCAGCCAGCGCGGCGGCCACATCTGTAATCCGGGTCAACCCACGCCTCTTGCCCTCCTCGCAGGGAGGGCCGGTATCGATCAGAATAGTCCGGGTGGCGCTGCGCAGTACCCAAACGCGATAGGCAATTTCGACCGACACGCCCGGTTCGGTCAGGTACAGAAACAGGGAAGTGTCTGCTGTGCGCCGCCCGAGTTCCACAGGCTCAATCGTGAAAGGGGAGCCAACCGTGCCCATGTCAAGTGGCCTTTGTCCGGCGTCGCGATTTACCGGCCACGGTGGCGAGCTGACTGCCCTGCACGGTTGGTTGATTTTTTAATTCTTCGGCAAGGATGGGGATGCCGACGTTGCACGCGTGAATACCCAATACTGTCGTCAGCTGGATTACTTCTAGGATTTCGTCGCGGCTCGCGCCCTGCTGCAGGGCGTTCCGAATGTGCCGCCGTACACCGGGGGTATACATATGGGTGGTCGCTACATTGATCGCGATCAAGATCAATTCTTTATACTTCGGAGGTAGGGGGCCGTTGCGATGCGGTACATTACGAAAAGCCAGATAGCGTTCCATAAACTCTGGATCCCAGTCGCACAGCGTATCCCACAGCGGATTCCAGTCACCGCTGGCGCGTTGCGCATCGATCCACGAAGTGTCGGCCACTGAGCTTGCCATTTTGGCAATTGTCTTCTTGGAATTGGTCAAAGTGCATCCTCCAGAACAAAATCAGCACCCCGTTCGCCCACCATGATGGCGGGGGCGTTGGTGTTGGACGAAGCGAGGGTCGGCATCACCGAGGTGTCCACCACGCGTAAACCATGCACCCCATGTACCCGCAGACGATCGTCTACGACACCCTGATCGGGCGGTCCGATGCGGCAGGTGCCTACGGTGTGCCAGGCGGTCTGCCCGGTGTCGCGTGCATATTCGCGCAACACAGCGTCCTCGACTACGTCCGGCCCTGGCCGATGCTCCGCCACGATCAGGCGCCGCATGGCCGGACGTGCAGCGATACGTCGAATGGTGCGAAGCAACTGTGCCGCGTGAGTGATGTCATCCGGGTGCGACAGATAGTTCGGCTGAATCTTTGGTGGACGCATCGGGTCGGGAGAGCCAATATGCACGGAGCCGCGTGACTCCGGATAAAGTTTGAAGCCGCCGATCGAGAAGCCAGAATAAGAGTCGATGCCGGCACCGGGTGATCGCGAATAGCGGTCTTTGCCGCTGATGTGATAGATCCGAATCATCACATCTGGGTGGGCAAGCGCTGGATCGGTCTTCGTAATGGCATGTGCGGTGGACGAGGTGCCGGCCATTAAACCACGCCGGAACAACAGATATTGCAATCCAGCTCGCATGCGCCGGACGACACTTCTCATC
Source organism: Acidiphilium sp. AL (assembly GCF_025499445.1). Taxonomy (NCBI): domain Bacteria; kingdom Pseudomonadati; phylum Pseudomonadota; class Alphaproteobacteria; order Acetobacterales; family Acidocellaceae; genus Acidiphilium; species Acidiphilium sp. AL. The sequence continues at coordinate 5,898 of NZ_JAIMBZ010000053.1, forward strand.
ATGTCATTGATCGTGATGGGCAGCATCGTCTGATACGTGCAACGCAGTTGGATATGGTCGATCAAATTTTCGCCGACGGTCGGCAGATGTGCGACGACCGGAATGCCATAGCTCTGCAACAGCGCGGCATTGCCTATGCCAGAGAGTTCGAGTAGTTGCGGCGACTTGATTGCGCCAGCCGCCACCAGCACTTCGCGGCGCGCGCGCACCGTAAACCGCTGCCCGTCCTGAAAATACTCCACGCTACTAGCCCGAACGCCGTCGAAGAGGATGCGTGCGACCAATGCGCGTGGTTCGACACGCAGGTTAGGACGTCTGCGGGCTGTGCGTAAATATCCAACCGCGGTACTCCATCGGCGCCCTTTCCAGGCGGTCTGTTCAAGATAGCGAACGCCTTCGTAGCGCGCGGCGTTGTAGTCGGGCGTCTCCGCGATGCCTTCTTGTAGGCAGGCACTTACAAAGCCATCGGACAGCGCATCGGTTTCGCGCCACTTACGGTCGGTAATGCGGATCGGGCCACGATGTCCGCGCCGCGGATCGTTGTTGTATGGATAGCATTCGAGACGCTTGAAATAGGGGTGCAAGTCCTCAAAGCTCCAGCCGGTGCATCCCAGTTGTTGCCATCGGTCGTATTCGGCCGGATCGCCCCATACATAGGCCATACCGTTAAGTGCGCTTGAGCCTCCGAGCACTTTGCCACGCGGCGAGTAGATCCGCTGACCGTGCATTGCGTTCTGCGGTTCCGTCTCGAATTTCCATGCATATCGCTCGTTCGTCAGTAATTTCCCGACACCCAGAGGTATGTGTATCCAGAGGTTGTTGTCGTTGCCTCCAGCCTCCAGCAACAGAACGCGGTAGCGCCCGCTTTCGCTCAAGCGCGCTGCGAGTGCGCAGCCGGCCGAACCGGCGCCGACGATTACGTAGTCGAACTCGGCCGCGCCGCTCATTTCTTTGGGTCGCGGTGTTTGAAGGAGTCGCGTCGGAAGCTGTATAGTGCGTTCGGATCGATCTGTACGTCGATAATGGCCGGTTTGCCGCAGACCAACGCCGCTTGCAACGCAGGTTCTAGCTGTGCGGCTTCGTCTACTTGGAAGCCTGCTGCACCAAACAATTCGGCGACCTTGTCGTATGGTGGATTCGACACGTCTGCACCAATATAGCGGCCACCAAAGAAGTCGCGTTGATACGCCTTTTCTGCGCCCCAGCAACCATTATTCATCACGACGCAAATACTATTAATACCGTGCATGACGGCGGTGCCAATCTCGCTCATGGTCATCCCGAACCCCCCGTCACCCATTAAGCTGACTACGGTACGGGTCGGGCAAGCGAGCTTCACGCCCAGTCCGCAGGCGTAGGAAAATCCCACTAGGCCGAAGTCGAGCGGCGTGAACAGCGAGGGTGGTTGCGCATATCGCATCTGATCGGTCGCCTGCAAACACAGAGTACCCGCGTCCATCGTGAACATCGAATCTTCTGGAGAGATGTCCCGCAGGATCTTGAACAGCGTCGCCGGCTGCAACGGTGTCGTGACCCTGGCGCCGTCCTCGTCACGGGTTTTTAACAACGCGGCGCGCTTGCGCTGAAAATCTTCCCTCCATCGCATAGCATGAGTGGCGGTATGCCCGGCAAGTTCTCGACATAGTTGTGCGGTTACGGTTCCCGCATCACCAAAGAGGCCTAGGGCTATCGGCATGAATCGGCCGAGTGCGAGAGGGTCGGTCTCGACCTGGATAATGGTGGCGTGTGGATTCAGGTTGTGATGGGAATAGAAGGTCGTATTGAAGCCGATGCGGGTTCCTATCGCAAGTATCACATCGGCTCGTCGCGCTAGATCAGTCGCCACGAGGTTGCCCCGTGGCCCCATTTGCCCGGCATATAGCGGGTGTCCACACGGTATCGCATCGCCATGTCCAGGCGACATGACAACAGGGGCGTGCAGTAACTCCGCAAGCTGTAGTACAACTTTATGGCATCGGCCGTTCTTGACACCGCCACCGGCGAGAATTAGCGGCCGCGCAGATCCGGCCAGAAACAGGGCTGCGCGCGCAATGCTGTCCACATCAGCGGCGGGCGCTAACTCTCCCCTCCACCCGCTAGGTCCGTCGTCGAAGTCGACGACTTCGGCCAGGATATCGCGGGGTAAGTTGAGTGCCACCGGGCCGCGGCGCGGCGCCAGCGCGGTACGAAACGCCTCATGAACCATTTCTGGGAGTCGCCGGGCCTGTGTGGCGGTCCAGGTTTTCTTGGTCACCGGTCTTAACAGTGCCTGTTGATCGACTTCCTGGAAAGCATCGCGATATACATGCCCACTGGAAAGCGAACCGGCAAGCGCAATAACCGGGGAATAGGCGGCGGCGGCCTGCGCCAGACCGGTGACCAGATTGGTGGCGCCTGGGCCATTCTGACCGGCAATGATCACCCCTGCGCGGTTTGCCGCGCGCGCATAGCCATCGGCCATGTGGGTACCGGTGCGCTCGTCCCGTACGCCGATAAAACGAATCTCTGGAGTTCCATGCAACGCATCAAAAATCTCCATTCCAGCTGAGCCGATCAAGCCAAACACATGGTTGACATCCTCCTTGAGCAAGGTATCGACGATCGCTTTTCCACCGGGCATGCTGCTCATTTTGGCGTTTCCTTGACGTGGGATAAGGCTTTTTTCCGGCAACGTATTCAGGAATCTGGATCTGAATGATAATGTCGAAATGTCGACATAATGTCAATCGCATTCCTGCTTGCTTCAGGGCGCCGAACTCATGTGACAGCGGGTGACATCTGGGTTGCGAGTTGATTCGGTCCGGCTCCCGCCGATTCGGAGCCACTCGTCATGTCGCCCCATCCCGCCCCGCTGTCCGACAAATCCCGCCTGGCTGTTTTGCTGGAGCACTTCGTGACGATCGACGACCCGCGCGATGTCCGCCGGATCAGTCATCCGCTGGCCGAGATCCTGCTGCTGGTGGTCTGCGGCACCATCGCCGACTGCCTGGAAGCCGATCCTGTTTCAGGATCACGATCCTCAGGCCGTCGAGGCCGAGCGCGGCTCCCCGGTCGCCCCCGCCACGATCTCACCCGCCGCCAAGCGCAAGCGGGGGCGACGCCGCAACGACGAAAACCTGCCGCTCTCAAGCTTCGCTGATCTGATGGCGCATCTCGCGACACAAACCCTCAACACCGCTGCCCTGCCCAAGGCACCCAACGCCACCTTTACCACGATCGCCAAGCCAACCACACTGCAGGATGCCGCGTTCAAACTCCTCGGGATCGAACCCATGCGTGTCCAGTAGACGTCAAAAGCAGATTACAAATTCCGCCGATAAATTAAGGGCATTTGTATTCCACCTAGTTAAAACTTCGATTTTACTCAGCGGACGGCAATTAGCACGTCATATGGATCAAAAAATATGAGTATATAGCCGAAAGTCGCGAGTCGTTGTCGCCTTACATGCCAACCGCTGAGTAATCGCGTCTCCTTTGTCAAGGAATTTTTTTTATTACCGTTTCGGGGTCGCGGTTCTTTCCGCAGTCGGCGTGTGCCGCCGCAACATCTGGTCCGAAGCACAGGCGCTGCAATGTCCACAGCGGGCTTACGTGATTGGCGCGGCCCAACGTGCTGCGTTTGCGACCGCCTGTACTTTACGATACCGATCAGAGAAACGACCCTCAGATTTCCAGTTCCAAGACCGGTGTTTTGGAGCGGGAGCAGCAAATCAGCACGTAGTTCTGGCGACTTTCTGGATCGAGCACAGTGTCGCGATGATCCGGCTCACCGCCGACGTAACGTGTCATGCATGTGCCGCAGTAGCCATCCTCACAGGAGGTATCGACAGAGATGCTGTTTCTGCGGAGCACGTTCACGATCGTCTCGCCCACGGGCACCTCGTATTCCGCCCCGGTATCGACGATCCGGACCCGGAACGGCACGTCCGTGTCATGCGACTCCACCGGACGGGTAGGTGCGGAAAAATGCTCACAATGCACCGTCTCGGCCGGCCAGTGTGCGCTCGCCTGCGAGATCGCCCCCATCAGGCCGCCGGGCCCGCAATAATAGAGATGCGTACCGGGTTCATGCTCCGCCAGGATTTTCCCGAAATCGAGGCCCTGTGACGGATCGCCGTTGTCGTGGTGGATCACGGCGCGACCCTCGTCACACAGCACGCGCAATTCGTTCCGGAACGCCGTCCTGTCCAGCGACCGAGTGCAGTAATACAATTTGAAATCGGCCCCGTGCGCTTGCGCTTCCCGCAGCATCGGGACAATCGGCGTGATGCCGATGCCGCCGGCGATGAAGACGTAGCGGTTTGCCGGAACGAGCCGGAAATTGTTGCGCGGCGCCGAAACTTCAATCGAAGATCCCACCTCGACATTGTCGTGCAGGTACACGGAACCGCCGCGTCCCGCCTGCTCCTTTAGAACGCCTATGATATAGCTGGATCGTTCCGCGGGATCGCCGCAGAGCGAATACTGGCGGATCAGCCCGTTGCCGAGATGCAGGTCGACATGCGCACCCGCTGCGAATTCCGGCAGGGGGCCCCCGATCGGATCGACCAACTCGTAGGCGTTGATTCCCTCCGCAAGGCTTGTGATCTTCTTGACTTGTAAAAGCATGGTCCCTGCGCCTGTGACGTCGCGTGTCACGGACCATTCGCCGCGAACCCGCTTCGGCGCAACGACAAAATTCTTATCGAGACTCATCACGAAAACTGATGCCGATTGTTGCGATGCAGCATTCGGCATTCAGAATCGTGAAGTATTTCAATCAGCAAATCTGGTTTGACAATCAGCGGCTGGCGCGACGGTAGTATGCGCACAGTTTCAGGGAGAAACCCGACCGATGAACAGCGACGTCCTCGTGAAGAATGCCTGGTATATTGCTGGACTGTCTAATGATTTCCAGAATTTGGTGCTGCACGGTCAAGTCATCGCCGAGCGGCCGATCGTGCTGTGGCGTACCGAGGAAGGCAAGCTGGTCGCCTTCGATGATCGATGCTGCCACAAGCGCATGCCGCTTTCGGAAGGTAAGTTGGTCGATGGTGGGCTGCTGCAATGCGCCTATCACGGACTCTGCTACGATCCCAGTGGCGCCTGCGTCCGTGTCCCCGCCCATCCCGACGGCCATATCCCCCCGCAGGCGAAGCTGCGCGAGGCGCCGGTGCTGGAGCAGGATGGCCTGGTCTGGATCTGGCCGGGCGATCCGGTCCGTGCGGTGGGCACCAAGCCGCCGCGCACGCCTGAGGTCATCAGCGCCGACTGGGACACGGCGGATGTGAAAGGGCCGGTGCCGGTGCCGACCAACTCGCTCCTGCTGATCGAGAACCTGCTGGACATCACCCATTTCTTTCCGCTGCATGACGGCAATATCGGAGATGTCGAGAACAGCAAAATACCAGTGAAGCTCGAAGAGGGCATACAGGACGGCAACGCCTTTGTTGGCACCGTCCGAAAGGTGTCGGGCTACAAGCAGCCACCCTTCCTGGAGGAATATTTCGGCTACGAGGTGGTCGACCGGCACCATACCCATTTTATGCTCAACCCCGGCCTCACCCGCGTGCAGATGCGCGTCTGGCCGAACGGAAAGATGGGCGATGCGGCCAGCGAACGCGGCTATGTTATCCTGCATGCCCATACACCCGTCGACCGGCGTAACCATGTGTGGCGGCTCATCGTAAACCTGCCGAAGGGGTTGATGTGCAAGAGCGATCCCACGAAGCCGGTACTGAAGCAGTTCGTCGAGACGTTTCCGGCCGTTATGGCCGAGGATCACTGGGCGCTCGAGAAGCAACAGAAGATGTTCGACTACCCCGATGCCGGTTATTCGGAGGTCTTCCTTCGCACGGATGCTGCATTGCGGCGAGCTCGCCAACTCCTCGCCAAGATGGAACGCGCCGACGCCACCCAACCGCAGGAGGCCGTTGCCTAGTCTGCAGCCCTTTACTCAACCGTCCTGAGCACGGCGTCAGACGTGATGCCGCGCCGCTCTCGGAAAAGTGAGCGCCAACCAATCAAAAAAACAAAATTGGAGGAACGTCCTATGGAGAAGCCAAGCAATATCGCCGTCGTGAACGATACCGCGGACTCGCTGACATTCGGCGGCACGTTCCTGCAACGCGCGGTCGGCTCCTGTGTCTATGTCTTCGAAGGGATCATGCCGGACCCGTTCGTGCTCGTGATCCTGCTGACGATCATCACCGCCGCAGCGGCCCTGGCCTTCGCGCCACTCGGAACGCCGTCACATATCCTGATAGGATGGTATGCCGGCATCACGAACATCTTCACCTTCGCGTTCCAGATGATTCTGATCCTCGTCACCGGCTATGCGCTGGCGAACGCCGCGCCGATCAAACGCGGACTGCACCGGGTTTGCGCGCTCGCGACCGGTCCGGGCGCGGCGCTTGCGATCGTGTTCTTCGGGGGTTGCATTGCGTCGTTTCTGAACTGGGGCTTTGGCCTCGTCGTTGGCGCGATGCTGGCGAAGGAGGTCGCAAAGCGGGTGCGGGTCGATTTCGCTTGGCTTGTGGCCGCCAGCTATAGCGCTTGGGTACTCTGGACCTTCACTGGCATGTCAAGTTCCATCGCTTTGTCTATCGCATCACCCGGAAGCCCGCTGAACTTCATCGAAAAGGCGACCCACACAGTAATCCCTCTCACGCAGACCGTCTTCTCGCTCTGGATACTGGGGCCCGGCATCCTCGCGATGATTGGGCTACCATTGCTTTACATGGCCATCCGCCCGGTTGATGCCGATGCGAAACCGATCGACCCGAGCCAGATCACCGAGGACGAGAAATTGCCTCCAGTTAAGGGTCGGAAAACGCTCGCGGGTCGCCTTGAGCACTCACCGTTAATCACCTTGGCCTTCGTCGCCGCGGGCATCGCCTACCTGGTGTTGCGATGGAGACAACATGGCGTTGCGCTCGACATTAACACCGTGATTTTCATCTTTCTGATTGCTGGACTGCTATTTCATGGGAGTGCCGGTTCCTATGTCCGCGCCATCTCGTCAGCGGCGACAGTGACCGGACAAATGATGCTCCAGTACCCGTTTTACGGTGGCATCATGGGCATTATGTCGGCGACGGGCCTCGCGAAGGTCATTTCCTCGGTCTTCGTCCACCTCGCTTCCGGCTGGACCCTGCCGTTCTGGAGCTATGTCGGATCGCTGATCATCACCCTGTTTATCCCGAGCGGCGGCGGCCATTGGGCGGTGCAGGGGCCGTTCACCATCCCGGCCGCGATGCGATTGCATGCCTCCATGGCAGCAACCTCCATGGGAGTCGCGAGCGGCGAGCTGGCATCGAGCCTGTTGCAGCCATTCTGGGCCATTCCGCTGGTAGCGATCGCGGGGGTGGGCGTGCGGCGTGTTCTCGGGTTCACGTTCGCGAGCTTCCTCTTGCTCTCGGTGTTCTACGGTGTGGTGTACTTGCTGATCGCCCCTGCCTTCGCGACCTACTGAGTCTTCATCCACAAGCCTGGAGTTTCGGAATGAGTGTTGGGCCACTGAATGGACTTCGCGTCCTCGAATTCGGGCAGATCGCCGCCGGCCCCTTCGCCGGCATGCTACTCGCCGATCTCGGCGCCGACGTCGTGAAGGTCGAGCGTCCGGACGGCGGGGACGGCATGCGGAACTGGCCGCCGCTGATGCCTGGCGAAGACGGCGCGTATAGCGGCAACTTCGCCTCGCTTAACCGGAACAAGCGCAGCATCGCAATCGACCTCAAGGAGCCGGCGGATCTCCGCCGGCTCTTCGCCCTCTGCTCCAAGGCGGACGTAATGCTGGAGAATTTCCGCCCCGGGGTTCTGCCCCGACTTGGCCTCGGCTATGACGATCTCTCGGCCCGCAATCCAGGCCTCGTCTATTGCTCGCTTTCCGGTTATGGTCAGAGCGGCCCCTATGCCAGCCGGGGCGCGTTCGACGTCACGATCCAGGCGGTCAGCGGCCTCATGAGCGTCACCGGTGAGGAGACCAGCGGTCCGACGAAATGCGGCGTGCCGGTGGGCGACTTCACTGCCGGCCTCTACGCCGCATTCAGCATCCTCGCCGCCCTGCGTCGCCGTGCGGAAACCGGTGTAGGCGCCGAGATCGACTGCTCGATGCTCGGCAGTCTCCTCGGCGTTTCCGCCTTGCAGACCAGCGAATATTTCGGGACCGGATGCTCGCCGGCACGGCTTGGATCCGCCCATCCGCGTAACGCACCCTACCAGGCCTATCGCGCCAGCGACCGGTTCTTTGTCGTCGCTGCGGGCAATGAGGCGCTGTGGCGGAAATTCTGCGTCATCGTCAATCTGCCCGAACTTGCCGCCGCCGAACGCTTCACGCCGCAGAGTCGGCGGGCGGCGAACCAGAAGGAACTGGAATCCATCCTAGCCCCGGTTTTCCTAACCCGCACCGCCGACGAATGGCTCGCTGATTTCGGGGCCGAAGGCATTCCCTGCGCGCCGGTCAACGATTTTGCTTCCATCCTCGCCGATCCCCATGTCGCCGCGATGGGCCTGATCCACGAGCTGATGCTGCCGAATGGCGTGCAAACCACCACCGTCGGGTTTCCCATCGGCATTTCCGGCTACAGCTTCGACATCTATCGTCCACCGCCAATGCTGGGGCAGGACACCGAAAGCGTCATCGAGGAATGGCTCGCGCCGGTGATGCTGTGAGCGCTGTCGAGGTTCTGCCGCCCGACGAACGGGGGTTATGCCACGTCATACTTAACCGCCCCGACCGTGCCAATGCGCTGAACGTGGAACTGGTCGAGGCGCTGCTGGCATGCCTTGAAGCCGCAACCGGGGACGGTACAAAGTTGCTCATCCTGCGTGGCGCGGGGGCGAATTTCTGCGGCGGTTTCGATCTTTCCGGATACGAGGCGGAAAGCGATGGCGATTTGGCACTGCGCTTTATCCGGATCGAGCAGGTGCTCCAGCGTCTGTCCTCTGCGCCGTTCCTGTCGGTTGCCTGCATCCATGGTGCCGCATATGGTGCAGGGGCAGACTTGGTTGCCGCTTGCGATTACCGCCTCGGTGCCGAATCGTCGCGCTTCCGCTTTCCTGGCTACCGCTTCGGCGTGGCATTGGGCACCCGCCGCCTCGCGGCGATCATCGGGGCGACAGTGGCGCATGACATCCTGATCAGCGGACGCGTCATGCAGGCGGATGAGGCCCTGACCTGCGGCCTTATTACGCATTGTCTGGATGGTCACGCGGCGGATGCGGAAATCGACCGTATCGAAAAGGGAATGGTCGCGCTGGACACACTTTCCGTCGCCACCCTCGTTGCCAACGCCCGTCGTCCGTCCGACGGCGCGGACTACAACCTTGCCATGCTCGTCCGCAGTGTCGCAAGGCCTGGCCTGCGAGAGCGCCTTCGCCACTATGCGGAAACGTTACCGTCGGCGAAGGCACGCTAGAGCAATATCGCTTGAGGTTGACGCACTTGCGGCAACCGAACGCGATGAAATTGCTCGCAAGACAAAGGTTAGACCGAGCTTCTGATTTGTTTTTCTCGTAAGTCGTTGAAAATACCCGACTGAGACCACGAATCGCCCCGAAAACGCGCCCATGTAATTATAAAGAATAACTTGCTTGTCAGGGGATATTGTGTATATCGTAAGACATGTATATTGAGGCGG
>NZ_JAIMBZ010000054.1:0-15326 GCF_025499445.1 Acidiphilium sp. AL
AAAGATGCGCAATCCGCTCCCATTGGTCAGCCCTCAGCCCATAACGCCCCATCGATCAGCCTTTCGGAATGCTGATCTGCTATGAATCAGGAAAACGGTCGCGCCGGAATCCCCCCGGTCAAATGACGACACACCCTAGTGGATTGATTCCAACGTTTGGTGCCCTCGCCGGACGGCGGCGATAATTTCGCCGGGGTCTGCCTTCCAGACGAACGGTCGGGGGTCGCCATTGTGCTCCTTGATGAAGCGATTGATGGCGGCCTGCAGGTCGACGACGGAATGAAAGACACCGTTTTTCAGGCGTCGGCGAGTGAGTTTGGCAAAGAAACCCTCGACGGCGTTGAGCCACGAGCAGGACGTCGGGACGAAGTGGAAGGTCCAGCGTGGATGCCTGGCCAACCAGGCGCGGACCTTGGGCTGCTTGTGGGTGGCGTAATTGTCCAGGATGACGTGGATGGCCTTGTCCCTGGGCATTTCTGCCTCGATGGCGTTCAGGAAACGGATGAATTCCTGATGCCGGTGCCGCTGCATGTTGCGGCCGATCACCGACCCGTCGAGGATGTTGAGCGCGGCGAACAGGGTTGTGGTTCCGTTGCGCTTGTAATCATGGGTCATGGTGGCGCCGCGGCCCCGCTTCAGTGGCAGGCCGGGCTGGGTGCGGTCGAGCGCCTGGATCTGGCTCTTTTCATCGACCGACAGCACGATGGCGTGGGCCGGCGGGGACACATACAGCCCGACGACATCGTGCAGCTTCTCGGCGAAGGCCTTGTCGTTGGACAGCTTGAAGCTGCGCCAACGATGCGGTGCCAGACCGTGATCGTGCCAGATTTTCACCACCGATGATGCGGCGATATCTACGGCCTTGGCCATCGCGCGTACCGTCCAGTGCGTGGCCTCGTGGTCAGGCGGCTCCAGCGTCAGCTTGACGACCTTGTCGATCAGCGCCTTGTCGAGAGGGGCGATCCCCGGCGGCCGGCTCTTGTCTCTGAGCAAGCCATCCACGCCCTCGACCATGAAGCGTTCCTGCCAGCGCCAGACGCACGGCTTGGACTTGCCCGTCGCCGCCATGATCGCCTGCGTGCCCAGGCCCTGTGCCGTCAGCCCGCGAGCGAGAAGCGTAGGCTGCTGAATTTCCTACTTTCGAACTGCACCTGAAAGCACGGCGCGCTCACCGTCGAGTTCAAAGAACTCTTTGATATCCTTGCAGAAATCATCGCCAAGGCCACCCATCTCGAAGCGGCCGAAGGGATGGAATTTGCAAAATACGAGATATGGCTGGGGGACCTGGATTCGAACCAAGGCTGCCCGGGTCAGAGCCGGGAGTTCTACCGCTAAACTATCCCCCAATATCGGCCACGCACGGGCGTGCCGATCATGGCTGAGCCGGAGCTAGCACCAGCCTGTGCGCGAGGCAACCATCGTCGTGCGGGCCGCCGATTTTCGCGATGATGCAATTCTGACTTGCTCTCCGGCCATGGGTGCGGCCATTATATAAGGGTCATGGCAAGCGACGTAGCCCTGCCGATCCACCCGGTCAGCGGCCGGAGCACCACCGAGCGTCGCGGTGTCGACCGCTTTGCCTCGCCCCAACGCCGTACCCGGCCGCCGGCCTTCGCCGCCATCGATCTCGGCACCAATAATTGCCGCATGCTGGTGGGCGTGCCGAGCGGTCCGGCTTTCCACGTGCTCGACAGTTTCAGCCGGGTCGTCCGGCTCGGCGAGGGGCTGTATCGGACCGGCGTTCTTTCGGACTCCGCGATGGATCGCGCGGTCGACGCGCTGGCGATCTGTGCCGAGCGCCTCAAACGCTGGCAGGTCGCCGAAATCAGGGCGATCGCGACGGAAGCCTGCCGCCAAGCCGAGAACGGTGCCGATTTCGTCGCCCGCGCCCGTTCCGCCACCGGCTTGCCGCTGGAGACCATTTCGCCGCGCGAGGAGGTCGGTCTTGCCTTGGAAAGCTGCGCCTCGCTGATCAATCAGGCGGAACGCCGCGCCTTGCTGTTCGATATCGGCGGCGGTTCGACCGAACTCGCCTGGGTGCGGGTGCCTGGGATGGGCGCCGACTCGGACCGGAATTTGCCGCAGCTCATCGGCTATCACTCGATTCCGGTCGGCGTGGTGACCTTGTCCGAGCGTTGCGCCGGCTGGTGCGAAACCGAAGCCGGCTTCGCCGGGGTGGTGGACGAGGTGAAAGCCCTGCTTCGCCCGTTCGAGCAGATTCACCGAATCGGCCAGGAGATTCGCCAGGGCGGCGTGCGGCTGGTGGGCACCAGCGGCACCGTCACCACCATTGCCGGCATCGCGCTCAACCTCGATCGCTACCGGCGCGGCGCCATCGACGGTGCTGTGCTGCCCCGCGGGCAGGTGGCCGATGGCCTCGCGTCGATCTGCGCCATGGGCCGCGCCGGCCTTGCGCAGCACCCGTGCATCGGCCCCGACCGGGTCGATTTCGTGCTGCCCGGCTGCGCGATTTTCGCCGCCATCGAGGAAATGTGGCCGACCCAGGATCTCGCCGTGGCCGATCGCGGCCTGCGCGAGGGCATGCTGATGCGGATGATCCGCTCGGCACGCAGCCGGCATCGCCGCTATAACGCATAGCAACACGGATCATGACCGACGAGATTCCTCAGGGGCGCCGCACCGCCGTGCGGCTCAAAACCGCGCGCAAGCACAAACCCTCCTCGCAGCGCTGGCTGACCCGCCAGCTCAACGACCCTTATGTCGAGGCCGCCAAGGCGAAGGGTTATCGCTCGCGCGCGGCGTTCAAGCTGATCGAGTTGGACGAGAAATTCGGCCTGATCGGCCGGGCGAGCCGGGTGGTCGATCTGGGCGCGGCGCCGGGCGGCTGGACCCAGATCGCGCTGGAACGCGGTGCGGCGCGGGTGGTGGGCATCGACCTGCTGCCGATCGACCCGATCGCGGGGGCGACGCTCCTCCAGGGCGATTTCCAGGATGACGCGATGGAGGCGGCTTTGCGCACGGCGCTCGGTGGCAGGGCCGATCTCGTGCTGTCGGACATGGCGCCGAACACTACCGGCCATACCGCGACCGATCATCTCAGAATCATGGGGCTTGCCGAATTGGCGCTCGATTTCGCGTTCAAGACGCTGGAACCCGGCGGCGGATTCGTTACCAAGCTGTTTCAGGGAGGCGCGCAAGGCGGGATGCTGGCCCTGCTGAAGCAACGTTTTACCGCCGTGCGCCATGCCAAGCCCGCCGCCAGCCGGAAGGATAGCCGGGAATTATATCTGGTCGCGACCGGCTACCGGCCCGAGTGAAGGTTGCGTGCCAGTTCCACGCGGCAGGCTTCCGCGTCCGGCTCGCAATCCCGTGCCAGCCACCAGGCGCGAGCCGCGGCAAGCGCCTCGCCGACCGGTGGGCCCGGTTCGGCCCCCAGCGCCAGCGCGTCGCGGCCCTTGAGCGGGAAGATCGGACGCGGCGTCGCCGCGAGACGCGCGCGCAAGGATGTTCGGTCGGCATCGTCGGGCGTGAGCCAGGTGCGGCCGGTCAGGATGTCCGGCTCGGTGTCGGCCAGCGCGCGGCGCAGCGCGCCGATTTCGATATCGGGCGGCAGATCCGGCGCGATGCGCAGCGCGGCGAGGCGGGTCCGCTCGGCCTCTGACAGGCGCAGCCGCTCGGCGAGACCGGCGCCGTCGGTTTCGATCAATGCCGCGAGGCGCAGGATTGGATCGGGCGGTGCTTCGCGCGATAGGACCGCCTCGAATCGCGATAATGCTGCCGATTCGGGGAGAACGATGCCGAGAACGCCGGTTTGCACCATCAGGCGCAATGCCGTGCGCGGATCGGGCGTCGTCAAAATCTGTTTGAGTTCCTGCCAGACCCGCTCGGCGGAAAGCCGCGCCAGCCCCTTGCGCAACTCGGTGATGGCGGCGATCGCCGCGGCATCCGGCTGGCCGCGCCCATAGCGGGCGAAGAAGCGGAAGAACCGCAGGATGCGCAGATAATCCTCGGCGATCCGCACTGCGGCGACCCCGACGAACCGCACGATGCCGGTGGCAAGATCGGCGCGGCCGCCGAAACAGTCGAACACCGTACCCGCGCGGTCCATCGACATCGCGTTGATCGTGAAGTCGCGCCGTGCCGCGTCCGCGCGCCAGTCATCGGTGAACGAAACGGTCGCGCGGCGGCCATCGGTCGCCACATCGTGGCGCAGCGTGGTGATCTCGAAGCTCCTGCCGTCGATCAGCGCGGTGATGGTGCCGTGATCAAGGCCGGTCGGGATCGCGCGGATGCCGGCTTGCGCCAGGCGTTGCGCGACCGCCTCGGGTTCCAGCGGGACCGCAAGATCGATATCGGCGCATTCGCGCCCGGCGAGGATGTCGCGGACCGCGCCGCCGACGATCCGGGCTTCCGGCAGCGCATTCCAGAGGATTTCCAATCGCGGATCGTTCATCCGCGCTCTATGCCGGTTTTTTTGCCGGCGAGACAGTCGGGGGCGGCTGTGACCCGATCGGGATCGTCGTTATTGTGAAATTAATAAAGTTCTGTAATTATTTCGCATACGGCGGCCGTTTCACGGTTTTCCGTACCAAAACGGATTTTGCATCAGGGGAGTTTCATGTCCAATAATCTTCCGCGCCGGTTTTTGCCGGCCCTGTTTCTGTTGCCGATCGCCGGCTGCGCTTCGATCGTCGATGGCACCAATCAGACCTTATCCGTTCAGACCACGGCAGCGGGCCAATCTCTGGCGGGCGCTCAATGTGCGCTGAAAAGCAATAAAGGAACGTGGTTCGTCAATACGCCAGGCACGGTCACGGTGCATCGTGCCTATGACAATCTGAACATAAAATGCGCCAAGGCCGGGTATCAGCCTGGAATCGCGACCGTCGCATCTTCCACCAAGGGCATGGCCTTCGGTAATGTTCTCTTCGGCGGGGTGATCGGCGCGGGCGTGGATATGGCCGACGGTGCCGCCTACAATTACCCGAAACTGATCAAGGTGCCGATGCAGCCGGCTGTGACCGCCTCCGCCGCGCCGACGGCGGCCACGGTCAAGCCGGGCCAGCCGGTGGACTGATTTTCTATTCCGGCGCGCGCAGCGCCTCGGCGAGGCGGAACAGAATCCAGGCGGTCGCACCCCAGATCACGTGGTCGGGGTGCGGCCAGACCGGAAAATCCCGCGTCCCGCCGCGCCAGTGCGCGCGCCGCCATTCGGGCAGGGCGGGGTTGAGCAGGTCGCCGAGGCCGAGCGGGAAAATCGCCGCCACCTCGCCGGGCGATGCGGCAAATCGCGGCTGACCATGGACCAGTGCGGTAATCGGCGTGATATGAAATCCGGTGGCGATGATATAATCGTCGAGCCGGCCGAGAATTTCGACCGATACGGGATCGAGCCCGATCTCTTCCTCGGCTTCGCGCAAGGCGGCGGCCTCGTGCGAGGGGTCGGAGGGGTCGAGCGACCCGCCGGGCAGCGCCACCTGGCCGGCGTGATGGGCGAGATTCGCCGCCCGGCGGGTGAGCCATACGCCGCGCCGGGGCTCGATCGCGACCAGGACGGCGGCGACGCGCGCCGTACCGGCCGCCTGGCTGCGCGCCGCCCGGCCGGCAAGGCGGCGGCGCAGCTCCGCCTCGTCCATCAGCGCGGATGATTGATCCATTCAGCCGGCGCAGTGCGCGATTTCGCCAAGCGAGAAGAACATCCCCTGGCTCCAGACGCCGAGCACGCGCTTGCCGTAGCGCATTCCAGGCTCGGCGAGCGCGACCAGCTCATAATAGACCGCCCGGCTGATCCGTGCCTCGATCGGGAACGTGCCGGCGCCATCGCGCACATGCACATAGGGCGTCGGCTCGCAGGTCAGCAGGTCATGGGCCACGCGCAGCGGGTGGGCCGGGCCGGCGGTGATCACCTGATCGACATTGGTTCGGAAATGCAGAATCTGGGATGCTCCCTCGCCATGCCAGTCGAGCCCGACGGCGACGAAAGGGGCGTCCTCCACCTCGATGCGGCCCCGTTCGGCGGGCGTTTCGAGAAGGAACTGGCCCTCCTTGTCGCGCTTGAGCACGCTCGCGAACAGGCAGACCATGGATTTTCGGCCGATCGGGCTGCCGCGATACAGCCAGCTTCCATCCCGCCGGATCAGGAACGGCAGGTCGCCGCACTCGACCGGCACGCGCCGCGGCATCATGGATTGGATCATGCCGAGGCCGCGCGATGCCGGATCGAGCGGAATCAGCGTAATGCCGGCAGATTCGGCCTGCTGCGCCGTGCCGTTGTTCCCCATCCCGTTCTGCGTCATGGTGTCCTTGGCCCTATGGAATCCTGGTCGGCCGGCGGTACCGCAATGGTCGTTCACCGTCCCGGCCTCTATGTTCCGATCCGATCGTTCATACATGCGGATATAGGCAAGGGAAACATCGGGCGAAACCACACAGGCGATCACAAATGACCAGTATGTTGCAGAAAGATGTCGGCACCGCCGATCTCTCCGCGAGTGGAGACGTTCTCGCGCGGTTTGCCGCCGTCACGGCACGTCTGGCTTCGGCGCGGAGCGAGGTGCGGCGGGTGATTATCGGCCAGGACGCGGTGATCGACCAGTGCCTCGCCGCCCTGCTCGCCGGTGGCCACGCGCTGATCGTCGGTGTTCCGGGTCTCGGCAAGACCAAGCTGGTCGAGGCGCTGGCCGCGTCGCTCGGGCTTTCGACGCGGCGCATCCAATGCACGCCGGATCTGATGCCCGCCGACATATTGGGCAGCGAGGTGCTGGAACAGGCGGCGGACGGCACGCGCGGCTTCCGGTTCATCGAAGGCCCGGTCTTCACCGAATTGCTGATGGCAGACGAGATCAACCGCGCCAGTCCGCGCACCCAGTCCGCGCTGCTCCAGGCGATGGCCGAGCACCGGGTCGCGGTGGCCGGGCTGAATCGCGCGCTGCCGGCGCCGTTCCATGTGCTGGCGACCCAGAACCCGCTGGAGCAGGAAGGCACCTATCCGCTACCGGAAGCGCAGCTCGATCGGTTTCTGTTCGAAATCCGCATCGACTATCCGGCACTTGCCGACGAACGTGCGATGCTGCTCGCCACCACCGGCACCGACGAGGCCAGCGCCGCCGCCGCTCTCGGCCCGGATGATCTGCTCGCCGCCCAGCGCCTGGTGCGCGCCATGCCGGTGGGCGAGCTTGTGCTCGAAGCGATTCTTCGCCTGGTGCGCGGCGCGCGGCCGGAGACCGCGATCATTCCCGATCTTGCCGAAGCGCTCGCCTGGGGTCCCGGTCCGCGCGCGGCGCAGGCGCTGATGCTCTCCTGCCGCGCCCGCGCCTTGCTCGACGGACGCGAGGCGCCGAGCCTCGACGATGTGGCGGAACTCGCGGCTCCGGTGCTGCGTCATCGCATGGGATTGTCCTTTGCCGCGCGGGCCGAGGGCGTCGGGGTCGAGACGCTGATCGCGAGCGTGGTGGCCAAGGCACTTGGCTGACCCTGGGCCGGCCGGACGGACGATCGCAACGGCGGAATCCCTCGCCGCAACCCTTTCGCCATTGCTGCTTGCGGCCCAGCGCCTTGCCGCCAGCACGGCACCCGGCCGCCATGGCAGGCGGCGTGCAGGCGCGGGCGAGCAGTTCTGGCAATACCGCGACGTGCGCGACGGCGATTCGCTCCGCGCGATCGACTGGCGGCGCAGCGCGCGGGGCGACCGCCTCTATGTGCGCGAGCGCGAATGGGAATCGGTGGAGACCCTGGTGCTCGACATCGAAGATCATCCGGGGATGCGCTGGGGTTCGGCGCGGGGGCGGGAAACCAAATGGGAGCGCGCGGTTCTGCTCGGGCTGGCGGTCGCGGCCCTCGCCTTTGAGGGTGGCGAGCGCGTCGCGCTGTTCGGACGGATGCAGCCGGTCGGGGGACCGGGCGCGCTCGCGCGCCTTGCCGCCGGGCTTGCGTTGCCGACGACGGCAAAACCGGTTGCGGGCCGGCTCGCTTTGTTCGGCGATTTTCTCGATGAACCCGGCCTCATCGCCGCCGATCTCGCGTCGCGCGGCGCGACGGAGCGGGGTGGCGTGCTGGTTCAGGTGCTCGATCCCGCCGAATGCGATTTTCCCTATCGCGGCCGGGTACTGTTCGACGGTGCGGCGAGCGAGAAACCCGAAGATATCGCCCGCGCGGAGGATATCGCGAACGCCTATCACGCCCGGCTCACCGCGCAGCGCGACGCCGTGGTCGCGGCGGCGGAGGCTGCGCGGCTGATTCCGATTTTCCACCGCACCGATGCGCCGCCCGGCCCGGCGCTCGCCGCGATCCGCGCCGCGCTGGAGCCGGTCGCGTGACCGGCGCGCTGTCCTTCGCCGCTCCCGCCGTTCTGGCCGGGCTTCTGCTGCTGCCCGCGTTGTATTTTCTGCTCCGCGCGACGCCGCCCGCGCCGCGCCGGCAGGTCTTTCCGCCGCTGCGGCTGTTGCGCGAGATAGCGCCCACCGAGCGCAGCCCGGTGCGGATGCCGCTCTGGCTGCTGATCCTGCGCCTGCTGGTCGCTTCCCTCGTGATTCTCGGTTTCGCCGGACCGGAAATCGTCCCGCCGCGCCTGCTTCCCGGCACCGGCCCGATCCTGCTCGCCATCGACAATGGCTGGGCTGCGGCCGCCGATTTTCCGGCGCGGATCGCCGCCGCGCGGCGCATCGTCGAACAGGCCGGGCGTCGCGGCGTCGCGCTCCTTGCCACCGCGCCCGATGCAGCGGAGCAGAAGCCGCATGCGACCGGCGTGCTCACCCGCGCTCAGGCGTTGGCGGCACTCGGCGCGATGGACGCGGAACCCTGGCCGTCGGATCGCATTGCCGATCTGGCAGCGGTGCGCGCCGCGCGGACGCGCATCCATGATCTCACCGGCGTTTATGTCGCGGACGGGTTGGCGCAGCCGGGCCTGGGCAGGTTTATCGCCGCCCTCGATCCCGCGCGCATCGTCGCCGCGCCGGCGCGGGGAATTCGCCTGCTGAAACCGCCGCGCATCGCCCGTGACGGGGCGCTGATCGCCCGGCTCGCGGTGGTCGCCCAGCGCGATCGCGTGATCCAGCCGGTATTGGCGGAAAATGCCTCCGGCGGCGCGCTGGCGCGGGCGATCATCACGATCCGGCCCGGCAGCACGAAAGGGGAAGCCCGGATCGGCTTGCCGGCAGCACTCGCCAACAAGGTCGTGAAGCTCGTCCTGCCCGGCCGTCCGGCGCCGGGCGGGGTCGCATTGCTGGGGAGTGGCGCGCGCCGCGTCGTGGCCGGTCTGGTGGCGGGCGGGACGGCGAATCCCGAGCAGAAACTGCTCGGCGCACTCTATTATATCCGCCGCGCCCTGCCGTCCGGCGCTTCGGTACGCACGGGAACGGTCGAGCAACTTGCCGAATCGGGCGCGAGCACCATTATTCTCGCCGATGTAAGACTGCGTCCGCCCGAGATCGGCATGCTGCAGCGGTTTATGGACGATGGCGGCGTGGTGATCCGATTCGCCGGGCCGCTGACCGCGACGCGATCCGACGCGCTCGTGCCAGACCGGCTGTTGCGCGGCGTGCGCGCGCTTGGCGGCGCGCTGACCACGGGAAAACCCGAGGCGGTCGCGGGTTTCGCCCCCGCTTCGCCGCTCGCCGGCCTGCCCGCGCCGAAATCCGTCACGGTGACGCGGCAGATTCTGGCCGATCCAGCTTCGCTCGACCCCGCGACGGTCTGGGCGCGGCTCGCCGATGGAACTCCGATCATTCTGGGCGTGCGGCAGGGACGCGGCGTTCTGGCCGATGTGCTGACCACGGCGAATACGGCGTGGTCGGACTGGCCGATCGCCGCAGGTTTCCCGGCTCTGATCGGCCGGCTGGTCCGGCTCGGTATGGGAGAAGCACCGAAATCCGGCATGCTGAAACCGCTGCGCGCGCTGGACGGCGCGGGGCGCCTCGTCGTGCCCGGTTCGGCGGCGCAGCCGATCGAAGCCGCCGGTCTGGCCCAGGTTCCGGTCTCGCCCGCGCATCCGCCCGGCCTGTGGGGCAATGTGCACGGCGCGGTGGCGCTCGATATCGGCGGCCATGTGCCGCTGCCGGAAGCGGCGGATTATCCCGCGACCGTTCCGGTGACCGGGCTCGACGCGTTGCCGCGCGCCCGGCGGTTCGGTCCCGCGATCCTGGCCGCGGCGCTGTTGCTTCTCAGCGCCGATCTGCTGATTTCGCTGATCCTGCGCGGTGCGTTGCGATTGCGGGTCGCGGCGATCGGTGCTGTTCTTCTCCTGGCCTGGGGCGGTACTGCCCGCGCCGGCGAGATTCCCCCCGCCGCGCTCGCCACCACGCTCGCTTACGTGAAAACCGGCGATGCCGCGATCGATTCGGTAAGCAAGGCCGGCCTTGCAGCTCTGTCCGACACGGTGAACCAGGAGACGGCGGCACGGCTCGGGCCGCCGCGCGGTGTCGTGCCGGGGACCAGCAATCTGCAGCTTTACCCGCTGCTCTACTGGCCGGTCACCGGCGCCACCACCCCGCCCGGCAAGCATGCCTGCGCTGCGCTCGACGCTTTCATGGCCAGCGGCGGATTGCTGGTGATCGATACCGATGGCGGCGGAACGGATGAACAAGGCTCCGGCGCCGGGTTCGACCCCGGTGCAAGGGAGGCGCTGCGGCGCGTCACCGCCTGTCTTGCGATTCCGCCGCTCAAGAGGCTCACGGCCAACGACACCCTGGCCCACACGTTTTTCCTGACCCGGCATTTTCCCGGCCGTTTCGACGGCGCGCCGGTCTATATTGCGGCGAAAGGCGGCCGCGACGCCGACGGCGTCAGCCCGGTGGTGATCGGCGCCAATGACTGGGCCGGCGCCTGGGCGACCGACAGGGCGGGCGCGCCAATGCGCGCCATGCTGCCCGGCACGCCGGGCCAGCGGCTCCATGCCACCTGGTTCGGCATCAACCTTGTGATGTATGCGCTGACCGGCACCTATAAATCCGATCAGGTGCAGATCCCGGCAATCTTGCGCCGGCTGTCTCGGTGATCGGCCCCGTGACTTTCGATCCGCTGATCCCGGCTTGGCTTCTGGCCGTGCTCGCCACCCTCGCGGCGGCAATCGCGGCTGCTGGCGTCGCCCGCCGGGCGCGCGGCGCGGCGCTGCGGGCGCTCGGTCTCCTGTTCCTGGTTCTCGTGCTGGCCGGCCCACGCTGGCGCGAGCGCACCACCGCGCCATTGCCGGATATCGCCGTGATCGTCCGCGACCGCTCGCCCTCGATGGCGATCGGCGATCGGGAACACCTTGCCGATGCGGCGTTCCATCACCTCGTCCATACGCTGCCGAAATCAACCAGGCTTGTCGTGGCGAGCGTCGCGGGCAATGGGCATGACGGCACGCCGTTTTTCGCGGTGCTGCGCGATGCCCTGTCGTCGATCCCGCCCAAACGCCTCGCCGGGGTGGTGGCGATCAGTGACGGCGAAGTGACCGATAAACCGATCCCGCTGCCTTCGAACGTTCCGGTCTCGGCGCTGATTCCGGCGCGCGGCAACCAGACGGATCGGGCGCTCGCCCTGATCGACGCGCCGCATTACGGCCTGGTCGGCCATCATGTGGTGCTGCGCTTCGCGGTGAGCGATCATGGCATGGACGATCGCGGCATGAAGGTGCCGGTGCAAATCTCGATCGACGGCAAGACCGTCGCGCGGCTGCAGGCTCCGGCGGACCGGCCGGTTTCGGTAAAACTGCCGGTCACTCACGAGGGCGGCTCCGTGGTCGCCATCGCGGCGGCAGAGCTGCCGGGCGAGGTTTCGGCGGTGAACGATCAGGCGGTGTTCACGCTGACCGGCGTGCGGCGGCGGCTGACCGTTCTCCTGGTTGCCGGCGGGCCGAATCCCGGCCTGCGCACCTGGCGGCTTCTGCTCAAATCCGACCCCGCCGTTCGGCTGGCCAATTTCACCATCCTTCGTCTGCCTTCCGAGGCTTTGGCGGCGCCCGTGCATGACATGTCGCTGATCCCGTTTCCGGTGGATCAGTTGTTCAACCGCGATCTTGGCAGGTTCGACCTCATCATCCTCGACCAGTTCAGCAATAACGGGCTTCTGCTGCCACCCTATCTCGCCAATATCGCGGCGCATGTGCGCGCGGGCGGCGCGCTGCTGATCGAGGCCGGGCCGGAATTCGAAGGGCCCGCCTCCCTCGCGGATTCGCCGCTGGAGCCGATTCTCCCGGCCCTGCCGGATGGCGCGGGCACGGTGACCGGCGGATTTACGCCCGCGTTCACCGCGACAGGGCGGCGCCATCCGGTCACCGCGCCGCTCATGCACGCGGCGATGGCGCCCTGGTATCGGTTCGAGAGCGCCCGACGCGTGCGCGGCGTCATTCTGCTCCGCACGCCCGGCGCCGACGGCGGAGCGCCGCTGCTTGTGCTCGCGCATGAAGGCAAGGGCCGGGTCGCGATGCTGCTGTCGGACCAATACTGGCTCTGGGCGCGTGGTGCTCTCGCCCATGACGAGGCGATGGCGGGGCCGGCCGAGCCCTTGCTGCGCCGCACCGTGCATTGGCTGCTGGGCGAACCGGCGCTCGCGGCGAGCCGGCTCACTGCGCATATTGCGGGAGGCCGGCTCACCGTCGAACGGCGTTCGCTGAAAGGCGGTGCGCCCGGTTCGGCGCAGGTGACCGATCCATCGGGCAAGTCCACGACGCTCGCCCTCCATCGCATCGCTCCCGGCCGGTTCACTGCGAGCATCCCGGCTGGCGCCGCCGGCGTGTGGCGGGTCAGCGCCGGCGGAATGACCGCCTATGCCGGTGCGGCGAATGACGATCCCGCCGAATACGCCGATCTCGCGGCGAGCGACCGGATTTTCGCGCCGCTCGCGCGGCGATCGGGCGGGCGCATCGTCTGGCTCGGCCGCACGCCCAAGCCGGGCTGGGGCGGGCTGCTGCACCGCCGCCGCGCGCGGCTGGTCACCGGCGCGCGCGATATTCCGCTGCTTCCCGCGTTGCCGGCGGCGATTCTGGCTTTCGTCCTGATCGCCCTGGCCTGGTGGCGCGAACGGTAGTTTACGCCGCCGTGATCGTGTTGCGAAACAGGCTGCGTCCCGTGCTGTCGATGAAATCGAGGCCGATCGCATCCTTCGTTGCCGCGCAGGCGAGAAACCCGTGCGCACCGGAGACGAACCCCGTGCGGCTCGCCGGGCCCGGCGTATAGGTCTCGGACCCCGCGCCGGTGGTGACATAGGCGATGCCGCCCATCTCGACATACTGCATCGTGTGGTCGTGGCCGTTGATATAGAGCTTCACCCGATGCCGGCGCAGCAGAGGCTCGATCGCCGCGATCAGGTCCGGCTGGTCGTGCCCGGCGCCGCCGAGCGTCGTGTAGATCGGATGATGGCCGATCACGATTTTCCAGCGCGCCGTCGAGCGGCCGAGCGCGGTATCGAGCCATTCGCGCTGGGCGTGCGGATTCTGCCCCTCGATACGCGTGGAGGTGCCGAGATATTTACGGATGAACGGTGAGGTATCGAGATAGAAAATCTCCGCGTCGCTCCGGTCCGGCAGGGTTTTGGTGCGGGTGTAATAACGGGCGGGCAGATGCCAGCGATGCGACAGCTTCGAATAGTCGATCTGCGCCTCGACATCGCCGCGATAATCGTGATTGCCGAGAATGACGTGCCAGGGGCGCTGCAGCGCGGCTTCGGAATAGACATCCTCGAAGCTGCTCCGCCATTGCGGATCGTGAATGCTCGTCACGCCGCTTTCGTAGAAATTATCCCCGGCGGAGACGATGAATCGCGGGTCGGATTCCGCCGCCGCGGCTGCCATCGCCCGGCCCACCGCGGTTTGATGATGCGCGCCGTGACGGCCCCAGTCGCCGATTACGAAAAATCCGAGTTTCTGGTCCGCGGCGGCGGCGGCCACGGCAGGCGTCGCAGCCAGGAGCGAGGCTGCGCCGATCTGGGCCGAGCCTTCAAGGAAGCGGCGGCGGGAAATCGGGTCATGATCGGCTGGCATGAGACAACTCCTCGGTTTGCCGGCCTGCTCTATCGCCGGTCCGATTGGTTGTCATATGACAATTCGGCGTCGGACGGGCAGCCCAAAAAGGGCGGATGATTGCCGGATCGTGACGACTTTCAGTCGGTCACGCTCCAGCCTTTGTTTGGGCGAGCAATTTCATGGCTTTGCGGATCGCTTCGTGATTCCGCTTAAAGCCATATTGCTCTAGCAGCGTGTCGGACTTAACGCGACGCGGAAGTGTTTGGTAGGGTCGAGCGTGGATCGATCATCTTTCACCCCGGACCTCCTGCGCATGAGCAACTTCCGCCCGATTGACCGCGATACGGACTTCCTGATGCCGCGGTCGGTGGACGAGTGGTTGCCGGAGCGGCACCTGGCACGGTTTGTGGTCGAGGTGGTGGGTGGATTTGATTTGCGGGCGATGACCGGCCGCTATCGTGGCTCGGGTCAGGCATCCTACCACCCTCAAATCCTGCTTGGCATTATCATCTACGGTTATGCCACCGGGGTTTTTTCGAGCCGCAAGCTGGAACGAGCGAGCTATGACTCGGTGGCGTTTCGGGTGATCGCCGCCAACGAGCATCCCGATCACGACACAATTGCGGCGTTCCGACGGCGCTTTCTCAAGCAGATTGAGGGGCTGTTCGTTCAGGTTCTGGTCCTGGCTCGCGAGATGGGAGTTTTGAAACTCGGCACTGTGGCGCTGGATGGAACGAAGATCCACGCCAACGCCAGCCGGCATAGTGCGCTGTCGTATGAGCACGCGGGCAAGATCGAGGTGCAGTTAAAGGCCGAGGTGGCCGACCTCATGGCAAAAGCTGAGGCGGCCGATCGGGCCGATGTGGCGGACGGCATGTCGATCCCCGATGAACTCGCCCGGCGCGAGCAGCGTTTGGCAGCGATTGCCCGCGCAAAGGCCACGATCGAGGCGCGGGCGAAGGCACGTCATGCGCGCGAGCAGGCCGGATACGAAGCCAGGCAGGCGGCACGCGAAGCCAAGACCGCGGCAAGCGGCAAGAAGCCCAGAGGCGGGCCGCCTGCGCCGCCCGTCGCAGGACCACTTCCGACCGACCAGGTCAATTTAACCGATGAAGCGTCCCGCATCATGCCGGTGGCGGGGGGCGGGTTCGATCAGTGTTACAACGCACAGGCGGTGGTGGCGGCCGACAGTCTGCTGGTCATTGCGGGGGAAGTCGTGCAGGCACCCAACGACAAGCAACAGCTCGAACCCATGCTGAACAAGATTGCTGAATTGCCCGACGTATTGGGCAAGGTTGACGATTTACTCGCCGATAACGGCTACTTCAGCGAAGGCAATGTGAACGCCTGTGCTGCTGCGGAGATCGGTCCGGTCATCGCGATGGGCCGCGAGGCGCATCATCCCTCGCTTTCCGAACGGTTTGCGCAG
>NZ_JAIMBZ010000055.1:0-14875 GCF_025499445.1 Acidiphilium sp. AL
CCAAATCATGAACAGGAAGGAGAAAAAGAACCGCTGACAGGCAGGGCCGCCCCGCGGGGCGGCCCTGCCTGTCCAACCCCGGGAGGTGGGCCAGAATTCATCAGCACAAGTGGGCCAGAATCCATTGTCACAGCCACCGGCGACCTCGGCTGCCTCATGGACAGCGCGGTGCAGCTGACGAGTGGAGATCGGATCGGTGCATCTCTGGCCTGGGAACAACCAGCCGTGCGGCAATATGACGTTCCGGCGCTTGCCCTCACGCCACCAGAGCCGCAGCAGTTCCAGCAACTGCGGTGACAGCATGGCGTTGCGGTCCTTGCGCCCCTTACCCTGTTCGACACGGATCAGCATGCGGGTGCTGTCGATGTCGTCAATCTTGAGGGCGGCGACTTCGGACACGCGCAGCCCGGCGCCATAGGCGGTGGCGAGTGCAGCTTTGTATTTGGCGCCAGGTGCTGCCTCAAGCAATCGCCCGACCTCTTCGACGCTAAGCACGTCTGGTAGTTTACGTGGGTGACGGATTATCACGAGCCGCCGCGACAGGTCGGGCCGGTCGAGCGTGATGGTGAAGAAGAAGCGCAACGCCGATACGGAGCTATTGATCGTCGGCGGCTGCGCGCCATTCTCGTGCTGGTAAACTTGAAAACGGCGGATGTCCTCGGAAGTCGCCGTATCAGGTGAGCGGCCGAGAAACGCCGCGAAGTTCTTTACGAAACGAATATAGTCGCGCTGCGTATCTTCTCTGAGGCCGCGCATCGCCATGTCTTCGAGCATGCGCCGACGCAACGGGCTGACGGACGGTTGGGCTGGTGGGTTGGTCATCAGGGGCTCCTCTCGAGCTGAAGGTTGACCCCTCGATGCTCGAACCCCGACCTAAACTGCTCAAGCCAAAACGGCCGTGACGATAGCCCCCTACCTCACCTCAAGCACCAATCCCGCGCGAGCGGGTTCGTCCTTGGGTCGACTCCGGACACTCGTCCGGGCATCCCGTAGAGCGGGCCGTAACTGATAGGCTCAGCGTGAGGCTGCGCACTCGTCCATCAGCCAAACAGGGCGCGGAGGTGGTCGTTCAGAAATACGCCGGTCGGGTCGCGTTCGCGGCGGAGCGCACGGAATTGTTCGGCTTTCGGATAGAGCGCAGTTACATCTGCTGCGTCGAGAAAATGCATTTTGCCCCAGTGGGGCCGGGAATTGCAGCGCCGCAGGATGGTATCGACGTCGCGCAGATAGTCCCAGTAGTCGATGCCGGGTCCGCCCGAGACGGAGAGCGTGACGCTGTCCTGATGGTGAAACGGGCTCATCCAGGCCGGATCGCCGGCGGTGAAGCGGAATTCGATCGGATAGATGCAGTTGGTGTGCTTCGTTAACATCAGTTCGCGCACCGCCCGCAGCGCGTCTTTTCCATGTTGAACGGGCACGGCGTATTCCAGTTCGTGGAAATTCGGCACGTATTCGATCGGATAGATCTCTGAACTATACGCGATGCGTTCGAAGTCGCGTTCCATCGGCTCGGCATCGGTTATGTCCATCACCTTCATTTCGCAGACATCGGCGATCTTGTTGGTGCTGGAGACCGGCGCTGTATCCGGCAGGCAGTAGAGGTGGCGGCTTTCCGGTACCGGGCACCAGAAGAAGCCGAAATGCCGGTGGTTGGCGGCGAGTTCGTCGTAGCGGTCCATGCAGGTTTCGAAATCGTCGCGCCAGAGGTGTTCGTGCAGATTATAGGCCGGCATGGCCTGGAGCGTGATTTCCGAAATCACGCCAAGAGTACCGACCGCAACGCGGGCGGCGTGCAGCATGTCGGTATTCTGCTCATCGACCGTCAGAATGCTGCCGTCGGGCTGGACCAGTCGCATTGCGACGATCTGCGAGGCCATGTTGGACAGGCGCGCGCCGGTGCCGTGGGTGCCGGTGCAGAGCGCACCGGCGACCGCCTGGGTATCGATATCGCCTTGGTTGATCAGTGACAGACCCGCCGCTTTCAGTGCTTTCCCGATCGTGCCGATCCGCGTGCCCGCGCTGACAGTCACGCGCTGACAGTCAGGATCGATCGCGCGGATGCCGGTCATGTTTGCGAGGGTCAGCAGCAAGCCGCCGGTGGCAACGACCGGCGTGAAGGAATGGCCCGAGCCAGCGCAGCGGATGTTCAACGCCTGCGCATGGGCTTTTGCGATCAGTTCGGCCAGTTCAGCCTCGCTGCCAGGGGCAGCCTTGTAGAGGGGGACGCAGGATTGGTTGCCGACCCAGTTGCGCCATAGCCCGCCTTTTTCGAAATCCGGCATGATATGTCCGTTCAGATCGCTGTGAAACCGTTATCGACAAACAGATGCGTGCCGGAGATGAAGCTCGCCTCATCGCTGGCAAGGAATAGGGCGGCCTGGGCCACTTCCGCCGGCCGGCACATGCGGCCCTGCTGTGCGGCGATCGCGGCCTCGGAGACATCGACGCCGATGCCGGTGAGCAGTTCGAGTTCACGCTCGCCGTGGGCGGTTTTGATGAATCCGGGGCACACCGCGTTGCAGCGGATTTTGCGGTCGCGATATTCCACCGCGATCGCGCGGGCGAACATGTGGCAGGCACCCTTTGTGGTGTCGTACAGCACTTCGCCCGGCGTTGCGGCGACCGCCGAGATCGAGGAGGTGCAGACGATGGCTCCGCCCCCTGCCGCAATCATGCCGGGCAGGACGGCGCGGGTCATCAGAAACATGCTGCGGACGTTGATCGCCATCAGCCGGTCCCAGTCGTCGGCGGTGGTTTCGAGAAACGGTTTCACAATCAGCGTGCCGGCATGGTTGAACAGAACGGTGATCGGGCCGAGGGCGGCGCTGGCGGTGCCCACCGCCGCAGCGACATCGGCTTCGTTCGAGACATCGGCGGCGGCGAATACCGCTTCGTAGCCGGCACAGCGTAAGGTGTCGGCGAGGGCTTCGCCGTCGCTGTGCGGCAGGTCGACGATAGCGATCTTGGCCCCTTCGCGGGCGAACAATTCCGAGGCCGCCCGCCCGCAACCGCCCGCGCCACCGCTGATCAGCGCGATTTTTCCGGCCAGCCTGCCGGGACGCATACCAGCTGTCGTCGACGATGTGGTCATGCTCAGTTCCCGCTCCCTTCCAGCGCCCGTTCCTCCAATGCGATCAGGCCGGCACGCTCGGCAACCTGCTCGCGGCTGATGGGCGGTCCCTGGAAGCGTTTGCGCTCGAAGCCGAACCAGATGACAACGGTAATCGCAAGGACACCGAGCGTGACGGTCAGGGCCTGATTGTTCGGCGGTTGCACCCCGACATAGAGCAGCACCGCCGCACCGATGATCGCCAGCACCGCAACGACGGGGTAGAGCAACCCGACATCGAACGGTCCCATCACAGTCCAGCTTCGGCGGAAGGCGAGCAAGCCCGCGACGATCGGCAGCAAATAGGAAATATAGAGGAAAATCACGCAGACGGCGGCGATCGTGGTGTAGACCGGTGCGTAGATCGTGAAAGCGATCGAGAGCAGGGAGACCGCCCAGATCGCGATCATCGGTGTGCGGAAGCTGTGGCTGACTTTGCGCAGATAGCGCGAACCGGGCAGTCCGCCGTCCCGCGAGAAGGCGAAGACCATGCGGCTGGCCGAGGTGACGGTGGCGAGGCCGCAAAGATATTGGGCGATGGCGATGGCGACGTAGAGCGGCAGTTTCAGCCCGGCGGGGATCACGTGATCCATGATCCAGAAAAACGCATTGCCGCCCTGTGCCGCCGCCTGATCCATGTTCGGCACTGCGAGGATGACTGCGGCGAGCATGATCCAGCCGAACAGGCCGGACCAGACGACGGAATGGATCATGCCGCGCGGGATCGAACGGGCAGCGTCAATCGTTTCCTCGGCGGTATGGGCCGAAGCGTCGAAGCCGGTGACGGTGTAGGCCGGCAGAAGCAGGCCCAGCAGGAACAGATAGGTCAGGTTGCCGGTGTGCGGCCAAGTGCTGCCACCAGCCTTACCACTGTAGTTGGTGAAGGTCCACAGCCGTGACAGGTCGAGATGCGGTGCGTAGGCGAGCAAGGCGACCGTGAGGGCAAGAGCGCTGCCGAGAATCAGATAGCCGGAGAAATCAGTCAGTTTCGAGGTGAGCCTGATGCCGAGATGGTTGACCACGCCCTGGCTGAGGGTAATGCCGCCGACGATCATTGTCTGGACCAGAATACTGTGGGCGGTGGGTGCGCCGGGGGTCAGGGCCGCAGTATCGATTCCCAGTGCCGGGGCAAGCGCGCCGAGCAGGAACAGATAGGTGCCGACATTGATTGCGGCGAGCACGGTGATCAGCCCGATCAGGTTGAACCAGGCGGTGATCCAGCCCAGAAACCGGCCGCCGAGCAGCGACGCCCAGTGATAGAGGCCGCCCGCCGTGGGGTAGGCCGAGCCGATCTGGCCCATGGCGATCGCGAAGAACAGCGAGAATAGGCACGAGAGCGGCCAGCCGATGCCGATCGAGGCGCCACCGACACTCGCAATACCCTGGCTGAACGAATTGATGCCCCCCGAGACGATGCAGATGATCGAAAACGAGATCGCGAAGTTCTGAAATGTCCGCATGCGGCGGGCGAGTTCCTGAGCGTAGCCCATCTGGTGCAGCGTTGCGGTATCCTGATCGAGAATGCGGGTATCGTCGGGTCGTTCGGACATGATCAGTCTCCCAAAAATTGCCTGGACGCCGTGTGGACTGGCGGTGGCACGCTTGCGCGTACGGCCTTCCTGAAAAATTCCCGCTCTGTGACCGGCGGGTTGGTCGATGATAAAATCATGACGGTGGCGAAGCGGATCAGCTATATCCCGAAAGAGATATGCGGCTCGGCAGCGAGATCGGGCTGTCATGGATCGATGGGGAGATGGATGGCGGAGGCTCAGCAGCGACCGGTCGTCAGTGCGCCCGCTGCACCCGACCTCGGGACGATTGCGGCAGTGGTCGGTCAGATCGGGACGCCGGCATTGCCGCTCGCACTCGACGGCTTGCTGAGAACGGTCGCCGCTTTCGATCTGTCGGTCATTTTCGGTTATCCCTACGGTGAGGGGCCGCGCCTGCTGCATGATGGTTACGGCGCGCACGCGACCCGCGCGGCGCTCGATGCCTATCTGCGCGGGGCGTATCTGCTCGATCCGTTCTACACCGCAAGCGTGCAGGGGCATCCGCCAGGGCTGTGGCGGATGAGCGAACTGGCGCCGGATCATTTTTTTCAGTCCGATTTTTACGGTGCGTCGGACGTGCATCCGTGTATTTCGCTCGAACCGGGCTCGCTGGTCGAGGAAATCGGGTTTCTGGTACCGCTGCCCTGCGGATTTACCGCTGCCTATTCGCTGATGCGCAAGACCGGGCGATCGGCGTTCAGCGAGAGCGAGATGGACCGGTTGCGTGCGCTGGAGCCGATTGTGCGGGAGGTTGTCCGCAGCCAGTGGCGGCAACTCGACAGCGCGGCACCGGCCGCTGCGCTCGACGGTGCGCTGGAAG
This sequence comes from Acidiphilium sp. AL, assembly GCF_025499445.1. Classification (NCBI taxonomy): domain Bacteria; kingdom Pseudomonadati; phylum Pseudomonadota; class Alphaproteobacteria; order Acetobacterales; family Acidocellaceae; genus Acidiphilium; species Acidiphilium sp. AL. The sequence goes on from NZ_JAIMBZ010000055.1 coordinate 5,480, forward strand.
CCGCCTTCACCCGGTTCGCGCAAGATGATCTGACGTATCAGCAGCGACGGATCGTGCAACTTATCCTGCGCGGCCACAGCACGCTCTCGATCAGCACAATCATCGGCACCACCGAAGGCACCGTCAAAATTCACCGGAAAAACATCTATCGTCGGCTCGGGATTTCGAGCCAGAGCGAGTTGTTCGGCCGCTTCATCAAGAGCCTATTCGCAATTGATCCAATGTGAGATGGTTGGCCGACCCGGCGCTCAGGCGACGCCCAAAATCTACCGCTTTATGTTGGTTCTCTGGGTGAGATTGTATAATTCCATTCTGGGTGGAATGTGTTGCCCTTGATATTGAGGGTCGTCATCTCCTCGTCGGTGACCTTGATACCCTTTGGGTAGTCGCGGGTATCCAGTTCACATCGCACGGTCAGCCCTATTTTGGTCGTGGTGGAGGCGATCAGTTCGACCACCGTTTTCGGGACAAACAAGCCTCATGTGCTCTGCAGCCGACGCTTCATGATGACCAGCAAGGGTTTGGCCGCAGGGTTGCACATCGACCTTTCAACTGCCGTCATCGCGTGGATCGCGGCCACACTTCTGTCCGCCTTCATCCTGATCAGCGCGCCTTTATACGCGTCGATCAGAAACGCTGCGGTGGATTGCGGATGCAGGTCCACAGGAAGGTCGCCGACTTCTTGTGGTCGGTCAAATACCGTTCATTTCCCAAATCGATCAGATCATTTGGAGAAAGGCTTTGACATTTTGGCATTTATATATCTATCAATTCTGAAATAAAATATTTCTACAAATCGAATAAAAATAATATTATAAATAAAAAACCACGAACCAAAACAATTCAGGAAATCGTTAATACAGTACATTAATATAATCGAAGTACGTTTCAGTAATTAGTTCAACGAAAGGAAACAATCATCACATGAGCCTCGTTCGCCCTCTTGTTGATATGCGAACCCGCCCAACTTTTCTACATAAGTTTTTTGGAGGATTACCTGACTGTCCCGAATTCGAGACCGTTCGGTGGTTGAATCGACGCGTTGGAGCGAACGATCCGGACCATTTCCGGCGCGCTACCGATCTAGATACATTTCTTGCGGAAATGACCGATGCCGGAATCGGAACGGGTATTATGGTCGGACGAAGCACACCAACTGTACGGATCAGTAACGACGCTCTTGCCGAGATCGTGCAGCGATCAAAGGGGCGCCTTCTTGGCATCGCGTCGATCGATCCTCTCGAACTCGGCGAGCAAGACGCGCTGGCAGAATTGAGGCGTGCAATCGGTCAACTTGATCTCTCCGGACTAAACATCGACGCCGGCTTTTACGAGAAGGCGCTGTTACCGCATGATGATCGACTGATGCCGCTATACGAAGCGTGCTCCGATATGCAGATTCCAGTCTGCATCATGTCCGGACCGACGACACCCGATCTCACGTTCAACGATCCGTTTGCCGTCGATATTGTGGCCAGGACATTCCCGAAGCTGAAGATCATCTGCTGCCACGGCTTCTATCCACGCGTTGCCGATATGATCGCCGTCGCCTTCCGGAACGAGAACGTCTTCGTATCCCCGGACATGTACACATGGTCTCCAGGCGGCCGTCTCTACATCGAGGCGGCAAACGGCTTCATGCGCGATCAGCTTCTCTTCGGATCGTCGTACCCATTCCGACCGATGCGTCAGGGCGTTGAGGATCTGGGGGCGGCCGGTCTGACAGACGAGGCGGTGTCCCGTGTCGGTTGGGAGAATGCCGAGCAGCTTCTCAAAATTGGCAAGCAGGGCCGCCATTCCGTAGCACAACGGGCCCGATGCGAGGCTTATCGACGTCACTCGACGACCATCGCTTCCACTGGGTTCACATACACACCGATGGAGTCAAATACTCAGTGATCGAGACATAACAGAGAGTGGATATAGATTCGTTCAGGACTCCGGCAGCTGAGAAATCTCATTCGCCTTTGCCCGCGACGAATCTTCCCACTCAGTTTTATTCGAAAGGTAAAAGACGCTTAGAATAACGGAGGACTACGTCATGCTTACAACAAACAAAATAAATGCGCCCGTTTTCCGCGACGCGAAGGCGGTAAATGTCTCCGGTCGACTGGAGCGTTTGCCAATGACATCTTATCAGCGTCGTGTTTTTGCCGCCGTCGCGACGGCGTGGCTAGCTGATCAGGTCAATGTGGCATTACTGGTGTTTCTGGTTGGGCCCATCGCTGCCTATTTCCACTTGACGAAGGTGCAGATCGGTTTGCTCGCGTCCATGACATTTCTTGGGCAATTGATTGGCAATCTCGTCGCCGGATATATCTCGGATCGGATGGGCCGCCGGTACGCTTTTCAGCTCACGATGCTGATCTGGGGCATGGGTAGTTTTCTAGCAGCAGGCGCCACGGGAATCGTAACGCTCATGGTATTCCGGCTCATTATCGGCATTGGTGTCGGTGGCGAAGCACCGGTGGCACAGGCAATTCTGTCGGAAATCATCCCCGCCGATAAACGGGGCTTCTATATTTCGTTCATGGAGGGCTTTTGGGCTGTGGGCTTCGTCATATCGGGCCTGCTCAGTTATACGGTCCTTCCCTATCTGGGATGGCGAGGTGTGTTCGTGGCTGTCGGCATACTCTCGCTCGTCATTTTCTGGGCAAGACGGATTATATTCGAATCCCCCCGCTGGCTGGTCGATCAGGGACGGTATGACGAAGCGGATATGGTCCTGACCAATGTAGAGAATGAGGTCATGAAAAAGTGGGGCAAAGCTCTGCCGCCCCCCAAACAATATATTCCGGAAACGTCGCAATCCATCAGGAATCCATTCCATATTCTTTTCACGCACGCCTATCTGCGCAGCACGATCATGCTGGCCGGGCTCTGGTTTTTCGCCCTTCTCGGTTATTTCGGACTCACCTCCTGGCTCGCCGTGATACTGACACAGCATGGCTTCTCGGTCATAAAATCTATCGGTTTTGTGAGTCTCATCACGATAGGTGGTATACCCGGGTTCTTCGCGGCTGGCCTGCTGCTCGAACGGTTGGGGCGAAAGATTACGACCGCCCTGTTTCTCATTATGAGCGCCGTTCTTGCATATATCTACGGGCACTCGATCAGCGCGGAATTGCTCTTCGTGAGCGGATTCTTCATGCAATTCTTCATGTTCGGCATGTGGTGCTGCCTCTACGCCTACACGCCGGAATTGTATCCGACCCGAGCGCGGTCGACCGGATCCGGTGTTGCTTCAGCATTCGGACGAGTTGGAGCCATTCTCGGCCCGATCGTTGTTGGCTTCATCATCAGCGGCGCCGGCCAGGGAGCGGTGTTTTCATTGGGAGCGGTAAGCTTCGTAATCGCCGCGGCCCTGGTGCTCATCTTTGGTATTGAGACCAGGGGTCGTGTCCTGGAAGATATCTCGCGGCAAGAGGAGATCGCCTGACTGCGCATTTACCGAACCGATAGTAGCAGTACGGAGGCCGGGGGAACCTATCGACCCCGTGCCTCCGGGCGGGAAAGCCAAGGTGCCTGTTCCTCGTCCATCCGATCCAACATGCCGATCAAAGCATGGATCAGTGGAAGGACCGGCTCGCTCTCGAACCAGAACAGCCCAATCTGCTGCTGGATCGAAGGGGAGACAAGCCGTAGAATGCGCGTCCCAGGAAATGCGCCGGTCACATAGCGAAAATGACCTGCGATGATCGTCGCGTAGTGACCATGCATGACATGGAAAGCAAGGTTAACAAAGGAATCCGCCTCGATCCGCGGCATGACGTCGAGACCTTCCGCCGCGAACACGGCGTCCACGATCCGCCTCTCCTCCATGCTCCGTGGCAGAAGGCAAAGTGGCAACGCAGCCGCCTCCGTCCATGTAGCGCTTTTGTTTCGTGGAAAGTTCGGCTTTGACGGTACCAGAAGAGCCATGTCGTCGCTGTAAAGAAGTCGCATGGCGATCTGCGAAGACCCAAGCAGGTTCAGATAGCCGATGCCAAGATCGAGTTCAAAATTCAAAACCCTGCGCCGGAGTTCGTCGATGCCGAGAAAGCAGATATTGACCGTCACCGCAGGGTAGCGCTGCGTCAACGCGCTGGTGATGAATGGCAGTATCGGCGAACAAGAGGGCATGGCACCGATCCGGAGTTGCCCTGTGAGGTTCCCTTTCATCATGGAGAGTTCCTGCCGCATCATGTCCAGATCACCGATAAATCGCCGGGCCCATTCGACGATTCTTGCACCTTCCGCAGTAAAGTATCCATCCGGTCAGAACCGCCTGCCGGAACGGCAAGGAGCCGTTCATAAGAGCGCTGCTACGAGCTGACATCGGGGCATACGGATATGCGCCGCGGGATGAAAGGGCTCGCGTTGCAAGTTCAGGAAGGTCTGGGACGGGAGCCGTTCTGTGGGGATGTTTTCTTCTTTCGCGGTCGCGGTGGGTCGCTGATCAAGGCAATCTGGCACGACGGCGTGGGGATGTCGCTGTATTCGAAACGCCTTGATCGAGGGCGGTTTATCTGGCCGCAGACCGCGGACGGGGTTGTGTCCCTCACCGCTGGTCAGATCGGTTATCTTCTGGAGGGGATCGACTGGCGAAATCCACGCCAAACCTGGCGGCCGCAAGCGGCCGGGTAGGCGCGAAGATTTCTGAGGAAAACCTTGGTCCGGTAGGGATTTCTGTAGCGAAACCCCGGCAATTCGTGATTCTATGTCGGGCATGGATCTCGATCCTTCGACCCTGCCGGATGACATCGCGGCGCTGAAAGCGATCATTCTGGGCGATCGCGCCCGGCAGTCCGATACCGACGCCTATATCGCGCATCTGAAGCTGCAGATCGAGAAGCTGAAGCGTGCGCTCTACGGTCCCAGTGCGGAACGCACGGCGCGGCTGCTCGACCAGATGGAGCTGGAACTCGAAGAGCACGAAACCACCGCGACCGAGGACGAACTGCGCGCCGAGCAGGAGGCCGCGAAGGCGAAAACCACGACTGTCGCCGGCTTCACCCGCAAGCGCCCGTCGCGTCAGCCCTTCCCCGAACACCTGCCACGCGAGCGGGTTGTGCTGCCAGGCCCGACCCAGTGCGCCTGCTGCGGTGGATCGCGCCTTGCCAAGCTCGGCGAAACGGTGACCGAGACGCTGGAAACCATCCCCCGCCAATACAAGGTGATCCAGCATGTGCGGGAGAAATTCACCTGCCGCGATTGTGAGAAGATCAGTCAGGAACCTGCACCCTTCCACACCATTCCACGCGCTTTTGCCGGCCCCGGCCTGCTCGCGATGATCGCCTACGATAAATTCGGCCAGCATCAGCCGCTGAACCGTCAATCCGAACGGTTCGCACTGGAAGGCATCCACCTCAGTGTCTCGACCCTGGCCGATCTGATCGGCGCCACCTGCGTGGCGCTGGCGCCGGTGTTCAAGCACATCGAGACGATGGTGTTTGCGGGTGCGCGCCTGCATGGCGACGACACCACCGTGCCGGTGATGGCACGAGGACAGACCGATACGGCCCGCGTGTGGGTTTATGTGCGTGATGATCGGCCGTTCAGCGGATCGGGTCCCCCGCTCATTGAGCAGGCGCGTGATGGCGCCGATGCTCATGCCCGTGACCGTATAGTGATTGTAGACCATGCGGACGACGTCGGCTTCGGCGTCGATGATTTCATATCGAGCCGCCGTATCGTCGCTCTTGCGAACATAACGATAGCCGTAGGGGGCGCCGCTCAGCACATTGATTTGTCCCTGGCGCGCGCGGTGGCGCTTGCCGCGGCGTGATCGTTCGAGAATCTGTGCCCGCTCATATTCTGCGATCATGCCCTGGAATTGCACCAGCAGCTGATCCTCCGCTGTTGCTGACTGTGGTGCCTTCAAGAAGACAGTCTCAACACCATGGCGTGCGAGTTCTTCGATCAGAAGAACCTGATACGCATATTTGCGGCTCAACCGGTCGGGCGCATGCACCAGCACGGCTTCGATCTGACCTTCCGCCGCGAGGTCGCGTACTCGCTCGAGCCCAGGCCGCTCCAGCGAGGCGCCACTAAAGCCCTCGTCTTCGAAGACCCATTCCATCGGCACCTGATACCCGTGGCTCCGAGCAAAATCGATCAGTGCGGCCGTCTGGCTGGCGATCGTGCCCTCCTCCCGCTGCTTGTTCGAGGATACCCGTGCGTAGATCGCTGCCACCGTCATTACGACCCTCCATCACCCGTGAATGTTCGCCGACGACCCGGACCTGTGCGGGAACGAGAACCTCATAGACTTGCTGAAGCTTGATCCCGAGCAGACGATCAAATGCGTAATCAAGCTGGACTTGGTACCGATCCCGACATGGCGGCCGGTCAGCCATGCCCGCGTACGGCTGCAAGAAAAGCCAAGATTGCGCGGGTCACGATGTCGCTGAGCGTCGCGCCACTGATCACCGAATAGGCGCGCACATCGCGCACGATGTGCGCCGGCAGCTTCAACGTGATTGGTACCGACGGCGCAACCACCGGCACCGCGTGACCGATCGCCTGGGCCTCCTGAAGGTAGCGATATGCCTGGCGTCGGGAGATCCCGAATTTCTGAGATAGCGTCATGGTCGCTTCCGCCATGCCAGTTCCGCGCGCCAGCAAGCTGTGCGCGGTGTTCAGCCTCTCTGCCTTCTGAACGTCGGTTGATCGTCCCATGGGACATATGAATATTACTTTTTACGACGCAAATCAAGAACAGCCCCGCGCCGCCACTGCCTCAACTCGCGTTCAAACTGAAAGTTACCTTTTGCGTTCAGGGCGTAATCTCTCCGCTACTGGCCAATGTCTACCTGCACTACGCCTACGACCTCTGGTCGCAACAATGGCGTAAGCGCCAAGCAAGCGGCGAAATGATCGTGGTTCGCTATGCGGACGACACGATCGTGGGCTTCCAGCACGAAGACGGTGCGTGTCGGTTCCTCGATGACCTGCGGGCAAGGCTAGCAACCTTTGCGCTGACACTTCACCCGGAAAAGACCCGACTGATCGAATTTGGCCGCCATGCGCAAGCGAACCGGCGGCAACGCGGTCTCGGGCGTCCAGAATCTTTCAACTTCCTGGGTTTTACGCACATCTGTGCCGAAACTCAGGGCGGGAGGTTCCAACTCCGGCGGATGAGCATGCGCAAACGGCTGCGAGCAAAGCTCGCCGAAATCAAGGAAGAACTGCGCCGTCGCCAGCATCGGCGCCTCGCCGACCAGGGGCAATGGCTGAAAAGCGTCGTGGCAGGATACTTCGCCTACCACGCCGTACCGACAAACGGGCGCGCGCTCTCGGCGTTCCGATATCATGTCATCCAGATGTGGCTGCGCTCGCTTCGGCGCCGTAGCCAACGGCACCGAGTGCCGTGGGACCGCATGACGAGGATCGTCGAGGCATGGATCCCGCCTGCAAGGATCAGCCACCCTTGGCCAAGCAAACGTTTCGACGTCAAACACTCGAGGCAAGAGCCGAGTGCGTTAGCAGCGCATGCTCGGATCTGTGCGGGGGGACCGGGGTGACCCGGTTCCCTACCGCGACTCGTATCGTGCAGAACAAAAGCAAGATCTTCGGTGCCCGCCATTCGCTCTCTGGTCGCTGCAAAATGGCCGACCATGATATCGGCCTCATTCACCCGGTCGTTCGAAAAAAACCGATATGCCGCCTTGGTGTGAGCCCAGTCCTGGCAGGCTCTGGGAATAGTTTCTCCCATCGCACCTCCAATCCGGCTCAATAGATCGCACAGCCGCTTCTTCAGACGCTCATCCGCCAAATGACAACCGGATACCTCCCGATCAAACCATGTCGTATCTGTCTCGTCCATCGCACCGCCTCCGAATCGGTGCCAGACAAGGAATCACACACGATTCGAGCCGGGCAATACCCAGACCCCAAACATCTCAAAAATGTGGGTAATCGAAAGTGCGAGAGCCCCACGCCCCGCTTTTGTCGTTCCGATCACCGCCGACTACAATGACATGATCTACGCCGAAACCAGCGCCGAAGTGATGCGTCGGCGCCGGCTGTTCCTGGCCAAATGGCGGCTGAAATGTCGCGGCGTGGCCGACAGCCTCGAGGAAGCGGGTGATCGCCTGTTCACCTTCACCCGATTGCCCCAAAGCCAATGGCGATCGGCCCGGACGACGGATGAGATTGACAAGCGCTTTCGCCAGCTTTTGTGCTATTGTCCTTTTGCACGGGTGACCTCGTGGCGAAGAGCGGCGCGTCGGCTGAGAGTGCCGCCGGGTCAATGTATCTTGATCTCGTCGCCTGACCTCGTCATGTTCGCCCAGCCGGAGACGCCGCCCAAGGCAATTTCAACACTCCCCGCGACGCCACCCTCAGGAAGGAACAATCATGAGCAACCCAGCCTCCGCCACCCGTATCACCAAATCGGCCCTCATGCTCGGCTCCGCTGTCGCTCTTGCCGGTCTAGTCGCGGCTTCGCCCGCCCACGCCGCGACGAGCAGCAACCCGTGCGGTGGGTCCACGAAGGGTTCCAAATCCAGCAACAAAATGAGCTATGGCGCGATGACGAAACAGAAAACGTCCCCATCCAAGACAAATTCGAAGGCAAACCCTTGCTCGACGAAGTAGCCCTCGCGCGATGACGGCGGCCGAGCACCAGCGTCGGCTTACCGCCGGCGCGGAATTGGTCGCCGCCCTGCGTGCGGTAGAGGATCGTGGCTCGAACCTGGTGGACGACTTGCTGGCCGGCACGCCATTCGTCGCCTTCGAGCATTACCCGCCGGGCGATGTGTTCGATCCCCCCAGTGGCGCGCAGTATTATTTTCATGCTCATGAGCCTGATGAACATCGCCAGTGTGGCATGGATTGGGCCGAAATCGGCCATATCCATACATTCTTCCGGCCGATGGGGCGCGGCGATGATGCGCCGATCCACCACCTCATCGCGATCGCCTTGGACCGTTTTGGCCGACCGGCCGGCCTGTTCACCACCAATCGCTGGGTGACCGGCGAGGATTTCGTCGCCACCCCGCAAGCCCGTGCCTTCGCCCGCCGTTACAGTTTGGCCGATCCCGCGCCGGTTAGCCGCTTGGTGACCGCCATATTTACCCTGTTCAGCGCCGAGATCGACGAACTGCTCGACGCTCGCGACGCCGCGATCGCCACCTGGGAACGAGATCATCCGGAACGCGACGTTTTCGAGGACCGGACGCTTGAAATCACCTCGTCGCGCGCCATAAACCTTCTGGCTGTGCTTGCTGATCTCCAGGCCAATGCCGACGACTGAAGGCTCAGCGTGCCAGCAGATCGGTATCTGCTCAACCCGGCAGGGGGTCGATCGGCAGTGATGCTCCGGTGACGGCGTTTTTGATGGCGGTGTAGGCATCAAGGCCGTGTCGCGCGGCGGTCCCGACGACGGATCGGACGTTGGCGAAGAAATCGGCG
>NZ_JAIMBZ010000056.1:0-13593 GCF_025499445.1 Acidiphilium sp. AL
GCGCCGTCGAAAATGCGCCGCCTAGCCGAGCGCGGCGAGTGCTTGCGGGTCAGGGCCGCCTCGAAACCCTCCTCCACCAGGACCTGACGGGTCCTGGCGACGGTGTCGACGCTGGTGTCCAGGGCGGCGGCGATCTGGCCGTCACTCCAGCCTTGGCCGGCCTCGGAGGCGTCGGCCTTCAACAGGATGCGCGCTTTCAGCAGCTTCCAACCCAGGTGCTTTCCAACCCGGATCATTGTGTCGAGCCGCTCGCGCTCTTCGAGGCTGAGCTTCACCACATACTTCTTTACGGCACTTTGTTTCGCGGTCACGAACCATCTCCGTCGTTGCGGAGTCATCGAATCGAAGGTCCGCCGCAAAATCAATGACGGAGGGTAGTAGTCACCGCTTCGGCTGCGCGGGTCATTGCCGGAAAGTAGCGATACGCCTCATCGGCCCTGAGGCGGGAAGTTGGCACATGCGTTGAGACCGTAGCGCAAACCCGGCCTCGTTGGTCGAATATTGGAACTGCCAAGCCAATGAGGCCCTGTAGAAATTCCTCATCATCAATTGCGGCCTTAGCCGTTCTCACACTCTTAAGTCCATCTTCAATCTTAACCGGGTCGATGACGGTGCGTTCAGTGTAACGCTTAAGTGGCGCGGCAGTAAGCAACCTACGTCGCTTACTCGACGGCATGAAGCTTAGAAACACTTTGCCGCTCGCTCCGCAATGAAGAGGTACGCGGGAGTTTGGTTGAAAATGAATCTGCATGGGCCAGTGGGATTCGACACGATCAATGTAGACTATTTCGTTTCCATCAAGCACGGTGAGATTGCAGGTCTCCTGTATCTCATCCACCAGCGCCTGGAGGATAGCGTGAAGTTCTCCGCGCTGCGACGACGCGATCAGTGCGTCGACAGAGAGCCGCTGCAACTCAGGGCCGACGATGAATCGCCTACTCCCTGGTTGTCGCAACAAAAATCCGAGATCCTCTAGGTGAACGGCCAACCGGTGCACGGTCGCTTTGGATAGCTTGAGCTTAAGAGCGAGTTCCGACGCTAATACTGGGGAGTCCGCCTGCGCGACCGTGGTCAAGATCGCTAGCGCGCGCGCCGTGGCCCCACTCGGGATCGCACGAGTCTTAGCGGACACCCGGGCTACTACACCTTGGGTTGGAATCCGCGAGATGGCTGGATCAATTTTCATATAGCACCCTATTCTCTAGCATCTGAGCCACTGTGTGAGGTGGGCCGATATCGCAATCTGCTTTCACCGGAACCAACTGACCTGAATACAGGCGGCGAAGGTGGCGGTTTGATCCTCGATTGCCATGCGAACTGATGATTTGCAGGTCTGCCTCCGGATACTGCGGACCAGCCAAGATCACGCGTTGCAACTATCGGTGCAGCCTCGAGCATGATCTCGAGGCTGTCATGGTACTTTCCTGCACCAACCGGAACGACCGGAAGCTGCGCCAACGATACAGAAAGTTCCATTACCCTCTCTTCACTTTATTCGATTATCCAGAACCATCGCTCATAATAACGATACGGAACGCGAACCTCTCCAACCGCCTGCTATCGTAAGGTTACCGGCCGGTTCCGATCCGCCCGGGTGGCGAAAGCCTCGCCGCTGCCCGTGCCATCATCAACATTTCCCGGCACCCCACAACGGCTTAGTCAGCGGGTGGTCTAGCAGATCCATGAACTGATGAAAAGTGCGATTAATGAGATTTTTTTTTCCATTTGACGGCATATCTGCTCTGCGCTACAATTAGCCAGTTGAATGAGAACATCCGTAATTCCAGGGTTTGGATGTTGCTACCACTCGGTAGCGAGCTAGCCGAACCACCACAAAGGTGGCTCCAACAAGACAAAGATCCGGGACCGTCCACTTCACGTGAAGCGATGAACATTCCCCGGATCCCAATGAAAAGGAGGAACGACAATGGTGAGTAGAGGTGAAAAAGACGCGTCCGTGAATGGGGCTCCCCCTCTATCACGGCGTCGAGTTCTGACAGATAGTATGAGCGTTTTAGCGGCTGCTGGACTGGTTGATGCCGGATTTGGCTCAGGGAAAGCTTTCGCTGCCACAGCTGACTGGACCCATTGGGGGTGGCCCCAGCCCTACCAGCAGATCTCTGACAAATCGGTCAACTGGCTCAAGTCTAAGGATTGGTGGCCGCTCAATATTGCATGGAATCCATTGTGGTCGGATGGTAATATTTTACTTTACACTATGAAACGATATAAACTTCTGGAAAAACGCGGAATTAAAGCTAAATTTCAGCCTATTCTGACTGCCGGAGTAATGAATGAAGCATTCATTCCTGGCCGAATTCAAATTGCTCAAGCAGGGTCACTATCTCTACCACCATTGATTGATCTAAAAATTCCAACCGTCGCAGTTGCAACTTATCCAGCACAGCGCCAACCATTTCTCGTGCATCCAGATTCACCCCTTAGAGTACTATCTGATCTAAAGGGTCAAAAAGTTCTTAAACGTCCGGCAGTTTGCGGCGTTACTTATGGAAGCACAAACTACCTCGGGTTGATGATTGCGGCCAGAGTGCTTGGCCTGAAGGAGGGTACTGACTTTGTTGTTGATAATATGGGTCCTGGAACTATAATTACAATGCCTAATGGGGTAGATGTGACAGCGATCTGGGCTCCAAATGGGGTCCTCATGGTTGATTTCCTAAAAAATGCCAGGATTATTGGCCTGGTCGATACATATGAGATATTTAACGGATATTCATATGTAAGAGGAGAAATCTCACAGAAAGCGCCAGATGTTGTGCAGGCATATGTCGATGCATTCCTCGAGTCTCGACTGTTGCTTGAGTTAAATTCTAGAGAAATTATTGATACTTTCATCAAAGATCCATCACAACAAGGCAGAGAACCGAAGTTAATTAAACTCGATGTTGAATATAATTGCCTAAATCCCTCGCCAACTATCAACTATCCATATAGGGATACTGATGGGTTCTGGGATGATTTGGAAGCTTTTCAGGACAACATAATGGCCGCATTAAATGTATTTCCACGACGATACTCAAAGGCTGATTTTCATGCAATTATTCAACCGCAATATATGGGCAGCGCATATGCGCGTCTAGGTTGGAAACCGCCTGCTGCCCCGGCTTTCATTCCGGCAGATTGGAAAGGTAAGGTTGGAGAACCTCCGTACCCTCCCTACGGACTAATGTATATGGGAAAACAAAATTTTCCGAAGCCGAATGACCTATTGAAGCCTTGGCCTTTTGGGGGCGTCTTGTATAAACCATGACCATAACTAATGAACATCAGGGTCCAACTCACGGCCAAGACCTTAATAATGGTCAAATAATCTTAACTAAAAACCAAGTTGAGACGGAAGGCCATAATAAGACCGTCAACATTATTGGTGTGCCAACCAAGGAAAATTGGTCAGAAATCGTTTTTGACTCACTTTACAAAATAATTCGCTATACACCACTTATTCTATTTTTTGTTACTTGGCAGGTTGTCGAAGCATTCTTCTCTGCAGCGAAGATTTATTTACCATCCCCAATTTATGTGGTCAATACAGCAATAAAACTTACTATGAATGGCGTGCTTCCGAACGATATATTAGCCAGCATGCAAAGAGTTGTCATCGGACTAGCTATGGCGTCCCTTATTGGCTACCCGCTTGGGTTCTTAATGGGGATATCCAAGCAATTTTTGGGGTTTTCTCAGCCAATTTTTAATTTTTTCCGACCGATACCACCAATTGCATGGATCCCATTAGGAATTGTTTGGTTTGGGCTTGGTAATTCCGAGGATGAATTTATAATTTTTTTAGCAGCATTTTTTCCGATCGTTCTAAACACTATGCACGGTGTCCGAGGCATAGAAACTCATATGCTGCGAGCGGCGCGTACACTTGGTGCAAAGCCGATTTCTGTTGCTATAACCGTCATTCTTCCTAATGCTTTACCATCTATGTTTATTGGTTTTCGCGTTGGGTTTGGGATCGCATGGATGGCGGTTGTTGCTGCTGAACTTGTTTCGGCTACATCAGGGTTGGGATTTCTAATTAATGAAGGTAGACTTTTATTCCGCAACGACTATATCGTTGTTGGCATGGTAGTAATTGGCGGCATTGGCTTGGTTGTAGATACCATAATTTCTAGTGCACAGCGTAAGATAATGCCATGGTTGGAGGAATCGGAGTGAACTTTCGCGATGCAGTTGTAATCGAGGGGATTGGTAAACGATACTATACACGTCACAATGAGATGATAGCTCTTGCCGATGTATCGTTAACTTTCCACGAACATGAGTTTATCTGCCTGTTGGGACCAAGCGGCTGTGGGAAGACCACACTTCTTAACTTGATCGCAGGATTCGAGAAGCCGACTAGCGGCGTGATCCACGCATTTGGTCGACCAGTAGTTGGTCCCGGACCAGACCGAACTGTAGTATTCCAGGAATATGCACTATTTCCTTGGCTTACTGTATCTGAGAATATTCAGTATGGCCTAAAGCGGTTAGGCGTACCAAAGAGTAAGCGTCAGGATGTAGTGTCTCACTACATAGACTTGATAGGTCTCTCGGGGTTTGCGCACAAATATCCGAAACAACTTTCTGGAGGCATGCGGCAGCGGGTGGCCTTAGCTCGAGCCTTGGCCGTTAATCCGGCAGTGCTTTTGATGGACGAACCTTTTGCTGCGCTCGACTCATTCACGCGAGAACGTATGCAAGATGAGTTAGTGCGTATATGGCAAGCCGAACGAAAAGCAGTAGTTTTCGTGACACACAGTATACAAGAGGCAATCACACTTGCCGACCGTATAATCGTCATGTCGCCGTGCCCTGGACGCGTCGTGGAGGTGCTAAAGATTAAGGATTGCCGGCCTCGGAATCTGGACGCCTCCGAGAACATAGTGATAGCGCGTCTCATACGCGACATTCTTCATATGCCAACAGCATCCCATAACCCTAAAATAAGCCCGAATAGTTTCATCGAGAAATCACCAGAATTACATATAAATTAAATAATTTCTTAATATGGACACCAGATGAGATTTTGGCTGGTGACATGGGGGCAGTGTACTAGTGGGTAGACCTTGAATTGGAGTATTTTGATAATGACTAACGGAACGTATGACTATATAGTTGTGGGCGGCGGTTCGGCAGGCTGTGTTCTAGCGAGCCGGCTGAGCGAAAACCCGAGCATCCGAGTTCTGCTTCTTGAGGCGGGGGGATCCAATCGGCATTTGTGGTCTCACGTACCATTGGGTGTAGGCAAAGTCCTTACTACCTCGCGCCTCCTGTGGGCGGCGGAAACCGAGCCGGAATCAGAGCTACATGGCACTCGTATGGATTGGCCCAGTGGTAAGATGATCGGCGGCTCAAGCTCGATAAACGGGATGGTGTTCGTTCGCGGGCACCCCACGAAATACAATGCATGGCGCGATACGGGCTGCTCCGGTTGGGGTTACGAGGATCTGCTTCCTTTCTTCAGGCGGCTTGAGGATTGCCCGTTTGGCGATTTGGCGACGCGTGGCAGAGGCGGACCGATTGGCGTGACTGAAGTTGCGGGAGATCAGATTACCGACAGCTTCATCGCAGCATGCCAGCAAGCTGGATATCCTCGCATCACCGACTATAATAGCGACCCGTCGGAGGGCGCGGCACCGCTACAGCTTTCAGTCCGCAACGGAAGACGATCGAGTACCGCAACAGGATATCTATATCCAGCACTTGCCCGTCCTAATCTCCAAGTGATCACCGGTGCGACCGCCTTACGGGTACTCATCGCTGGTCAGCGGGCGATCGGGGTTGAATATTATGCTGGAGGCGATCTCCGACAGGCGCAAGCGGAAGGAGAGGTATTGCTGTGCGCGGGTGCGATCAGGTCACCACAGATTCTGGAACTGTCTGGTATTGGTAATGAAAAAATACTACAACAACAGGGAATTAAGTTAATTCATCATCTGCCTGGTGTTGGGGAGAACCTTCAAGACCACTTGATGGTACGCATTGCCTTCCAGTGTACTGTGCCGCGGACCGTCAACGATCTCTTCAGGAATCCACTCTACCTGCTGCGTGAGGCCGCACGCTATCTGTTGTTTCGTCATGGCCTCTTCGCCACGCCGGCTTTGACAGCACTGGCCTACTTACGGAGCCATCCAGAAGCGCCGTATCCTGATATTCGGATGCAGCTTGGGCTGATGAGTGGGACGAGTCGGTTATCAGTAAGCCAAAAGACCGGCCTCGATCGGTTTTCTGGGTTCCATTTAGGGGTATATGATCTCTATCCGGATTCGCGTGGTTCGCTTCATATCGTATCTGCGGATCCAACCACTTCGCCGCGAATCCAGGCCAACTATCTGAGCCACCCAAAGGACCAGGCTGTATCAATTGCCTCTTTGAAGCTTATACGCCATATCGCGAGCCAGCCAGCGCTGAAATCGTTGATTGTCCGCGAGAGCCGACCCGGTCCGGAAATTGCCAGCGACGAGGACTTACTCGATTATGTGCGTCGGACTGGGCACACCTGCTGGCATCCGGTGGGAACCTGCAGGATGGGCCTCGGACCGGATGCTGTTGTGGATCCCGAGCTTTGTGTCTATGGCGTGTCCGGTCTACGTGTAGTCGACGCTTCGGTAATGCCGTTCCTTGTCGCCAGCAATACTAACGTACCAACCGTCGCGATTGCAGAAAAAGCGGCCGCACTGATCACTGACGACAAGTCTCGCCGAGCTGAGGCAATCACAATAGATGGTGCCCGCCTACAGCCAAAGCAGCTAGGGAGATGTATCGCCGAGTAGATCGGCAAGGTTGCGCAGCGATGGTAAGGCTACTGAGAGGAATTCGGCCGACTGCCGGATCGCGGAGCCCACCTGGGGTAGTGCGTCATCGCTAAGCCCGGTGCTGCGGCCCGAACTAAATAAGCAGCCAACGATGGTGGGCCCGGCGCGCAGCGGCGCTGCGACGACACGGAATCCTGGAACATAATCATCGCAGGCAAGGACGTACCCACGTTTTTCTGCCTCAGCCAGTTCACGGTCAAGAAGCTCAGCCACCGTTGCCGTTTTGGGCGTAAAGCGTTCATATGGCTCGGCCCCCAGTGCGCGCTGCCGTGCCGCTACTGACATTCCCATCAGCATTACTTTTCCCGAGCCTGATGCGTGCAGCGGGCTCGAGAGGCAAGTTTGGTAGTCGGGTCCAAGAGGATCCCGCCCTACGGCGAGTTCTAGTAGAATGCGCTGACCTAGGCAGAACACGATGAGTCCAGTGGTGAAGCCCAGTTGGTCGCGCAGTGCGATCAGCGCTGGTCCCGCATCCCGCCGGGATACATTCCATGGATGATAGACCGGCAGCGGTAAAAGTAGCCTAGGGTGACCGAAATAGCGCTTCGTGCTCTCCTCGCGCAGCACATATCCTTCGAAAGCGAGACTCTGCAGCATGCGGTGAACCGTGCTCGTATCAAGCTCGCAGCGCTGTGCAATTTCAATGGTTGACATGGGGCGGATGGCCTCGATCAGGACGCTCAAGACTTGGAAGGCCCGCCCAAGCGGCGCGGAGCGCCTGGGTGCAGGCCGATGCCGAGCCGCGTTCTTCGCGTAGTTCTTTATTATGGCCATCACTTCCCTCGCTCAGACAGTCAACGTAAAGATGCGCCGAATTATATAGGTAATCTCAGTTTTTGCAATTCAAAATCATTGACAATGAGATTGTAATCAAATAAATTGCGACTTGCTGATCAAGCTGTGATATCCGCGAGGAGAAGCCCAATGACTCCGCTGCAGCCTTTATCCCAAGAAAATATCTCAAAACTCGCCTATAGTGGCCACCTCCAAAGGCGCGAGATTCCGAAAGAGGACGCTCAAATCACCCATTCCGGTCCCAGCACGCCATTAGGGGAATACTTGCGCAAATTTTGGCAGCCGGTCTGCATGTCTGAGCAGTTGAAAGACGTGCCGCATAAAATTAGAATCATGAGTGAGGATCTCATCGCTTTTCGCGATAGGAGCGGCAGAGTCGGGGTCTTGGCGCGCCATTGCTGCCACCGCGGAGCTTCGCTCGAATTTGGCATCGTCCAGGAGCGGGGAATTCGCTGCTGCTACCATGGCTTCCACTATGACGTCGATGGCACGATCATTGATGTGCCGATTGAACCCGACAATGGCGCGAGGCTACGGCAGACAGTCGTGCAGGGCGCCTACCCAGCAATCGAGCGTGATGGCCTTGTCTTTGCTTATATGGGTCCGCCCAATGAGCGCCCCCCCTTTCCGGAAAGTGATGCCTTCGAGAAGTATGATGACACGGATCTTGTGCCATTTGCGAATAGTTATCCATGCAACTGGCTACAGGTACTCGAGAATATAGCAGACCAGTTGCACACGTCTGTGCTTCACCAACCGGCGATGCTTTACGATGGCAAGGTACCGGCAGATTTGGATGTAACATTTTATACGTTACCAGCCTTCGGCACGCCGCCTGTCCTCGACTTCGTGGCGGTGCGGAGCGGCACAGCTATGGCCTTCATCGCGGGGCGCCGTATGGGCGAACAACGCGTGTGGTGGCGAATCAACGAATGCGTGCTGCCAAACATGACTCATCATGCCTACTTATTCGAGGACGGCAGCGAGCGACGCATCTTCCATCGCGTACACATGTCCCGATGGTACGTTCCGGTCGACGATACCAACAGCATTATCTATGGGTGGAGAATGTTTGGTGGGGCGATCGATCCCTTTGCCATGGGTCGAAAAGAACGGGTTGGATGGGAGGATATGGACTTCCTTGAGGCTCAGGTCGGAAACCGTACCTATGATCAGCAGCAGCGTCTTCCTGGTGACTTTGAGGCCGTCGTTAGCCAACGTCCAATTGCCATTCATGCGCTCGAACACCCAACCGCAGGAGACCGCGGCGTCTATATGTATCGTAAGCTGCTACGAGACGCGGTGCTCGGCACAAACAAAGACGCCGATCCAGAAAAACAGGCCAAACGGCTTCATGCCGGGTTACCGCTTTACACCTATACCCAAAATACTGTTCTCAACATTCCGCAGCGTGCCGAGGATGAAGATCGCCAGGTCATCCGTGATATCGGTCGCAAGCTTGTAGCGATCACTAGCGAGGCCGATGCCTTGGTAGGCGCCGAACGTAACCGCTTTGTCCATAGCCGCTTTGAAGAACTCGAGCGCGCCTATACGTGAGATGGATATGGATTATGCAGTGGCGGTAGAGGATCAGGTCGTACACCGAGCCGACATGGACGGCGACCGGCTTGATGTACGTGTGAGGTCGATCACCTACGAGGCGGAAAATATCCAGGCGTACGAGGTAGTGCGGCCCGACGGTAATGATCTGCCGACGTTCACAGCCGGGGCGCATATTGATCTCCATCTCAATGGCGGAGTCGTCCGCCAGTACTCGCTCTGCAACAATCCGAAAGAGCGCCATCGCTACCTGTTCGCAGTGCAGCGCGAGGAAAACGGTCGCGGTGGTTCCAAGGCGGTTTTCGAGCAGGTTAGGGTTGGCAATATCCTAACGATCTCGTGGCCTCGCAATAACTTCCCGCTCTGTGAGGATGCGCACTTCCACCTTTTACTCGCTGGCGGCATTGGCATCACGCCACTCATGGCGATGATCCACCGCCTATGTGATATAAACGCTGATTTCAACCTCCATTACTGTACGCGCGCACCAGATCGTACCGCCTTCCGCGAAAAATTGGTACCGCTCGTTAATGAAGCGAAGGCGTTCCTCCATCATGACCAAGGGGACCCGGAACGTGGTCTTGACCTGGCCGCGTTGCTTTGTTCCTATCAAGCGGGCACTCATCTTTACTGCTGTGGTCCATCGGGGTTTATCAAAGCAGTGCGGCGTGGAACGGCGCACTGGCCCGCAGGCAGCCTTCATTTCGAACTCTTCAGTCCACCGACGCCAACTGATTTATGTTCCAATGGCGAGTCATCCGCGTTAGCCGTTGACCGAGACGTAACGAGGGGTGCCGAATTTGAGGTAAAGTTGATGCGCAGGGGCATCTCGCTGCGCGTGCCGCGTGAGAAGTCGATTGTGGAAGTTATGCGTGAAAATGGCATCGATGTGGAAACCTCTTGTGAAACTGGACTCTGCGGCACCTGCCGCACTCATTATCTTGATGGGATCCCCGACCACCGCGACTATGTTCTTTCCGATGAGGAGCAGCGCCACGAAGTCTTGATCTGCTGTGCTCGGGCCAAGAGCCAATATCTTGTTCTGGATCGTTGACCCCTTCTGTAACGTCGGAATAGATCTAATAATCAACCAAAACGGGATTAATAAGGCAAAATCATTTGGCGCTCGGCACTAGAGATTCGTCACTAGAGATTTGTTGTACAAGATATAGTAGTTGGATAGCTTAGTAAGTCAGATAGTCCACGAATGAAAGAGTGATGAGGGAACAATGAAGAGCATGAAAACTGGCAGTGAAGCTTTTGTCGAAGCTTTGCGGATTGAAAACACAGAGGTTATCTTCGGCATTGTTGGCTCGGCCTTCATGGATCCGCTGGATATCTTTCCGCGCGGCGACATCCGTTTCGTGCAGGTGCGGCACGAGCAGAGCGCCGCTTTAATGGCAGAGGGGTACGCCCGGATGACTGGCCGCCCCGGGGTTTGTATTGGCCAAAACGGGCCGGGCATTACTAACCTTGTCACGGGCGTCGCTAGCGCCGCCCTCAATCACACACCACTTGTCGTAATCACCCCGGCGGTAACGACTGCCACGATGGGCACTAAGAGCTTCCAAGAAATCGATCAGATGCGCATGCTTGCGCCAATCGTGACTTGGCAAACTCAGGTGATCCGGGCGGATCGCGTATCAGAAGCCCTTCGTGGAGCTTTTCGTGCGGCAATAGCAACTAGGGGACCTGTACAGGTTGATATTCCACGAGACCTCTATTACGGAAAATTTGAGGAGGAAGAACAACAACCACATCAATACCGCACCAGCGGTCGGTACGGTGGGGCACCTCACGGGGAGATTGAGCGTGCGGCAAATCTGTTGTTGGAAGCAAA
Organism: Acidiphilium sp. AL; assembly: GCF_025499445.1. Classification (NCBI taxonomy): domain Bacteria; kingdom Pseudomonadati; phylum Pseudomonadota; class Alphaproteobacteria; order Acetobacterales; family Acidocellaceae; genus Acidiphilium; species Acidiphilium sp. AL. Next base: position 11,020 of record NZ_JAIMBZ010000056.1, read on the forward strand.
GCGACCAGTATTCCTTGCTGGTCTTGGCGCGGTCGACTCAGACGCCGGGGCCGCGATTGCCGCGTTAGCCGATCGATTTGCAGCTCCGGTCGGTTGTGTGTGGTTGCATAATGACGCATTCCCAGGAAGCCATCGTTTGGCCGTCGGGCCTATCGGCTATCAGGGCTCTCTGGCGGCTATGCGCCTACTTTCGGAAGCTGACGTCGTACTGGCGCTGGGAACAAGGCTGAATTTGTTTGGTACCACTCCACAATATGATTTTGACTTTTTCCCGACAAACGCCAAACTAATTCATAATTCGATCAATCCGCTTGAGCTTGGTGCCTTCCGGCCAATGGAGGTGGGACTCCTTGGCGACTGCCTCGCGGTTGTTAACCAGTTGCTTGAGGCAACGGAGGGCCGCCGACCAAACGTCAATCACGAGACCCAGCTCCGCCGGATCGACGATGAAAAGCGGAATTGGGCGGATATGGTCCGGGGGAATTCATTGGTTGATGGCGAGTTCATTCATCCTAAACGCGCTCTCTGGGAGATTTCTCAGGCAATACCAAAAGATGCCGCGGTGGTTTGTGATGTTGGGAATGTAAGTGGAAGTGCAAATCCGTATTTCAACTTCGATAAGCCACGACGTTGGTTCGGACCAGGCAGTCTTGGTGGGATCGGTGTCGGATTTCCGACTGCATTAGGTGTGAAGCTTGCCAACCCTAACCTTCCGGTGCTGGCGCTGGTTGGTGACGGTGCTTGGAGCATGGCGCTCCAAGAGGTGATGACTGCGGTTCGGGAAAAGATTAATCTCGTTACGGTTATTTTCAATAATTCGCAGTATGGCGCTGAGAGACGCAACCAATATGACTTTTTCAATGAACGTTTCTTTTGGACGGATCTGGAGAATCCGAACTTTGCCGCCATTGCTGGAGAGATGGGTGCGTTGGGTATGCGTGTTGACGCGGCGGGCGACATAGCGCCCAAGATCAAGGAGGCGTTCGCAGCCGAGCGGCCGGTAGTGCTTGAAATCGTCATCGATCCAAAAGTCTTGAGTGAACCGTATCGACGCGACGCATTGAGGACTCCTGAACGAATAATGTCCCGATATCGTAACTAAATGGTGCCTGATGCGCAATGAACGAGGCGGTGAGAAAGCCATGAGTCGAACGATGAAGGCAATCCAGATCACCCATTTTGGTGGTACCGAGCAGCTGAAACTCGTGGAGATCCCACGGCCGGAGCCGGGGCCTGGCGAGGTACTCGTGCGATTGTCCTGGGCTGGTGTGAACTTTATCGACGTTTACATGCGCAATGGCAGCTACGTACGATCAAGTACGTATCAAACGCCACTTCCGATGACGATAGGAATGGAGGGATCAGGGAGTGTGGCGGCACTCGGGTCCGGGGTTGACGATGTTGGGGTCGGCGATAGGGTCGCTTATTGTCTCGTCCGTGGCAGCTATGCGGAGTACGCTGTTGTTCCCGCCTGGAAGTTGGTCCGGGTGCCAGAAACGATCCCGCTATCTGTTGCGACAGCGTTGATGCTGCAGGGTGCCACCGCACATTACCTGACCCATTCGGCGTTTCCGCTTACGCCCGGACACGTCTGCCTCATCCATGCCGGTGCAGGGGGTGTCGGCCAGTTGCTGGTTCGGTTGGCGAAGTTGCGCGGGGCACTTGTCATTGCAACCGTGAGCAGTCCAGAGAAGGCAGCGATCGCCCGTAGCTGTGGTGCAGATCACTGCATCCTCTATGTTCAGACAGATTTCCGTATGGAAGTGCTTCGTCTAACTGATGGTGTCGGCGTCGATGTTGTATTTGATTCGGTTGGTAAAGACACGCTCCATCGCAGCATGCGGAGTTTGAAGCGCCGAGGGCTATGTATCTTATTCGGCGCGAGCTCCGGCCAAATCAATGCGATCGACCCCCTAGCGCTAGCAGAGGCTGGATCGATCTATTTCACTCGTCCGCATCTTGCTGATTATATGGTTACTGCGGATGAGATAAGGGGACGGGCGGTGGATCTCTTTACGGCCTATCAGGACAGTAGATTGAGTGTGACAATCGACAGGGAGCTGCCCCTGGGTGCGGCTGCGGCTGCTCACCGTGTCCTGGAGGGCCGTGAGACGCACGGTAAGCTGCTGCTCCGCGTTGATGAGGCTGCTCGATAATGAAAGTTTAAAAGATCGTATCTCGCCAATTAGAGGTAAAAGGAGAGCGTTGGTGCATAAATAGACCATAGGTTGTGACAGTCTGTCACGATTTTCTATTTTTATGGTTTAATAGCGATGGCGTGCTGAAGGCGTGGGAGTTCCCGGCTAAGACATCTCGGGTTTAGAATTTTTATGCCCAACAAATTCAATGAAGCGCGGCGGTACAAGTTTCCCAATGCGTGAATAGGATTGCACATAACCAGGCATGAATAAAAAAGATTGAATCAACCTCCCGATAACGAAAGTGTCCAATATCCATGAAGCTGCATGAGGTCCGCGTCCATCCGTCGAAATCGCTGCTCGCGCGCGAGGATCAGCTTGCCTGGAAGATTGCCGGCGTTGCCGCCGACAAAGTGGCCGTGCCGCGCGATGTGAC
>NZ_JAIMBZ010000057.1:0-13496 GCF_025499445.1 Acidiphilium sp. AL
GAGCCGCTCGCGCTCTTCGAGGCTGAGCTTCACCACATACTTCTTTACGGCACTTTGTTTCGCGGTCACGAACCATCTCCGTCGTTGCGGAGTCATCGAATCGAAGGTCCGCCGCAAAATCAATGACGGAGGGTACTAGCAAAATGTCGCCTTAATTACCGATCGGTGAGTCATATCGAGATCGTTCGAAACGGAAAAAAATGATGTTGTCCGCTCCACACCTCATGGAATCGTCAAAACAACCCAAGATTTCGTGATACTCATCTGTTGAAGCCTCCTCGTGCCAATCCTGGTGGGAAAGCCGGATTGGCGGCGCGGAACTGACACTGCCATTCACTCATATCGAGTTCGCGGAGATCACGAATGCGTGTGTTCCTATTGTCCGTCGCCGATCAGAATGAAGGCCGCCCAGTGCTGCGGGTGGCGCAAGGTTGGATCATTACTGCCAATCAGTGTGCGTTGCGCTGCCCGTAGCGCCTCGGCAAAACCCAGCCCGGCGCGGATGCCCCGATAAAAGACTTCCATCAGCGCCGGCGTGCTGTCATCGGCCACCGGCCACAGACTGGCGAGCACCGCGCCGGCGCCGCGCCGGCGGACCAGCGCGCCGAACCCTTCGATCTCCGCACCGCCCTCGTGCGCGCTCGCGGGGCCACCGCCCATCGCGGTCTCGCAGGCGGATAGCGCGATCAATGCCAGTGTCTCGAAACGGAACTCCGGATCGCGCAGATCCTCCAGTGTCAATGTATCGCCATCGCCAAGCAGAAGATGCGATCCGCGCTCACTTACCGGATCAAAACGAAAATGGCTTGCGATATGGATCATCGTATGATCCCGCAGCGCATCCACCAGCCGATCACGGGTGAATTCGGCGTCGAGATGGATCCGGCCAGGGAAAATCCCCGGTTGCGCGCCCGGACAGTCTATGTCTTGGATGATTCGCCGCAACTCGTCGGTCACGGTGCCGAGTTGGCGATAGCCCGCCACGTCCCGCGTAACACCGAAGCCGGCCACGCGCCAGTGCACGCGCGGCGCGGCGGCAACGCGATCGCGGGCGGCGGCGGTGTCCATCGCGATCGCGACGCGTTCGATCAGAAACGCCGTGCCGTCATGCAGGGCGGCAAATGGCAGATAGCGCAACGCGCCGGCTGGTGCGAGCAGGAGGGTCGCAATGCCGGTCTCGGCGATCAGGTCTGCGATCGGCGCGACCAGCATGCCGTGCAGGGCGATGGCGATCCGGTCGACATCCTCGGTGGTTTGCTCGATCGCGAAGCGGAATTCATGCACCAGCCGGTTGAGATGATGCCGTGCCACCGCGACCTCTCGGCTGACCTGGTAATCCGGCGTCGTCACCAGGATGATCAGGCGGTTCTCGCTGGCGAGGTAATGCACCAGGGCAATATCGTCGCCGCGCACGGCGAGGATAGTCTGGATCTCCTGACGCGTCGCGAGATTGAGAGAGCGGACATCGCGCGCGTCCGCCTCGTCGCGGGTGGCGAAGGCCGCACGCAGCCCGTCGATCCAGCGATCGAACGCCTGCACCGCGGCTTCCAGTTCGGCTCGCGCCACGGCCGCATCCTCGTCCTGCGCACCGGTCGCCGCGCAGCGGGCCAAGGAGGCAATCACCGTGTCGCCGTGGCGCTGCCAGCGTGCTTCCAGCGCGGTCAGTTGCAGGAAGGTCAGGCGAGGATCGTCGGCCACATCGCGTCGCAGAAGTTCAAACAACTCCTCTTCCTTGAGCATGGCGAGCACGCATTCGGCTTCGGCGAGGCGGCTCTCCCGCACCAGCAGATCGGCGAGATGGCGATAGATACGGGCGTTGGTCTCGGCGTAGCGTCGCTGCAGGGCGCGCTCCAGCCCATCCAGCCGGCCGCGCTGGCCTTGGATCACATTCACCGCCTGTTTGCCGAAAAAAATCGCTGCCCCGGTATTGCCAGAAGCCGCCTCGATCTCGGCGAAACCCTGCCAGACCTGGTGACGCAGAGTTATGCCGTCCGGCAGGCTGGCGATCCGCGCCGCGTCGCGCAGCGCCACGCGGGCCGCTTCGAGATCGCCGGTGGCTTGCGCTGATCGTGCCAGTAGATAGAGGGACAAGCCGGTATCGGGATGATTGTCGCCAAGAACCCGTCGTCGGATCGAGAATGACTCGGCGAGGCGCGCGGCCGCCGTGACATGATCGCCGCGTGCGGATTCGATGCTGCCGAGGCTTTCCAGCGCCGCCGCGACATCAGGATTGTCGTCGCCGAGCGCGCGGCGCCAGATCGCGAGAGCCTCCGCATGGCTGGCAGCTGCCGCCGTATAATCGCCCAGCCCGGTCAGGGCGTTGCCGAGATTGTGCAGGCTGTTGGCAATGTTCGGATGATCGGGATCGAACGAGGCACGGCGGATGTCGAGCGCTTGCTCATGGCAATCACGCGCCGCTTCGAAATCCCCGATCTCGATCAGCACGTTGCCTAGATTGGTCAGGCCGGCGGCGATATACGGATGGTCCGGCCCGAGACCGCGCCGCCAGATCGCGATGGCATCGCGCTGGTGCGCGACGGCTTTGGCATAGTCGCCGCTCGCGCGGGCGACGTTGCCGAGATTGGCGAGGCTGAGGCCGATCAGCTTATCATCGGGACCGAGCCTGACTCGCCGGATCGCCAGAGCGTTCTCGTGGTGTTTGCGGGCGGCGGTGTAATCGCCCGCCTCCTTGTACAGAATGCCGAGATTATTGAAACTCGCGGCGACATCGAGATGATTGTTGCCGAGCGAACGCCGCCGCAGCGCCAAAGACTCCTCGAAGCAGGCCATGGCGGCCGGAAAATCCCCCGTCTCGACGCCGATCCGGCCGAGCAGGTTGAGCAAATCGGCGACCGACAGGGCTTGGTCGCCGGCAAGTCGGCGTCGAACGGTGAGCGCGGCGTCAAATAGAACTTTTGCTTCCGCGTAGTTTCCTCGATCCAGCGCTACCTCACCGTCGCGGCCCAGCGAATCGGCACGGCCGGCGTCCTCATCCATCGCTGGTCACTTGGGCGCGGCCGGTGCGGCCGGCCATCCGCAGAAGCGTAACCCCATCCAGGCCGCCGCCCGATCGCCCGCTGCCGCGAGACCGGCGAGCAGGCGGCAGATATGCTCGCGCGCGCGCCGCACCAGCACATGGCCGTTGCGCCCGTCCATCGCCGAGCCGATCTCAGCGGGCGAGAAATCGTCGCACAACAAGGCGAGCACTCGCGCCCAATGTGGATCGAGCTGGTCGAGCAGCCGGTCCAGCAATTCCCGGACCGCGATCTCGTCCTCGACAGGATGGTCCCAGCCGATCGGCGCCAGTGCCGCAAGCCCGATCGGCACGCTGTGCGGCGGTCTGATTTCCGCCTCGAAACCGGCTTGTTCGCCGTGCCGCCGCAGCGCACTGGCACGGCGATATCCATCGATCAGCAGGTTGCGGGTGGTGACATGGAGAACCCGCAGCAGGACCGCATCGTCGTCGAACCCGGTCGGCATCACGCCGCCGCGATAGCGCCGATAAACCTTGGCGAAGGCATCCTGAACCAAATCCTCGGCATCCTCCCGGCTGCCGCAGCGCGCCGTCCAACTCCGTACCATCGCTGCATAATGCGTCCGGTGCAGCCGGGTCAGGCGAAGGGCGAGCGACGCGCTCGTGTCACCCGCGGTCCGGTCATCGACCGCGTCACCCGTTGCCATCATCGACCTCGCGCGGGTTGCCGAGCACGAGATCATACATGCCTGACGGCAGCACCGCCTCGTAGCGCAGCCGCAACCCCGCCGCATCGGCGACCAGCTCCGGATCGATCTCCACGGAAGCGAGTGCCACATCCGCAGGGATCGCCAGCAACACCGGAAGCGGCGTTTCAGGCGTCAACGGCCGCAGAGTAAGAATAATGCGGGGAAGCGGACCGGCGTCATCGAGGATCAGACTGATCCGGCCTTCGGGCGATTCCGCGCGCACCGAACTGGCCGCCGCCCGGGTCACCGGCGCGAGCACCGGTCGCAGCCAACCTCCACCCTCGGCGATGGGGAAGGGCAGCGCTGCCTCCTCGGGCAGAATCGCCGACCCCCGGCGCTGCGCGCCGAGCACCACCGCGACGACCGCAAGCACGGCGGTCGACCACCCCGCACGCCGAGCCGGTGGCAGCTGCGCGAGTGCGGCGTCGCGGCGCTGGCTCGCGGCGCGCAATTCCTCGTCAATTTCCCGAAAACGCACCCGGATCGCTGCGTTACGGCTTGCGACAAAATCATCGCTCAGGCTTGTCACGCGCGCCTCCAACACCGCGCGTAATACATCCCGCCAGGTACGCCGCCGCTCCGTTGGTGCGTGCATGCCGCCTCCCGCGCCCACTTTGGGCGCACCGGCCGTCTCAGCCATCGATCGTTCCGCTCCATATCACGGGTTCCTCATGACGACGCACGAGAAATGCGGAGCGCCGGGAGAATTGCCATGGCGACCGCATCACCCGTTTTGGTGGGTAAAGACACCTGAAGATGCCTGACTTCAACGCACCGAATGGAAAAGATCCCAAATTTAATCGTGCTGCCTGACATGGTTGTTCCCCGCGTGGCAAAGGAGGGAAAGTGTTATCCTGCCGCCACTTGGCTGGGGCGGGGCTGTTCGATGGGATAGGCGAGGGTTGCGACGATGCCGGCGCTGATCTTCTGGCCGGCGCACAGCGCGGCGGGGATGATCGCGCAGCCATTGGTCCATCTTCCGTCGGGTTCGGGATCATGCCAGCCCTGGCTGAGCGCCGGATGGTCGAACGGGATCATCGAGCCATCGGCGCGGGTCAGGGCGGCGATCTTGACGCCGAGCCGGCGCCGGTCACGCGGATCAGGCGTCAGATGACCGGGGATCGCGCTGCGGCTTTCGATGATCGCCGCGCCATCGGATTGGTAGCGGATCACGAGCGCCGGATCGTCGGTGGTCTGGATGCCGGCGCGGGCTAGAATGCGGGCGCGCACGGCCTCGACCACGGAGCCGGCTTCGGCGAAGGGAGCGCAACCCTGCTGCTCGCGTAAGGTCTGCGCGAAATCGGGATGCAGGATCGTCGCCGGGCCGCCGTTTTCGAAGGCGCCGCGATTGCCGGTCTCCAAGTAACTTTCGCAGGGTGCGGCTTCGGCATGGAGAACCGCGTGGGCTTCGAGTTCGACATGGTAATAGGTGACCGCGCGGCGCCTGACCTGGCGGATCGAAAATCCGTTGATCAGTGCCTTGGCCGGGATCAGATGGTTGTCGAGATACAGCGCGTGGTCGGGTGAGACATGGAGATCACGGCAGGGCACACCCTCCGCCAGCGCGCCGGCCTCGATCAGCACGGGCAGAACCATCTCCGGCTTCGGATGGCGGGCAAGGGCGAGATGCCGCCGGCCGATCCATTTGATCGGCGCCGTTCCGCCGCCATTCAGGATGACCGCATCGCCCTCCCGCAACGCCTCGACCGGCACCTCGCCGCGCATCGTCAGAAGCCGCGTGCCGGCGGCAAAGCAGGGGGCCTGGCTGGTGCCGATCACGGCATTTCCACTGCTCGACGAAAACTGGAAATCGCTCGCGATCGCGCCCGGCAGATCCAGCGTGATCGTGCCATCCGCACCGGAAAGCGTCAGATAGCCATTTGAGAAAATCTCACTGGAATAGGTAAAATTATCGATCTGAATGAAATCTCCGGTTTGGAAACCTTCGATCGGATTGGTCGGCACGGTGGCCGTGGTGAACTCCAGCGTCGGATCGGCGGTGTTGGCGAAGGAGATCGGCCCGGAACCGGCCGCGCCCGCGACTGCGAGATCGAGCGTGCCGGACTGGATCGTGATGCCGCCGGCAAAGCTGTTGGCGGTATCGAGACGGGTGGTCCCGGAACCGCCGATATCGAGACCGGATGCACCGCCCAAGGTTCCCGCGCCGCCCGATCCGGTCTGATCGGCGATGGGATCGCTGATCGTCAGGGTCTGGCCGGCCAGGGGCGCTAGCTGGACGGCATTGCCGCTGCCTTGCGTGAAGATGCCGCCTCCAAATCCTTCGCCCTTTTTCGCGCCGGCACCGGCAGCGCCGCCGGTCGCGCTGCCGCCCGAGATCAGCCCTCCTTCAAGGATGATATGGCCGCCGGAGGCGATGAAAATATCGCCGCCCGCGCCAAGACCGCCGCCACCACCGCCGCCCTGGGCACCCGAAGCGCCGGCGCCGGCTCCGAAACCGCCATTCGCACCGGCGCCGCTATTGCCTTGCGCGCCGGGAGAACCCGATGAGCCGTCAGCGCCCGGAGCTCCTACAGGACCAAGACATTCTCCGTCAATGTACATTCCACCCAAACCGCCATGCCCGCCTTTGCCGCCGGCACCTGCCTGTCCACCGATGCCGCCGCCGCCGCCACCGCCACCGAAGCCGCCAGCCGCGCCAACTCCTCCATTTCCTCCTGTCCCCCCGGCACCGCCTATGCCGCCGACATTTCCATTGCCGCCAACGGGCAGGGTCGGGCAGCCGCTAATACCCACGGGTAAAGGATCATATCCACCTTTCCCAATTCCGCCGCCGCCGCCGGCACCACCATTACCACCCGCCCCGCCGTTGCCGCCGCCGCCGCCGCCGCCGGCAAAGCCGCCAAATGCACCGTTTACCCCGTTTCCACCGCGCCCTCCCTCACCGCCAATACCACCCGCGACCGGGGGGGTACGAATCCCCCCGCCTCCCCCACCAGCGCCGCCGTCACCACCCTTGCCGCCATCGCCACCAGCACCGCCGCCCGCGCCGTAGCCGCCGAAAGCGCCGTTTCCTCCGACACCTCCCGAGCCGCCGAACCCGCCGATATTCCCTTGGCCGCCGGTCGACCCTTTGCCGCCATCGCCACCGGAACCGCCATCGCCGCCGACACCGCCGATGCCGCCCGGGCCGCCGCTGGCCCCGGTGCCGCCCTGGCCGCCCGGATAGCCGGGACCGGCATAGGGCGATGAGGTACTGTTGGTGTTTGGCAAGGTTCCATCACCGCCCGAACCGCCACCCCCACCCCCCCCCCCTTTTTGGCCAAAACCACCAGCCCCGCCGGGATGCCCCTTGCCTCCCATGTTGCCGGGACCGAAGGTAACCGGAGCCGCCACCGATCCGGCGGTGCCCTTCAGGCCTGTAGACCCAAGTTTCGGAAAAATCAGGCTTGAATGGCCGCCGGCGCCGCCGGAACCGCCCGGACCGCCGGCACCACCAACAGCTTTGTCGTTGCTGAACGAGACATTATCCAGCGTCACCGTCGCGGCACTCCCGACGAACAGGCCGCCACCCAGACCTGCCCCGCCACCGCCATCGCCGGACGCGCTGCCACCCTGCGCGATCGCGTCCTCGATGGTCAGATTCTCGATCGTCACCTTGCCGCCCAGAACGGCGATGCCGCCGGCACTGCCACCGCCATTCAGGACGAAGCCACCTCCATCGATCGTCAGCGACGATCCACTTCCCAGCGTGATCGCGTAAAGCCCCGCGGGCGATGCAGTGCCACTCTCGGTAATGTTGCCGGACAGGACAATTTCAAAATTACCCCCGGTGCTCTGGTCGATCGTCTTGATATCCGCGTTAAGCGCGGTCTGCGAGGAAACGGAGAATGTTGTCGTCATGGCCGCGGCCACCGGGCAAGCCGTCGGGTTGACGGACGCATGGTCGGAGCGTGGACGGTACGATTCCCGGCGTGCCCCCTTTCGTCGATGACTTGATCCACGCTCCCTCCCGCGCAAGTATCGTTATAAAATGCGGAGAAGTCAGATCTCAAGATGGCGCCCGCTTGGGTAGATGGATCACTCGCCGGCGGACGCACCTATCGACGAAAGACTTGCTCCATGATGAAGAACGGAATTCGTGATGACTTTTCACATGATCCGTTTCACGATTTCGTTATAAGTTGAAGAATGAGCCGCACGGCACATGCCCAGGAGGCGTTTGATGCTGCGATCGATGCCTTTTCGGCGGGACATTATGCCGAGGCAGAGCGCCGCTTCCGCGCCCTCCTCGAAGAAGATTCCGACGATGCCAACACGTTGAGGCTCTATGGTCTCGCACTGGCAAAATCGGGGAAACCCGACCGGGCGCTCGCTTTTCTCGCCCGAGCGCGCCGACTCTCCTGGCAGGAGCCACTTGCCCACCTCCATCACGGCGTCGGATTGCTTCAGGCGGGGCAACCGGCACGAGCCGCCGCAGTCCTCCGGCGCGCCGCACAAATGGCGCCGCAAGAGCCGGCTTCCTGGATCAATCTGGCGGCCGCGCTCATCGTGCTTGATCGGATAGCCGCGGCACGTAGCTGTGCGAGGCGTGCTGTAGCCGTGGCACCGGAAATGCCGGAGGCTCATTACACGCTGGGCCTCACCAATCTGGCGGCCGGCACGTTGCCGGCCGCCCAGCAGAGCTTCGATCGGGCCATCGAACTCAAGCCCGAGTTTTCGGATGCTTGGTTGAATCGGGGCGTCTGCCTGTATCGGTTAGGCGATGTTTATGCCGCCGGGCAGGCATTTCATAGAGCGATCGCCGCCAATCCTGGCAATTCTTCGGCTGCGTCGAACCTCGCGGCACTGATGCTGCTTGGTGGCGAAACCGACGAGGCGTTGACACGGCTTCGCAACGTCGTCGGGCACGACCCAGATTGCATCCCGGCCCGCCTGAACCTCGCCAACGCCCTACTTTTCGAGGGATGTTCCGCCGAGGTTCTGAGCCTGCTGAACGACCAACCGCCACCCGGTCGCGCGGGCCACCATTGGCGAGCTCACAGGGCCGCCGCATTCATTGGACTGGGCAGATGGGATGACGCGCGGGCGGAACTCGATGGTATCGTCGGCGCCTTCGATGATTCCGAACTGCTGTTACTCTGGCGCCGGATCGCGCTGGCCCTGCACGATGGTGACCGTGATGTGGCCGAAATCCTCGCGATCCGAATGGAAGAGATCGCAGCCCTGGAAAACATGTCCATTCCCGAACATCGGATCATCGCGTATTTCGATCTGGCACGTTTCCACCATGTTCGGGGAGACAAGCGGAAAGCCTTCGCGCACTGGACAAACGGCCATCATATTCTCGCGCGTTTCCAGCCCTACGATCGCGAATCCGTCCGCGCCTTCACCGACGCATCAATCGCGGCCTACAGCGCAAACCGGATCGCCGGGCTCCGTGCGGACAATGCCGATCCGGCACCTGTATTTATCGTGGGTATGCCCCGCTCAGGTACGACACTCGCCGAGCAGATTTTGGCGGCTCATCCCCAGGTATACGGCGCTGGCGAGCGAAGCGCCCTGCACAGGCTGGTGGCCGCCCTCGCCGGCTCCACTGGAACCGCCGCAAGCGTGGAACGGCTGGCCAGCCTCGATGTGGACACTCTCTCCCGCGAAGCCACCAAATTTCTTGAGGGTCTATACGCGCTTAAGTCGAACGAGACATACGTCATCGATAAATTGCCCGGCAATGCCGCGTATCTCGGCTTCATTGCAACGCTGCTGCCCGCAGCGAAGATCATCCACTGCCGCCGAGACCCGCGCGATATCGGCCTGTCGATCTATCAACTGCGTTTTTTTGGCTACCACCCGTATGCCCACGATCTCGGCGATCTTGGCTTTGCGATCGCTGAACACGAACGGTTAATGGCGCATTGGCGGATCGTACTTGAGCCAAATTTGCTCGAACTCGACCTCGTCGACTGGATCCGCGATTTCTCGGGCACACTCGACCGAGTGCTCGATTTTCTTGCTTTGCCGTTCGACCCTGCCTGTGAACATTTTTATCGTCAGACTCGCCGCGTCCGCACGGCCAGCGCCGCTCAGGTCCGTGAACCGATCAATGCCCGCGGTATCGGCCGGTACCGCGATTACGCTGAATTTCTTGGACCATTAATCGAGGAACTTGACCGTGCCAGTTTGTTTTGAACCAGATACAAGCTGGCGAAGCGTCGGAAAATCGGCCTGACCGATACTGGCGTCGTCCAGTACACCCGAGACAGTTCATTCCAGGCAGGCTGCGAACCGACAGATGCACCTGCTCCGGTTCATCGGGGTAGTGGGCACGGCATGTTGGAAAGGTGGGCCGGTAAATTTTGGGGGAGACCCGTGGCGGTCGAGGGTAGCGGCCTCAGCGGCGCTGCAGGGCGTCGGATCGCGCGGGAGTCGGACGGGGTCGTATGACCGCTGAAGCCGGGTAACTCCGGTGGGGGAAAGGATCCCGACTTCTGGTGTGCTTTTGGCGGAGATGAGGAATACCAATTGGCGATGATCCTGCAAACACCTGATAAGATCCGGAATCTTCAGAGGAAGCTGTATCTCAAGGCGAAGGCGGAATCGGCCTTCCGCTTCTACTTGCTCTACGACAAGACCTATCGCGAAGACATTCTGCACCACGCCTATGATCTGGCGCGCGCGAACAAGAGGCCGCCATCGACGACGCGATAGCTTTGGACTCCGCGACCTCATAGCGCACCTGCAGGACCCGGATCGGATGCCATCCGCCCCGGCCATTTCGGCTCAAGATAACCTGCTGAAGCTGCCTCTTGAAAAGCAGCTTCCTATTTGTTGCTTCGTCTTCGCCCCTGCCGGGCACACTTCCGGAGCTACCACGACAATCGTCGAAGGTCCGCGTCTCTTCGTCATTCGCTTCAAATCTGCCATCTGCTTCCGGCCAAAAGGGGCCAGTACGCAATGCCGGAAAGCTGTCCATCCAGTATCTGCATTTTTGCAGCAGGTACCGCCGTCCCTCGAACAGGGCAAGGCTGCGGCTTTCCATCCGACCAAACCACCCAACCCGGTGGGGTGCTGCCGCTTCAGGTCATAATTCGGCCAAGCTTTAGCTGGTTCCCGAAATATATATGCGCGCGTTTTTACAGGCGACTGCCCCTACGAAATCGACGGCCCGCTCCGTTGTCGCCCGAGCGTCCAGGAAATCGTCTCACCCCGGACGATACCGGAGACCTGCTTGCCGAGGCTGCGTTCCAGCACCGGCCGCCAAGGCACCAGCGTGAACTCGCGGCTCTTCTCGATCACGGCGAAGCGGCCACTGGCTAGATCGAGGCACCGCCGGTAAATCCCCTCAACCCGTTCCCCGGACCGGGCTTCGGTATAATCGAGGCCCAGCTCACCCGAAAGCTGGCCGGCAACGCGGGTCAACTCCCGGCGCCGTAGAATGCCCAGCATGTTGGCGCGGTAGATGGTTCGGTTCTGATCCTCGCGGGCAAGCTCCTGCTCGACAAGCCATTGCCGGCGTCGGGCCAGCACGTCGCGCACCTCACGACCAAAGCCACCGTCGCGCAGCGGCATGGGTGCCTCCGCGACCAATTCCCGGTCGAGCCAGGTGGCACCGTCCGCGCCGAGCTGCCGGTCGAGCGAAAAGGCGGACAATGTCTGTACCACGACCGGCGCATCCTTCACCTGCCGGCGCTCGTAAGCCGTCGCCCGTTCCAGATGATCCGGCGCGATGATCCAGGTGCCGTCCGGCTCGCGTTCCACCGTGCCGGCCAGCCGCCGCATCGCCTCCAGCCGACGCACATGGGTCTCGGTGAAGTCGGCGCTGGCGGTCGGATCGTGCCGCAGATGGATATCGACATCATAGCGCCCGCCATTCGCCGCCGCGATTTCCGCGATGGTGCGATCCACCGCACGCGGCTCGGCGCCCTTCGGCGTGACGGTGACGATGCCGCCTTCCGGTATCGGATCGGTCGCCTCGCCCCTGCCGATCTCGACGTAATGGGTTCGGCCATCCACCGCATCGACGATCAGGTAATGGCGGTCGTCGATCTCGTCGGCGAGGCCCCGGCGGACGAGGCGGCCGGTAATCGGCCGCGTCTCCGGATCGGACGGGTCATAGATGACGTAATCCGAAGCGGCGCGCGCAACACCCTTCTCGGTCAGATCGCGGTGCATCGCTTTGACGATGTCACCGCGTTCACCCATGCGACGGAGGGTATCCTCCAGCTCTTCGGCAAGCTGCCATTGGCCGGGGGCGATTTCGTCTGCCAGTCCGAGGTGCTTGAGTTTCTGCAACCGGCCCGCCCGCAAGCTCTGCTGAAACGCATCTCGTCCGGTCGCCCGCACCATACCATCCTCGTCCGCATCACGTAGCAGCCCGCGATCGATGCTGGTCAGGCGCTCCTGCTCGAGCGCGCGGCGCAGGTGATTCTCGATTTCCAGATCGGTGCGTGGCCCTTGGTCGAGACTGACGAGTTCCGCCACCCGCTCGCGCAGCCCCTGGGTGATGTATTCGCGGGCGATGATCAGATCGCGGCCAATATCGTCCTTGCCGCGCAGGATGATGTGGGTGTGGGGATGGCCGGTATTGTAGTGATCGACCGCAACCCAGTCGAGCCTGGTGCCGAGGTCTTCCTCCATCTGCGCCATCAACCGGCGGGTCAGCGGTTTCAAATCTCGTACTCGTCACCATCCTCGGCCGAAACGATGAATCGGAACTGGTGCCGGTCGCCGTCGGCACGATGAATGAATGCCTTGCCGCCGGCACGATCCTGCTGGGCGTCATACAATCGGCCCGACTCACCCTCGCGAGTGACACCGTCACGCTGAATATAGCGCAGATGCGCCAGCGCAGCTTTGACGCCATTGCCGGCGAGCTTGACGATGCGGGATTTCACGACGGCGCGGCGGCTGCGGAACGCGGCGTAGCGGTCGCGCGATGCCAGCACACGCCCGATGCTGGCGCCGCGTCCGATCTGGCTGCCATGGAAGGTGCTATGGCGCGTCGACGAACCACCGCGCGGCCGGCCTCCGGCAAGCGCGACCACGCGCAGCACCCGGTGCAGATATTTGCGTCCGCGTTTGCTGCCCTGCGAGCGTATTCTGCCAAGCTTCGGTTCGAAGTCGTCGTCGCGCGTCATCGTCACGTCTCACGCAACAGGTTTGGAGAAGTCCGGAAAACAGAAAGCGATAATTATCCGTCCGCCGCAATGAGTCTCCACCGGCATCCCGTGAATCAATGACTTACAAAATTGAATCTCCACAGGCTCTACCACTATCTCTACAAAATAAGATGTGCAGACAAAGACATAGATGGCTCATGGAGACAGCCTTTTAATCTTGCCCTAACGCGATTTTTATCAACACCCGACCCTACCTGCGCCCCTCTACACCCAGTCGTCCTTGCCTGGTCATTTCGGTTGGGGCACCCGCCGATGACGTGCAACCGGCCGACGGCTGGACGCGGTGTTTCGGACCACCGCTTCCGGACCGAAAAAGGGCGCGTTACACCCCTGCTAGGAAGGCGCCTTCCGCCGTTTCGAAGCCGTCAAAAATGCGCAAGTCGGTCATCCAGCGAACGCGCCGCGCGTCATCCACAATGCAGATCGCCGTGTAATAACGGCCTTGGAAATAGCCCAAGATTGCGACGCGCTCGAACGTCTGTTCGTTACCATCAAAGTTCTCGAAACCACCGATATTTTGCTCCGCGATGCGCCCGTCCCAGTGAAAATCCGCCCGTTCCGCATCGATAATCCGTGCCGCCGTGGCGACGATTCCTTCACATCCGAATTCGTGCGCCAGGTCGTGGAGCAGTGCTG
>NZ_JAIMBZ010000058.1:0-13362 GCF_025499445.1 Acidiphilium sp. AL
AAAGATGCGCAATCCGCTCCCATTGGTCAGCCCTCAGCCCATAACGCCCCATCAATCAGCCTTTCGGAATGCTGATCTGCTATGAATCAGGAAAACGGTCGCGCCGGAATCCCCCCGGTCAAATGACGACACACCCTAACCTGTCGCGGAATCGATTTTTCGGTTGACAGTTTATTTTCGTTGCTGCGGCGACCGAAATGGCATGCCTAGAACGCCTCGCATCACGGAGGTCAACATGCCCGAGCTGAAAATTTTTTCTGCTACTTCTGCCGCAACGGCGACCCCTTCTGGTGGCGGTGCCGAGAATTGCTGCCCGTCGCTCTCTTCACCCTCGGAACTGGACCGTCGCTTGATGCCTTTGGACGCGGTGGCAGAAGTGTTCGGCCGTTTGCGGCGGACGGTGCGATGGTGGATTGCGGAAGGGAGGTTACCGTCGGTGCGGATCGGGCGGACGCCGTTCGTCCCGTCAGAAGCCATTGATCGGCTGATCACGGCGGCAGTCGGATCTGTGCTGGACGATCAGAATAACTCGTGTCAAATCAGCATATTGGACAATGATCATGAATAGAACTAACGCGCAGTTGAGTAGATTGACAAGCGATCCTATTCATGATTTGCCGCTCTTTGCCGCGTATTGCCAGACCGCATGTTCGGAGCCAGCCATGTCCATCACACCCGCGATCAACCCATCAAAAAACGATTCCGAGCCCCCGGCGGGCGGCCTAACAGCCAGTCTCAATCTTGGTACCGGCTTCAGGCCGGCCGCCGCTGGTTTCGCTGGCGTCGCGGACGCGGTGCAGACTCTTCAAACAGTTTCGCTCGATATTGCCGCGATCAAGGTCGCCATCGGAACCTGGGCCGACGTTCCCGCCTCGCGGCGTCGGAACTGGGCATCGGCCTTCGCGACTGCAGAGCGGATCATCCGACGGGTCGAAGCCGAACGGCCGCCGCCTGCCGGGATCGACTGCTGGTCGTGCAATTACCTGAACACTGTCCTCTGGGTGAAGCCGCCGGCCTTCCATGGTTTGAACAACTCGAATTTCACAAATATTATCAGCGCGTTGCGGCAGATTCTAATTCGTCTCGGGCACCACGCCGACGCCGGACCGCGGCGCAATGTTCTCGCGCCGGAATGGTCGGCGCTGCATGCCGCATTGCCCACCCACGAGCGGCGGATCGGGATCGTGCGGTTCCTGCGCTTCCTCACCCTGGCCGTCATAGAACCAGACGCGGTAACGGCCGAACTCCTGGAGCGCTTCGAGACGTGGCTGCGCACGGAAACTCTCACCGAGAACATTCCGGCTATCATTCGCCGGACGGCGTCCAACTGGCTGTGGGCACGGCAAAACGTTCCTGGCTGGCCAGAGGTCGAATTGCGGCGGCCGCGGATGCGCGATCACTATACGGTGCCGATCGAGCAGATGCCGACGATTTTTCAGGCGGATGTAGAAAACTTCCTAAAAGGTCTGAAAGGCACGGACCGATCCAATCCGTTTCGCAATGAAGCGGTTATTCGTGCAGCGACAGGTAATGGCATCGGGAATGCTCAATCGTTCCGGCGCTCCCGCGCGGTCAGTCCAGAAACGATCGTTTATCGCCGGATGCAGATTCGGGCGGCGGTCGCAGCGCTGATCGATACAGGGATTCCTCGTGAGTCTTTCACCGGACTTCGTGATCTGGTGACGCCACCCGAACGACCAAAAGCAATTTTGCAATTCCATCTCGACCGGCTGAAAATCCGTCTTGGCACACTCCCCGATCATCCGGAAGGCTGGGAGCCGACGAGCACCCACGTCGCCGGTATTTCCGGATTGCTGCGGATCATCGCGGTCTACCATGCCCGGCTGCCAGAGGACGAGATCATGACGATTCTTGATCTTCGCGCCGCGGTTCGCCCCCCGGCGCAGGGCGAGATGAACGAAAGCGTGGCGCGCAAGCTGCGGGCCCTCAATAATCCGGATGTAACTGCAGCACTTCTTTATCTTCCTGAGAGTTGGATCAGCCGGTTGCCGGAGCTCGGCCTCGATCCCTATCGGGCGGCGCTTCAGGCGATGTATGCCGTCGCCCTCGAGATCGCGCTGGCGGTGCCGCTGCGGCGGCGCAACCTGATCGGGCTGCATTGCGATCGCCATCTTGTTCGCGACCGGCAAACCGGGCGGGTCACCGGCCTTGACATCCCGGCTGCGGCGACGAAGACGCGCCGCCGCGGCATCGTCTGGGAGTTTTCGCCCCGTCTCACCGGAATGATCGACCGGTTTGAACGGGAATTCCTGCCGATCCTTGCCGGCGCCAACAATCGGTTTTTGTTTCCCGGCCTTGATGGCAAGCCGCGAGAAAAAGGCGAGTTCGCCAACGAACTGGCGAAACGCGTCGAGCAGGAAATCGGCGTCGATTTCAATCTGCGCCTGGTGCGCCACTTGACTGCCTATCGGATCCTGAAACGACAGCCTGGCGCATATGAACTGGTCTCGCGGGTGCTCGGTCACGCGTCGTCGAAGACTACGATGCAATATTATTGCGGTTTAGAAATGATCTTCGCGGTGCGTGAAGCGGCCAGACTGCTCGAACTCGACCGCGTCGAGTCACGGCCGTCGCTCGCCCGCGCTGTCGCCGCGCAGCAGCGGCTGCGCAGCCGGCGGCGCCAGACACCAACAAGCCCGGTGGCCCCGTCAAGGGAGCCCCAGCGATGACCGTGGAAAAGAAGGGCACTCATGCACAGTCCTCACGCACTCGTCGGCGGTCAGGCAACGACGCGAGGACGGTGGCGAAGCCGGGCCTGGTCCTGAAGCTCGCAGAATGGCCGGATGAACATCGGGCCCTTTGGGAGACCGGCACCGCACCGAAGGGCAGCCGCCTCGCCAAGCCAAAACACGCCGATGCCCTTCGGCCGATGTCGATCCGTAACGCCGCGCGCGGCTACGGCGCATTCCTAGCGGTTTTGAACCAGTCAGGGGTTGACATGGTCTCGCGGCGACCGGCCGAACTGGTCACGCCGCCGAATGTCGCCGTCTTCGTCGAGATGCTGACCACCCGCGGCAACCTGCCGAACTCGATCAAAGTCCGGCTGTTTGACCTGCGCGTGGCGCTGAGGATCATGGAACCAGCGGTCGAGCTTGATTGGCTGACCCGTCCGGGCGGTGTGTCGATCAACGACATATACCCGCAGCAATTCGTCGAAAAACATATTCCAGATCCCCGAGAGATGACGAAGCTTGGTATGACGCTGATTGAACGCGGTCGGTCGATCCTGCAAGAAGGTGGCGGGAACGGACCACTCACGGCGCGATACGAGGCCGCCCGGCGTGACGTGCGCAACGGCCTGATTTTCGGGCTGCTGGCGGTGTTCCCGATCCGGATCGGCAACCTGGCGATCATGCAAATCGGCCAGCACGTCATCGATCAAGGCGATCAGATCTGGCTCAAATTTGCGCACCATGAGGTCAAGAACGGCCGCAGCCTCGAATGCGTTCTGCCGGAGCATCTTCACCGGTTGTTCCGCTACTATCTTGATGTCGTCCACCCGGAAATGGCCGATACCCCCGATGCCGGCTGGTTCTGGCTGAACGCCGACGGCACGCGGTTCCGGCTGCGCGGGATCGAAGGTATGTTCCGCCGCCTGACGGCGCGAGAGTTCGGCACCACCATCGGACCACATAGCACTCGACGCGGGCTACCCACGGCGCTTGCGGATGCCGCGCCGGGCCGACCCGGACTGGCGGCCGCAATCCTTGGCGTCTCGGAAGAGGTCGTGTCCCGGCACTATCGGCGCGCCGATCAGCGTCATGCCGCCCGCTTTGCCGGCGGTCTGTTCGAGCAGGAGCGCGAGACGATGCGCCTGCGGGCTCAACGGTTGCTCGGAGCGTGGGAAAACGCGGGGGGGGGCAGGAGGAGAGGGATATAGCGCCGAAACATTGGCTTGAGTTCAAATAATCTATTGTAAATAAACGATATTTTTGCTATATTGTTCGGGCAGATCCCGACAATCCATCGCCCGGCGTCCGCACGATCGGTTCGTGCGGCGGTTTCCGATCTGCGCCCGCCGGATCACCTTCCATGGCTCGGCGCGTCCTGCGGTGGATCATCCGAAAGGAAATGACCATGACTAAACGCACCCTCATCGAAGCGCTGCGCGCCGACGTCCACGCCAAGTTTACTGTGGTTCGTACTATGCACGAAATCGACCAGGCCTTCGCGCTGGTCTCCGAAACGGTGGATCTGGTTCGCGCCAGCATCCAGCAGCGCGATGAACAGGGAGCCAGCCCCGACACCGAACGCCGGATCGTGGCCGATCTCGTGACACTTGAGGCCGTGACCCAGGAACTTGCCGAGCGGCTGCTCGATCACAAACTGGCCCTCGACAACGGCCTGTTCGGCGCCGGCAATACTGAGAACACAAAATGACACCGCCCCACCTCGCACGCGCGAGGTGGGGTTTTGTCGTCTGGCGGTCTTTGGTCGAGCGGAAATTGTAGCAGGTCAGGGAGGCTCAGCGAATCACGATCCGACCTCACAAGCGAGGGTTTTTCAGCGGCCTGTTAGGTAAAATCTCACCCCAAAGCCGGCAGTCCGCTTTCCCCCCAACCGAGACAGAGGTTGTCGCACTTGTCGTAGATCACGCGGCATCACGTAGCCCCATGGACCACAAAGGGGTTTTGCCATCGCGCATATTTGTCGCACACGGGAAACCACTCGCATCATAAACTGCGACACGCGCGGTGCACTATCCGCCCCTTCACACATAATGGTGCAGGATGCTCAAAATCGATCGTTTACGGACAGGTCGATTTTATCTGTCCAAAATATGGGGTTGACATGGTTTTGCGCATAGGAGACTATAGCACACCCTTTTCGGACGTATTCGCGCAACCATGGCCCGCACCTTCCTCTACGCCCGCGTCTCGACCGCCGGTCAGGCGACCGAAAACCAAGTCGCCGAGGTCAAGGCCGCCGGCTTCGCCGTCCAGCCCTCCCGCGTCATCACCGAAACCATCTCCGGCAGCGCGCCGGCGATGCAGCGCCCAGCCTTCCGCAAACTGCTCGATCGCCTGGAAGCCGTTGACGTGCTGGTCGTCACCAAGCTCGACCGCTTGGGGCGCAACGCCATGGATGTCCGCACCACCGTCGATGCCCTCGCCGCGCTCGGCGTCCGGGTCCATTGCCTCGCCCTGGGCGGGGTCGATCTGACCAGCTCGGCCGGGCGGATGACCATGCAAGTCATCGCGGCCGTCGCCGAATTCGAACGCGATCTTCTGGTGGAACGCACCCAGGCCGGCCTGAGCCGGGCGCGCAGCACCGGCAAGAAGCTGGGTCGTCCAGCAAGCCTGAGCGAGGATCAGAAACGGCAGGTTGCCGCCCGGCTCGATGCCGGCGTCTCCGTTTCCGCTCTCGCCCGCGAGCTCGGGACCAGCCGGCAGACCATCATCCGGGCAAGGTTCTGCTTGACTTCGGCCCTAGGCGAGCAAAGACTCCGGTATTGAGGAATTGACCGAATGATAGCCAAGCCTGCCTCTTCAATCTTCGATCCGGCGGATGACGCCGAAGAAGCCGGTGCCATGGCCGAAACCGAGGCCGATGTCACTGCGGGCCGGATGGTTTCTCACGAGGCGGTCAGCTGGTGGTTTCAATCCTGCGGCACCCCAAATGAGCTGCTGCTTCCTGAATGCCGGTAGTTTTCCGCCATGAGGGATTTCGGTTCTTCTTCTACGCCAATGAGGGTGATCCCCGAGAGCCGGTCCATGTTCACGTCGAGAAAGACGATGTGGAAGCGAAATTCTGGCTGCATCCCGAGGTCTCGGTGGCCTACAATGATGGCTTCAACGCCAAGACCCTCGGCCGCCTGATCGCGGTGATCGAGGCCAACCGGCAGCGGATCATGGGAGTGTGGGATGAATTCTTCGCCTAGAGCCCGCGACGTGCGGTTCGACGAGGACTCGATGTGGGTCACTCTGGATGATGGTCGGGTTCTCGGCGTCCCGTTGGCCTGGTTCCCGCGGCTGTTTCGCGCGGCACCGGAACAGCGTCTGGCATGCCGCATCAGTTCACGGGGGCTCCATTGGGAAGGACTGAACGAGGATATCTCGATCGCCGGCCTGCTCGCCGGTCGTGGCGACCAAACCCATCGCCCTCGCTCGATACCATCGGCGGCATGACGTTTCGGGGGCATTCCGTGATCGCCGCTGACCTCTCGTGCAAGTATTCGCGGCGGCCTGGCGTGGCCCTGCAGATGGGTTTTAACCAGTCGCCGCGCCGCTTCTATTCTGCCGCCGGCGCGGCCCTGGCTTTACGACTATCCGGCGACTTCCCCTATCCTTCCGCCCACTTTCCATAATGAGCGATTCTGGCACTAGGAGTATTTATCATCCCATGGAAGTTGAATACGATAACATCGGCATCGCCGCTACATATCGTATGACAGCAACTTATTTTAAAATAAGCGCTGACGTTTTAGCAAAAGATTTTATCTCAAACAAAATTAGAATTTCTGGAAACAGAAAGGCAATACCTTATTATTATATGATATCTCACGCATTAGAACTTCTATTAAAATGTGCTCTGTTGAAAAGAAATTTTCCAAAATCTAAACTGAAAAACTCAACTTTACGTCACAATTTAATAGGTCTTTTAGATGAACTAAAGAATTTTGGAATTCCAATAACAGAAGACACTTATAACACAATACAAATAATTAGTGATCAACACAAAAAACACAGACTTAGGTATGATTTTTTGTTTGATGATGGTCTATTAACTTTTACACCAGAACCAAATTCGCTGAATTCTACATATGATGAGCTACTTTTGACCGGTGCTATTTCCACGTTTGGAAAATAATAATGAATAAATTTGGCTTGCCATAAATAAATTCTCTGCCTCCCCTCTGGCTCGATTGGTTTAATTTTCGCACCACGCCAACCTATGATCCGGCAAGGACCGTCTTGTCCAAAAACCATGCTCAATAGAATCACCAGTTCTTAACATTCAAAACCTAGTTTTTGGGCAGGTTAAAATCACCCGTCCGAATACGGTCGTTTAGGGACAGGCTATTTTAACCTGCCCCGCACCCAGCTCGGTCTCTGGCCTAAAGGTCCATCTCTGGCCCATCCCGGCCTTTGCTCGGTGTACGGCTAGGCTGCCGTGAGACAACAGCCTCCTTTGTGGGTCGCCGCGCCATTGTGGGCTGCTTGGCGCGCTCTGCGGCTTGGTTGGCCTGCCGCAACCCCGACAGGTCTGCACCGGCCAGAGCCGCGCTGAGGTTGGCGGTTCTCAAGCCAGACAGATCGGCGCCGGCCAGCCTCTCCCGAAGCTCCGCAGCCAAATCGCGGGCCTTGTCGAACGCCTGAGCACCCCACTCGCGCACCTGCTGCCACACCCCTCGCCGCTCCTCGTTCCTGCCCTGCACGGCCCGCATTTGGTCACCGCGGTCAGTCTTGACGCCCCTCCGTTCCATCGCGGCTGCCGCCCCCAGCTTGGGCTGCGGCTCGCGGTCCAGGTCCTGAGCGCGTCTCTCCGCCACCAGGCGCTCCGGCTCGGGCCGCGCCTGATCCTGCGAGACCTCAAGCGCCGCCTCGCGCTGAGCGGTCAAGTTCCGGTGGTCAACCCGCTCCGGGATGTGGGCGCGCTCCAACGCCCGGTTGGTGTGCTCGGCCCAACCCTCGCGCAGATCCACCAGCGGGCTTTTGTCCTTCACGAACCCCTTCCCGTCCTTGGTGGCAAAATCCGGGTTCCACTCCCGCGCCTTGTTGCCAAAACCCTCGCCCTCGATGTGGCGCATGGTCAGCATGATGTGGGCGTGAGGCTGCTTATCGCCGTCGCTGGCGCGCGGCTCGTGAATAGCGATGTCGGCCACCATCCCGTGGTCAACGCATCGCTCTTTCACGAAGTTCCGCACAAGGTTGATTTGCTCTTCCCGCGAAAGCTCGCGGGGAAGAGCAACCTCAACATCGCGGAATAGCTGCGCGTCTTTCCGCTTTTCCGCCGCCTCGACGCCGTTCCACAATTTCGAGCGATCACGCATCCAGACGGGCGCGTTCTCGGGAGCCATCATCTCCCGATGAACCACGCCTTGCTTTTTGGTGTAATCGTGCGTGTTGCCGTCGCGCTCGTTCGTCAGGCATTCGCCCGAACGATACGCCGACGCCGCAACCGATGATCGACCACCACCACGCCCGACAACTTTCACGCTGGCATGATAGATCGCCACAAACAGCCTCACACACACTAAAGGGGTGCAGGGGGAACCCCTGCCGTGCACATTGCGAAGCAATGTATAAACGCGCACTTCTCGGGGTTTTAGCACTAGTGCTATTGCATGAATCGGGTGTCAGGTTGGGGGCGGCGCGGTCAGATGATCCGGGCGTACCAGTCGCGGGTCAACTCCTCGATCCAGCGTTCGGCCAGCCATCCCCGGTCGGTGCTCCAAACGCCGGACAGCTTGTCGTACCCCCACCCCTCGTCCTTCATCGCGTTGCGGATGTGAGCGGGCGGCTTGGTGGGGAAGATCAGCCGACAAGGCACGGTGATCGCCGGTCCCGGTGCCGATCGCCGCTCTGCAAGCTTCTGGGGCGATGCCCTGGCGGCCTCCTGGCGCTTCCTGCCGGGCCGCTGCGCCGGGTCGATCTCCCCCGCCCGCTCCCTGAACGGCTCCACCGCCGCGGTGAACGCCGCCCGGTCCTCCTCCCTGATCCAGAGGTTCATCTGAACCAAGCCAAGCTCAGCCCGGCGCTCCCGTAGCGAGGTCATCGATTGCTTGCTCATGCCGGCAAGCTTACCCCAGATTTTTCACTAATGGCACTAGTGCAATTATCACATCTTAATCCGGGATCAACGACCGGCTTTCAAGGTTTTGAAGAGCTTGTAGTCGGAGCATTCCGAGTACCAGAGCAACCTCTAATGGGATATCGGCCTTCCCATTGCGCCACCAGCGCACCGTTGCGCTTTTGACCTGGAAAATCCTCGCTACCTCTTTCACGCTTAGTTCCAAAACTGAGAGCATATATCCAAACATTTGCGGATTTATCGATTCACACTGCCCAGCAAGACGCAGATTTTGCCTAGCGACATTACGCGACCAGGAATTTTTGCCGAAAGATGAGGGGTCTTCGTTCGAAAAGCTGAAACCAAGCTTGTACGGATTCCTGGTGCTACCTTGGCTAAAAGGCGACGGGGAAGCATTAAAACGGCCCATTGCGGTTCTCCACGTTGAGCAACGCCCAATTTGGCGCTGCAGGCATAGTAGCGCTTTCAACGCCTAAGTTTGCTCATCTTGGCTTTTGGCTCGATCCAGAGGTTTATCTGAACCAGGCCAAGCGCGGCTCGGCGCTCCCGTAGTGAGGTCATCGATTGCTTGCTCATGCCGGCAAGCATACCCCAGATTTTCCATCAATGGCACTAGTGCCACGATTGCACCCCAAGGGGTGCAGAAATGTCGGGCAGCGAGAGATGGGACAGGGCAGGGGGGTGAGAGACTGGAAAAGACCGGAATGGCGGTGCTTTGGGCTACGAGGGGTCCCGACACGGAAGTAGCGTTTACGTACGCTTGTCCGGGAAACGAGGATTTATCGGACAAGTTCAAAAGTGTCCGGCAACCACGGCGGGAGGCGAGATACGGGACAAGCCGGTTTTCGGACGAGAAAACGGACAAATGTTCCTGCCTCGTTCATGTCTAGCGTCCATAAAATTCACTTTCGTGTCTGCACCCCAGTCAGCGACACCGTCGCCCGCGCACCGCAACATCGGCTCATCCTTGCTCATGCAGGTTTGGCAGTAGCTGCCCCCGCACCGGGGGCAGTGGGGTGCTCATCGAGAGTTTTTGCTGCCACGCTGCTACAGATCAGGCAAACAACCCGCCTTGGAATGCTGTCGATTCTGTACCCCGTCGGCATGATGTTCCTCGCCATGATCAGGGCTCCTGTAATTCTTGCGCTGAGGCAACCATCGCTTCTGTGCTATGGCCCACCAGTTGTGAAACCTAGTTGTTCAGTTGTGAAACCTAGTTGTTCAAGTGTAATTTTTGGGCGCAGGCTTTCGAGGGGTTTCCAACTGTCCTCGCCAGGCAGCTTAACCTGCCAGTAAATCCAGCCGTCTAGGCGCGTCTTCTTCCCTTTCTTGGTGACAGCAATGCCACTAGCCGCACCCGACGGGGAGTCGAATCTCCGATCCCCGATTACCCACGAGCCATCGACAATTTGTCCCTCATAAGTGCGCCGGTTGTATCGCATTTGGACCGGAGTCCCATGCGGAAGCGTTACCCCTTGGTCGTTCCAGCTCGCCCGGCTCGGTGGGGACGAAGGGGGCGCCATTGCCGAGGCGGATTTCGGCTCTCCGAGTCTTAGAAGCCGCCGGAGCGCGTCATTCGGGCTTTCGTAGAACCCGTGTCGCTCGTTTTCGATGCACCTGTGTACGTCGAAATCCACTTCTATCATGCGAAAATCTGCCATTTTCTTCTTTTCTCCTTTTACTACTCTTGCTCCTCGATAATGAGAAGAAATATGTGCAGAGTTCTTGGCGCTTCAAGGTGTCCCACCACAGCGCATTCGACCGGGCGTGGTGCTTTTTTCACGAATTTCGCACCGCTATCCCCTCGTAGGCGTGAAGCGGCCTTTTCTGGTGCATAACTCTGGTGCATAGTTAGGCCATGATTTACGGGTATGCACGGGTCTCCACCGATGGCCAGAGCGTCGCCGCCCAAGTGAGTCAGCTGCGGGCCGCTGGGTGTGAAAAGGTGTTCAAGGAGACCGCCAGCGGCGCAAGGACCGATCGGGTCTATCTGCACAAGGCAATCGTCCAGCTCGAAGCCGGCGACACCCTGGTGGTAACCCGGCTCGATCGCCTGGCGCGCTCCACTCGCGACCTGCTCAACACGCTGGCAACGATTGCAGACATGAAGGCCGGCTTCCGATCGCTCAATGATGCCTGGGCCGATACTACGACACCGCACGGCCGGCTCATGCTGACCGTCCTGGGTGGATTGGCCGAGTTTGAACGGGAGCTGATCCGGGCCAGAACCGGCGAAGGGCGCGATAGGGCGAAGGCGCGAGGCGTGCGCATGGGGCGAAAGCCGAAGCTTACCCATCACCAACGCCAGGAGGCGTTACACCGGCGTGAGGCTGGTGAGGCTGTGCGGGAAATCGCCCGGAGCTACAACGTCAGCCATAGCACGATTTCGAGGCTCACTGGATCATGATTGCGGCCATAACCGCCCACCGCAACGAACTCGAAGAATTGAGCCGGCGCTTTCACGTCCGGCGCCTGGACCTATTTGGTTCTGCGGCCCGAGGAAACGATTTCACCGAGAAATCCGACATCGACTTTCTGGTGGAGTTCGAGCCAGAACATGCACCACCGGCATTGCGCGACTTCCTCGCTCTGCGGGATGCCTTGGCGGCCTTGCTAGGCCGCGAGATTGATTTGACCGTCGCCGGGGCGATCCGCAATCCGTTTCTGCAGGCCGCTATTGCCCGGTCGCGTGTGACGCTGCATGGAGCGTGATCCGCGCAGCTTTCTATGGGATGTACGCGAAAGTGCCGATGCGATCTTGCGGTTTATCGCGGGACGATCTTTTGACGACTATCTTGCTGATGACATGCTGAATGCTGCGGTCGAACGGCATTTCGAGATCATCGGCGAGGCATTGAATCGATTGGCAAAGACGGCACCCGCCATAGCCGCCAGGGTTCCCGACCTGGCAAATGCTGTGGCGTTTCGGAACCTGCTGATCCATGGCTATGCGACGGTGGACCAAGGGATCGTATGGCGCACGACTCAGGAGGATTTGCCCCGGCTTCGACAAGCGATTGAGGATCTGCTTGCTGAACTCGGCAATCGGTCGGCCCCTTGAATTTCATCGATATCTGATAAAGGACATTATCAGATATAGAATAGAGCAACGGGTGGCGGAGGACAGGAAGCACGCGCCGTAGATGGTCTGCCTTCGCCTCACCTACCGGCGCGCCAAAATTCTCGGGCCAACAGCGCAATTTTGTGCTGAAATAAAAATGGATTTGAGCGATAGGTTCCTGTGGTGGCAAGGAGAAGACGTCATGGCTGCTCCCGAAGGTATTGAGCTCGCTGACCTGATCACTCGCACCGCGCACGAAATCCGGAAGGCGCGCGATGAGGCGCCCAAAAATGATCCTGTAATTTCTCTGAGTGGCTGCGAGCTGACGCTGGCCGTCACTGTGAGCGCCGAAGCGAGCGGCGGTCTCAAGGTCTGGCTCCTTGATATATCGGCAAAAGGCAAAGGTGAGCGCGTCAGCACCATCAAGCTGACTTTCGGCCCAATCGGCCAGGATGGCACGAACGTGGTGGCATTTATGGCAAATCAGACGCCATCGGACGAAGCCGAACCGCCGATTACTGGCGGAAAACGCGCCAGAAAAGCCAAATGATCCAGGACCATCATGAGCTTGGCTAGCGACACTGAATGGCTTCGGGCGAAGTTGGGCTCAGAAGCGTTTCATCGGGACTATCCACAGCGCTGGCTGGCTGTTCGTGATGAGCAGGTTGTTTTCAACCATCCCGAAAACGCGGCCATGTTGGAGTGGTTGGAGCGGGAGGACCCCAAGCGACTCTGCGTGATTGCCTTTGCCGATAGCCGAGTGCTTGCCTGATGCCCCAGCTCACGTTTGCAACGCAACTCCCATATGGTCAGCCCGGACCGACGGGTGTCCGTTCCGGTGTCAGCACCCGCGCCTACGTGTGGTTCCGGATAATCAATACCCGGACCGGCGTGGCTTCCCGCCGGGAATTCGGCTTGATCGATTCCGGATGCGATGTCTCTCTCCTCGACGATAGCATTCTCCAGTCCATCCACGCGGCACGTGGCCAGCAGGTCAGGATCGGTGTCGCGGGTGGGGGAACCGTCACTGTCTACAAAGCACAGGACACCGAGATCGAGGTCGAAGGGATTCGGGTTCCCGGCGTTCCGCTACTCTTTGGCACAGCAGCAACCCCCTTGATCGGCCGCCAAGTCTATCTGAACGCCTTCGATCTCGCATTTACCCCCTGCGCCTGGCTGCACGCCTGACCGTGGCTGCCACCGCCATGACAATATGGGCGCTGGCGGGTTGCGGCCGGACAGGCGGATCGAGGCTGGCTTTCAGGATAAAGATGGCACGGTGTGGGCATAAGTTCCAGTCATAGCTTTCCGAAACTTCAACTCCTTGAAGGTGCGGGACGATCTGAATCTCCGAAAGTGTATCTGCTCAACCCGGCAGGGGGTCGATCGTAAGCGCGCATTTTGACGCACATGATCGACATTTGCGTGCGGACGCGGTCATGTTCGGTGTGCTTGGGATTGAGGCTGATCCGCGCGAGTTGGCGGATCAGCCTGTGTTTTCGGCGACGCTGTCGCGTTTGCGGACG
>NZ_JAIMBZ010000059.1:0-13341 GCF_025499445.1 Acidiphilium sp. AL
GACGCTCTGCCCCGGTCGGTTGCCAACGCCATCACGCCGGCTTCGCCGGCGCCGATCGTGCGCGCCTTGGATACAGGCGGGGGCCGTTCAGCCGTCGTCCTTCCCCGGAAACGCGGTTCTTGACCCACCCCATAAAAGGCAGAGGGCGGCTGGGAATTTCTTGACGGGTGACAGGCCAGGAGAGTGGCTCCGGGCCGCCCGTCATGGAGTTTTTCCCATGGCCAAAACTGTTCAGAAAATCACGCTCAGCGCCTCGCGCGATATCCCGTTCGACCGCCTGGTGCTCTCGCAATCCAATGTCCGGCGGGTGAAAGCTGGCGTATCGATCGAGGAACTGGCGGCGGATATCGCCCGGCGCACGCTGCTGCAAAGCATCACGGTGCGCCCGGTGCTGGATGACAAGGGTGCTGAGACCGGCATGTTCGAAATCCCCGCCGGCGGGCGGCGCTATCGGGCGCTGGAATTATTGGTGCGGCAAAAGCGCCTCGCCAAGACCGCGCCGATTCCCTGCGTCATCCGCACCGAGGGGATCGCTGAGGAGGACAGCCTGGCGGAGAATGTGCAGCGCGCACCTTTGCATCCGCTGGATCAGTTCCGGGCGTTTCAGGCGTTGCGCGAAAAGGGGCAGAGCGAGCAGGAGATCGCGGCGGTGTTTTTTGTCGCGGTCTCGGTGGTGAAGCAGCGGCTGCGGCTGGCTGCCGTCTCGCCCCGGCTGCTGGATGTCTACGCCGAGGATGAGATGAACCTCGACCAACTGATGGCGTTCTCGGTCAGCCCCGACCATGAGCGCCAGGAGCAAGTGTGGGAGGCGCTGCAGCGCTCTTACAACAAGGAGCCGTATCAGATCCGCCGCTTGCTGACCGAAGGCGCGGTGCGCGCTTCGGACAAGCGGGCGCAATATGCCGGAGAGGATTATGTGGCGGCGGGTGGGGCCATCATGCGCGATCTGTTCCAGCAGGATGATGGCGGCTGGCTGCAGGATGCCGGGCTGCTGGCACGCGTGGTGGCGGAAAAGCTGGCGCGCGACGCCGATGCGATCCGTGCTGAGGGTTGGAAATGGGTCGAGGTGGCACCTGAATTTCCGTATGGCCATAGCTACGGCCTGCGGCGCATTCCGGGCACGCGCCGACCGCTCACCGATGAGGAAATCGCCCAGGTCGAGGCGTTGCGCGCCGAGGCTGAGCGGATCGAGGAAGAAGCCGCCGCGGCGGATGAAGTCTCCGATGATGCCGATGCCCGCCTCGCGGAAATCGAGGCCGAGATCGACGCGCTAACCCAGCGCCCGCCGGTGTATGATCCTGCCGAGATTGCCATGGCGGGGGTGTTTGTCAGCATCGATGGCAACGGCGCGTTGCGGGTGGAACGCGGCTATGTTCGCCCCGAGGATGAGCCATTGGTGGTTGAGGAAGCCGATGAGGCGACTTTGGCGGCCAAGGGTAGTGGTGTCGCAGATGATGATAGCGATCCCGCTATGCCGGAAAGCCGGATCATTGTCGCGCATGTCGGTGATGCGGCCGAACCGGAGGTGGAGGAGGAAGATGGTATCAAGCCCTTGCCTGACCGGCTGCTGACCGAGCTGACCGCGTATCGCACGCTGGCGCTGCGCGAGGCGCTGGGTCATGAGCCCGGCATTGCCTACCTCGCCCTGCTGCACGCGCTGTGCTTGCGGCTGTTCTATCGCTACGGTGTCGAATCCTGCCTGGAGATTGAGGCGAAGAGCGTGATGTTCGGCGCGCAGGCGCCGGGTCTGGCTGACACGCCCTTGGCGGCACGGGTTGATGCACGGCACGAGGCTTGGGCAGCGCAATTGCCCGAAGATAGTGCTGAACTCTGGGATGCTCTAGCCAATCTCGACACGGATAGTCGCGAGGCCCTGTTCGCGCATTGCGTGGCGCTGACGCTGAACGCCACGCATGATGCCTATAACCGGCGGCCCCGTGCGTTGGCGCATGCCGGGCGGCTGGCGGAAATTCTGGCGCTTGATCTGGCCGATGCGGGCTGGGCGCCGAATGTGGACAATTACCTCGGCCGGCTGACGAAGGCGCGCATTCTGGAAGCGGTGTTTGAGGCCAAGGGCGAGCAGGCGGCGCAACGGCTTGAAGGGCTGAAGAAGGATGCCATGGCCGAAGCCGCCGCGCAAATGCTGACGGGCACCGGCTGGCTGCCCGAGGCGCTGCGCACGAAGGGCGTGGAGACCATGACGATGCCGGCAGATTCTGCGGCAGCGGCTACGCATAGTTCTGTCGCCGCCGCTGCCAGCGCGCCTGTGATCGGCGAGGCGGCTGAGACGGCCGATTTTCCATCCGCCGAAGACGAAGCACAGCTCGAGCCGCACGAGATCGCGGCGGAGTGATCCCAGAACCCCGAGGCGGCCCAAAGGCCGCCTCGCCTCTATTCCTTCACACCATCCAAACCCGGCTTCGTGCCGGGTTTTGCATTTCTGGAGACAGATCATGTCAGACAATCACAATCACAATCAGGCGCCAAGCCAGCAGCCGCTTACCAGTATCGATCCGTTTATGGTCTCGTGGGAACAAAAAGAACGCGCGTATCGTAAGCGCGCGTGTGCCGTGCTCGAGTGCAACAAGAAAATGCTTTTCGGCATTCTGGCGGAACATGGCATCACCGCCGTGATCGTGAATTTCGACGGCTATGGCGATAGCGGCCAGATCGAGGAGATCACGGTTCAGAGCGGTGATGTTGCCGTTGAATTGCCGGATGAGCGGATCGAGATTTTACGGCCCGCCTGGGATAGCCCGGACATTGAACGCGAGACCCATACGGTGCGCGAAGCCATTGAGGCTCTATCCTATGATTTTCTGGCGCAGACGCATTGCGGCTGGGAGAATAATGATGGTGCGTTTGGCGATTTTACCTTCGACGTGACCGAGGACAGCATCACGCTCGACTATAATGAGCGCTATACCGCCACCGAAAATTATTCCCATGAATTTTGAGGAGGCGGCAATGGCACACCCTTACCATCACGCTTTATCCTCCGCGAAAAAATGGGGCGGAACGGCGGAAGATTTTTTACCCCTGCATTCTTGGTTCGATGAGAGCAAGATGATCTCATCGGATTTTCGGCACCGGGCACTTCGCCATCATGCCGAAGGCATCTTCATGGCGGAGAGATTTTTTGGCCATGTGATGACGATCTCGACGGGACGGATGATACCTGTGCGCCTGATTGGCGAACAGCATGTTCGTGAAGATCTCGGCTTCATACCGGGCTTCGCGGATTGGATCAAAGCCATCCGCCCTGAACCCTGGATGGGCCGGGCCAAGGCGCTGCATAGACTGCTTCATCCGTTTGAAGTCGATGCCGCCTGATCCTCTCGCTTCATCATTCATCTCTTTCAACCCAGAACCCGGCTTCATTCATGCCGGGCTTTGCATTTCTGGAGGCCAATATGGCGGATTATTATTCACCGATCGTGATCCCGGAGATCATCCCGAACGCGGACATGACGAAGCTGGAGCTTTTGTTGCTCTCGCATATGTTCGATGCGGACTCAGATGGCGACGCCACCTATTTCCATTCCTGGCAAGGGCCATTGGATCTGATCTGGATTGATCGCGCCGAACTTATCGCGGCGCTGGACGCGGCCAGCAGCAGTGACAGCCAGACGCGTGGCTATGTGGCGGAGAAACTAAAAAACGCCACATCGGATGATGACACCATTGATCTGGATATGAGCGGTATGTCGTGGGAGGTCATTCTCCAGGACATCGTGCGGCGTTCCGCCAAACTGCGTTATATCACAGTGACGACAGCGTTCATGTGCTCAAAGATGCGCGCCGATGGGTTTGGCGGCATGGCGCTGTTCATCACCGCCGATGCGATCAAAGGCTGCTCGACCACGGAGTTTCTGTCGGATTGTCTTGCTGACATCGCCGGACAGGAGGGCAGGTAGAAGGATGTCCGGGACAATTTGCGAAGAACCGTGAACAATGCGGATGGGCCGGACCCGGCAGCGGGGCGGCCCATTTTGCGTGGGCGCCTGTCAGAGAATCAGAGTCTTCACGCCCAGTGCTGCGCCGGCTTCGCCGAGGCGGCGGTCAAGCGTGCATAGGGTGGCGCCGTGATCCGCGCAGATGGCCAGATGCAGGGCATCGCCAGCGCGCAAGCCCAGCGTGTATTGATCCGAGAAGCGCGCGGCGGTGCGGAACTGCGGCCCGCTGACCGGCAGGTGCAAAAAACTTTCAGCGGCGAGTTGTGTGAACATCGCCAAGGCTTCGGCACGGTGCGCCGGTTGCAACTGGCCGGTGCGTAATTTGATAGATAAGGCCGAGGAGAATTCGGTCATCACCCAATCGCTGATCGCCAGCTCTCCGGCTTGCTGTGCGGCCAGCCAGGCCTGCATGCGCGGGGTCTCGGCTTCATTGGTCAGGGCGGCGACCAGTAGCGACGTGTCGAGATACAGGCTCAATAACGCGCCTCATCGCGCATTTTGCGGATGGATTCGCGCGCGGGCTCAGCCTGTTTCGGCATGGCAGCGGTCACGGCTTGCAGCGCCCCAAGATTGACCGGCTTGCGCGGGATATCAGCCGGGACGAGTTGCGCCACCGGTTTGCCCCGGCGGGTGATGCGCACAGCTTCGCCGGCGGCGGCCCGTTCGACGAGTTCGCTTAAGTGCGCCTTGGCGTCGGCGAGGTTAACGCTGTTCATGGGATGCTTCTGACCAGTTAGATGGTCACTTATAGCATGGATGCCGTGGGAGGGGAAGATTTTTGGCGGGCGTGGTGGCCCGGCCAACTTCCGATTCGGAAGATAGCGCGTGGGCAAGGCGGAGCGATATGCTGCGCTGTTCGGCAGCTTGATGGGCTGGCGCCCCAGTTGGCGGAAACTCTTTGGTGATGGAGGAGAAAGCGATGCCCAAGCGTGATTTTACCATGCCTGTGGCTGAGCTGGCGCAAATGCTGGCCCGGCAGGCTGAGGCAGTGTGCCGGCATTATTTGCCCGCCGGGCGGCGTGAGGGGCGCTATTGGCTGGTGGGGGATGTTCATAACACACCGGGGCGGTCTTTGTTTGTGCGGCTCAGTGGCGGCGGCATGGGCAAGGGGGCTGCGGGGCGCTGGCAGGATGCCGCCGAGGGCACGCATGGCGATTTGTTGGACTTAATCGGCGAGTGTTGCGGCCTGACCGAGTTCTGGGATGTGGCCGAGGAAGCGCGGCGGTTTTTGGGGCTGGCGGGGGACGATCATGAGGCGAGATACAATCACTACAGTCATCCCCCTCAGGGTCAGGTGCCGAGTTTAGCGGGCGCCTGTGCCGCCCCCGAGCCGCAGGCGGATGATGGCGTGTATCCTGCCCCTGACGCTGCCCAGGCTCAACGGGCCGCACGGCGGTTGTTCGGCATCGCGCAGCCCCTCTCGGGCACCCTTGCTGAAAGCTATTTGCACTGGCGCGGCATCACGCCAGCGGCACTTACCGGAATCGGCGAATTACGGTTCCATCCGCGCTGTTTCTACCGCGCAACCCCGGATGCATCGCCAGAACCCTGGCCAGCACTGATCGCGGCGGTGACCGATCTTGATGGCATGATCACCGGTATCCAGCGTACCTGGCTCGACCCTGGCGGGTCTGATCCTCTCGACCCCATCCGGCTCGGCAAGGCACCGCTTGAGACACCACGGCGTGCACTGGGCCATCTGCTCGGACATGCCGTCCGGTTCGGCCGCGCGACGGGCATTGAAGTGTTTGCGGCCGGAGAAGGCATCGAGACCATGTTGTCGTTTCGTTGCGTGCTGCCCGCCATGCCGATCGCCGCCGCACTCTCGGCGGGACATCTGGCTGCCTTGCTGCTACCAGCTGACTTACGGCGGCTCTACATTGCCCGCGACGCCGATGCAGCCGGTAACCGCGCGGCGGCAAGCTTGACCGAACGCGCGCAGGCTGCCGGAATCGAGGTGCTGATCCTCTCGCCCCGCCTTGGCGATTTCAATGATGATCTTCGCGAACTTGGCCTCGCTGAATTGCGGGCAAGCTTGCGGGTACAACTGGCGCCGGAAGATGCACACCGCTTCATGGTGTGCGGCTGAGATTTTACGCAGCGGATTGGCGCGTGACGGCCCGCCAACGCCGGGATCATCGCGCCCGCCGGGTACTGTATTCCCCCAATTTGCCGGGCGGCCGCGCCGGCGGCCTTCCGAGAGGGCGCTCTGTGCCGTGGGCGGCGGCGGCCCGCAATGGCGGCGGGGCCGCTATTTTCCGCCGCCCCGGGGGAA
This sequence comes from Acidiphilium sp. AL, assembly GCF_025499445.1. NCBI lineage: Bacteria > Pseudomonadati > Pseudomonadota > Alphaproteobacteria > Acetobacterales > Acidocellaceae > Acidiphilium > Acidiphilium sp. AL. The sequence goes on from NZ_JAIMBZ010000059.1 coordinate 6,232, forward strand.
TGATCGACAACACTGATCATGCCATGCGATGCCCGGGGCTTTGCAGCGCGAAGCAAAATAGCGGCCCCGCCGCCATCCTCCGCTTACGCTCCGGCCTCACCGGTGCGGGCGGCCGCCGCCCACGGCTGGGATCGCCACGGAAGGCCGCGATGGGCGCGGGCTTCCGGCAAACAGGAGCATCCCATGACCCGCGACTTTGACGATACCGGCTACGAGCCACCGCACGCCGCTTCCCCCACCGCGCATATTCTCAGCGAACTGCAGCTCTATGGCTACCATCCCGGCCAGGGCGAGCCTGACCCGCGGCCATTGCCCGAAGCACCGCTGATCGTAGGCGCCGTCGCGGATATCTTCGATGCATTCGCTGCCACCCTGACGGACACCCGGCTGGAGCCAGATCTTGAAGAATTGCTCTGGGCGACGGTCAATCTTTTCCATCGCGCCGTAGGCCGGATCGAGCGCGCGCTGGATGATAATGAGCAGGCGCAAAAACGCAGCCAGAAGGAGCAGGATGGCTCCGAGGTGCGCTCGGTCGAGCTCGAACGCCTCACGGCGGAGGGGCAGACATTGCTGGAACGCCGGGACTGCCTGGAATTCTTCCGCGACCAGGCCGCCGAGCAATTTGAGCGCCAAACACGTTCAGCCTGGCGCCCACGCTCCGGTTCGATGGTCAATCACCGCGCGCTGACCGCTTCCCTTATCGACAGCCGCGACTTTATCACCGCCAAGCGCCGGGCCGAGACCGAGCCGCTGCTGCCCTCCGGCCCAAAAATCGCCTTCACCGGCGGGATGGAGTTCAACGATCACATCCTGATCTGGGACAAGCTCGACAAAGTGCACGCCAAGCACCCGGACATGGTGCTGCTGCACGGCGGCAGCCCAAAGGGTGCCGAGCGCATCGCCGCTGCCTGGGCGGATGCACGCAAGGTGACGCAGATTGCCTACAAGCCCGACTGGGCACGGCATGCCAAGGCGGCACCGTTCAAGCGCAATGACGCGCTGCTGGACGGCCTGCCAATCGGCGTCATGGTGTTCCCCGGTACCGGCATTCAGGAAAACCTGGCCGACAAAGCCAAAAAACTCGGTATTCCGGTGTGGACATTCGGCGGTGGGGGCGCATAGCCCCCAAAATTCAGCCCGCGCATGCCGTATCCCATCTACAGGCTGAAGCCCCCCGCCGACGGCGGCTTTATTCATCGGACAAGCCCCCGCCAAACACCTCGCCCGGCATCACCGGCGGAATTCATCGTGGTGTGCGCCCCGTTTCGCTGGTGTAATCGGACGTAAAAGGTGTGCTCCTCGCGCAGCATTGCCGTGGATTGGCATGGTCAGGTGCGCGGCTGGATTTATCGCATGATCGGAATGATCTCTCTACTGCGAAATGCATGGCCATGTGCCGCCAATCCGCATGTCCATTGATGTGAGGGCAGGCGCGTTGGAGCAACGGGGTATACAAGGCATGATGGCGCGGCGACGTCTGCAAAAAATTATCGTTCTCGGTCATGGATGATGCCGCTTCATGGAAGATTTTAAGTGTCGCCAGACTTCCCCTGACTGCCTGCCCCAAGCCGCGCCACGCGGCCTCTCCGTGGCTGATCTGACCGAAGGACGATCGCCTTCCTGCAATGGCGGCTTCTGGCTTTTTTCCCCGGCAGCGATGCTGCCTCCTCGCGGGCGCTGCGCTTCAAAAAAGCCGGAAGCCGCCATCCTCCGCTGACGCTACGGCCGCAGGCGGTGCAGGCCGATCGTGCCCCCGGTCAATTGATCGCCATCGAGGCTGCGATGGTCGCGGGCTCGAAACAGCAAAGGAGATTTGACATGGCTACCATCGGAACCTTCAAGAAAGCCGGCAATGAAATCCACGGCGAGATTGTGACCTTAAGCGTGCAGACGAAGAACGTGCGTATCGTGCCTGAAACCAACCGTGGCAACGACAACGCACCCAGCCATCGTATATTCTGTGGACGTGCCGAGCTAGGTGCTGGCTGGTCCAAGCGTTCCGCCGAAGGGCGCGATTATATCTCGGTCAAGCTGGATGACCCAAGCTTCAGCGCGCCGATCTACGCCAACCTCTTCGACGATGAAGGCGGCGAGGGCTACACTCTTATTTGGTCCCGCAGCCGTAAGCAAAACGGGGAGTAATAACCGCGATGAACCCCGCCCGGCGAAGCCGGGCGGGAGAGTGTAATAAAAATTGACGGGAGCATTTTGGAAAACGTCAATATCAGCAAAGTAGAGTTTCGGCATGGAGTACGCAGCTTTTTGAAAAAAGCTGCACCAAAAACTTTTTTGAATTATCAGAGTATCCATCCGGTGAATCTTTCAATTACCCACAAATCCGAGCTCGTATGGCGGGGTCCTATTGCCCGGCGCGAATCGCGTGTGATTCTTTGTCCGGCACCGAATCTGGGGCGGTGCGATGGACGAAGAAGAGGTTGGCTGGTTTGACCGCGAGATTGCTGGGTGTCATTTTGCGGACGAGCGCCTGAAAGGGCGGTTCCGCAAGCTGATTGCGCAGTTGGGAGGTTCTGTGGGGCAAAGCATTCCGCTGGTCTGCCAGGATTGGGCCAACACGAAGGCGGCCTATCGCTTTTTCTCCAATGACCGGGTCAGCGAGGCGGATATTCTGGCCGGACATTTTCAATCGACCGGCGAGCGCGTTGGCGCCACCGACGGCCTAGTGTTCATGCTCCATGATACGACGGAATTTGTTTATAAACGAGAGTCTTCGGAGGCTATCGGCATCACGAAGAGTGTGAATAGTGGCCGGGACAAGGCCGGTCGTCTGCGGTCGCACTCGGTTTGCGGCATCCTGATGCATTCGAGCCTGGCGATCACGCGTGACGGGCTTCCCCTTGGTCTTGCCGCTGCCAAATTCTGGACCCGCAAGAAATTCAAGGGAACCGCGGCACTCAAGAAGAAAATCAACCCGACGCGGGTACCCATTGAGGCCAAAGAGAGCATACGATGGCTGGAGAACCTGAAGCAATCTACGGCGGTTTTTGCTGATCCGGGACGGTGTGTCCATATTGGCGACCGCGAGAGCGACATCTATGAACTCTTTTGCACGGCGCATGGAATTGGCACGCATTTCCTGATCAGAACTTGTGTCGACCGCCTGGCTGGGGAAGGTGATCACACAATCGCCGACGAAATGGATGAGGTGACGGTGAAAGGGCTGCATCGCATTGATGTCCGGGACAGCAAAGGCGATCCGGACGAAGCCGTGCTGGAGATCAAGTATCGCAAAATCCGGGTCCAACCGCCAATCGGTAAGCAGAAGCGATATCCGGCATTATCGTTAACCGTGATCCACGCCGAGGAGCGCGGGAGCCCGAAGCATCGCAAGAAAATCCATTGGAAGTTGATCACCGATCTGCCGGTGCAGTCGCGCAAGGACGCCATCGAGAAACTCCAATGGTATGCGATGCGGTGGAAAATTGAGGTATTCCACAAAATCCTAAAATCCGGCTGCAAGGCTGAGGAATCAAAACTCCGGACGGCCCAGCGGCTGACCAATCAGGTCGCTGTCTTTTGTATCATCAGCTGGCGCATATTCTGGATCACAATGCTAAACCGATCTGCCCCGCAGGCGCCGCCGGCGCTGGCATTGGATGAAACAGAAATCGGCCTGCTGGATCAGCTTGTGAAAGACAAAATCCGACTTCGCCGGAAGACACTCGGCCGGTATCTGACCAAGATCGCCCAACTCGGCGGCTATCTCGCACGCGCGACCGATCCTCCCCCCGGAAACATCGTCATGTGGCGCGGGCTCTCACGCCTCACGGATATCAAACTCGGCGTTATGATCGGCATGCAAATTGTGGGTAATTGAAAGCCGGTGAATGCCGCGGGCGTTACTTTTCCAGATTTCTCCGCTCTCTGATGATACCCTCCAGGTTTTCGACACCAAAGTCGGAGAAGGCTGCGGCGGCTTCGCCATCTGGTCCATAAACCCAGATCAGCCCGTCTTCCGGTTCCATTTCTTCGATGATTTCGTTTAGCCAGTCCTCGTCCTCACCGAGCTCTTGTGCGACGAGGGCGATGGTCTTGATTGCGTAAATCTTGTTCAGCTGTGTTGTCATGCCGCGCAAGGAACCGTTGCGGCCGGGCGGGCGGTCCAATTCCAGGGCATCAATTCGTCGAGCCTGTGCGCCGGATGATTGGCAATGCGGTCGAGGACGTCGGTGAGCCATGCCTGCGGGTCGATGCCGTTCATTTTTGCAGTGGTGATCAGGCTGTACATCATCGCGGCGCGCTGCCCGCCGCGGTCAGAGCCGGCAAACAGCCAGTTGCGGCGCCCCAGGGCCAAGCTTCGAATGGCGCGCTCTGCCGCGTTGTTAAAGAGCATGATGTCCTCGACGCGCTGTTTCAGGGGCCTGGACCCAAGCTTGCCAGTGGGTACAGTCGGGTCACTGGGCCGGGGCGTCGGGAGCATGAAACGGCGGTAGGCCGTCCTGACCATGAGCTGTGAGCTCGAGTTGTTACCTGGCCGCCCCTACGACCTGCCCGGTTGCGCCGCGAGCGCGGATCCGTAGATGTCGTGTGAACCTGCCAGCTCCCGGAAATCGATGGAGAGGGAGTATGCGAGTCATTGGAATGGATGTTCATCGGTCGTTTGCCCAGGTTGCGATCCTGGAGGACGGTCGGATCGTTGCGGAGCGTCGCGTCGAATTGGTGCAGGAGAAGGTCCTGACCTTTGGGCGAATGCTGCAAGCCGATGATGAGATCGTGCTTGAGGCCACAGGCAACACGGCGGCGATCGAGCGGCTGCTCCGGCCCTTCGTGAGCCGGGTCGTCATCGCCAATCCGCGCATGGTGCGCGCGATTGCCTATGCGCGGGTTAAGACGGACAAGATCGACGCCGTCATGCTGGCCCGTCTCCAAGCGGCGGGATTTCTCCCCGAGGTCTGGGCGGCGGATGACGACACGGTCCGGCGTCGCCGTCAGGCTACCGAACGCATGGGGCTGCTCGAGGAGACCGTGCGCCTGAAATCGCGCATCCATGCGATCCTGCACGCGAACCTGGTTCCGTTCTACAAGGGCGAACTTTTTGGACCGGCCGGTCAGCGGTGGCTGGCTCAAGCTACGCTTCCCGACCATGAACGGCGAATCCTCGACCGTCTCGTCGAGGAATTGCGGCACACCATCGATCAACTGGCGGCCCTTGACCGGGAGCTGGCCCGCTTGGCGCTGGCGGATGAACGGGCGGTCCGGCTGATGACCATTCCTGGCATCGGCCCGATCGTGGCCACGATGGTGCTCAGCGCGATCGGCGACATCTCGCGGTTCGCTTCGCCCCAGAAGCTCGCGAGTTACTTCGGCCTTACCCCGAAGGTGCGTCAGTCCGGCGAGAGCCCGGCCCGTCACGGCCACATCTCGAAGCAGGGCAACGCTTCCGTGCGCAAGATGCTGGTCGAAGCGGCATGGTCGGCCCGAACCGCGCCGGGCCCGCTGCGGGCTTTCTTCGTCCGTGTCAACGCCAAGCGGGGGCCAGCGGCGGCCATCGTCGCGACAGCCCGGAAACTGGCCGTGTTGATTTGGCATGTGCTGGCCAAAGGGCAGGACTACGCCTTCGCCAGACCGGCATTCCAGGCCATGAAGCTGCGCAAGGTCGCACTGAAGGCCGGAGCGCCTCGCGAATACGGCAAGGCGGGTCCTGGCCGGGACTACTGGATCAAGGAAATCCGCCAACGAGAAATGGAGTATGTGAAACGCGCCGAAGAGGCTTATGCCCGCATGGTCGAAGCTTGGCGAGAGGTTCCACCCGGAAGCAAAAAAAGGTCTTGCTGACGCAAGTGCACTCTTGTCAGCTTCATCCGTCGACAGGCAGATCCGCCCATCGGTGAGGAACCGGGTGAAGGCGGTCCAGCGGTTGAGCATGTAGTCCATCGCCTTGGCAATGCCGTTGTGGCGCGAGAGCTTGGCGCGCTCGGCGCGCATCCAGGTTTCAAGGTCGGCGACCAGCGGGGCGCTGTGCTCCTGGCGCGCGGCGAGGCGCTCGGCAGGTGATTTGCCGTTGATGGCGCGCTCGACCTCGAACAGCGCGTCGATCCGCTGCACCGCGGCCAGCGCCATTGGCGCGACGAAGGCCGGTGTGCGGCCCTGCGCCTTGCGCTTGGCGTTGCGGGCGATATCGGCCAGCTCGAAGAATTTTCGCCGCGCATGCGCCCAGCAGGCAGCCTCGATGATGGGGCCCGGTGTTCGGCCGGATTCGTAAAGTTTGTTGTACCCAGCATAGGCATCGGCCTGGAAGATGCCGCTGTACCCAGCGAGATGAGTCTGCGGATGAATGCCAGCCCGATCTCGTGAGTAGTAGAACACCGCACAAGGCGGCCCAGCACCACCGAACGGCCGGTCGTCGCGGACGTAGACCCAGGCGCGCCCAATATCGGTCTGGCCGCGCGCCAGCACCGGCACTGTGGTGTCGTCGCCGTGCACGCGCTCGGCCGCGAACACCATGGCTTCCATATGTTTGAACGCCGGCTCCAACGCGGCGCAAGCGGCCCCGACCAGATCGGCCAGGGTCGAGACGCTGAGCGGCACACCCTCTCGGGCGAAGCGCTCGGACTGGCGGTTGAGCGGCTGGTGCTGGCCAAATTTCTCATAGGCAATCATCGCCAGCAGGCTGGGACCGGCAAAGGCGCGCGGGATGACGTGGAACGGCGCTGGGTTCTGGCTGATCGTCTCGCAATCGCGGCAGGTGAATTTTTCCCGGACATACTGGAGCACCTTGTGCTGGCGCGGCGTGCTCTCCAGCGTCTCCGTCACCGTCTCGCCCAGCTTGGCAAGCCGCCTCCCGCCGCAGCATGTGCAAGCAGCTGGCCCCGGCAGGACGATCCGTTCGCGCGGCAGATGATCTGGGAAGGGCTGGCGTGAGGGGCGCTTGCGGGTGGCGCCGGTGACCGTAGTTGCGCGGGCCTTCGCGGCTTCCTGCTCGGCCCTTAATTCGTCCTCGGTGGCAGTCGCCTCTAGTACCCTCCGTCATTGATTTTGCGGCGGACCTTCGATTCGATGACTCCGCAACGACGGAGATGGTTCGTGACCGCGAAACAAAGTGCCGTAAAGAAGTATGTGGTGAAGCTCAGCCTCGAAGAGCGCGAGCGGCTC
>NZ_JAIMBZ010000006.1:0-136021 GCF_025499445.1 Acidiphilium sp. AL
CACCAGGACCTGACGGGTCCTGGCGACGGTGTCGACGCTGGTGTCCAGGGCGGCGGCGATCTGGCTGTCACTCCAGCCTTGGCCGGCCTCGGAGGCGTCGGCCTTCAACAGGATGCGCGCTTTCAGCAGCTTCCAACCCAGGTGCTTTCCAACCCGGATCATTGTGTCGAGCCGCTCGCGCTCTTCGAGGCTGAGCTTCACCACATACTTCTTTACGGCACTTTGTTTCGCGGTCACGAACCATCTCCGTCGTTGCGGAGTCATCGAATCGAAGGTCCGCCGCAAAATCAATGACGGAGGGTACTAGGCCACCGCCAGATTCGCCGTGCTGCGCTGGATCATGCCGAACAGATCGCGCGGATCGTCCGGGTCGGCCAACAGGTCGAGTTCCTGGTAGAGCCGGGTGCGCTGCAACTGGTCGCGCACATAGCGCAGCGCCGAAAAATCCTCGATCGCGAAACCCACCGAGTCGAACAGCGTGATCTGCCGCGCGCTCTTGCGGCCTTCGGCCTGCCCGGTCATCACCTGCCAGAGTTCGGTGACCCGGTGATCCTTCGGCAATTGCTGGATTTCGCCTTCGATCCGGGTTTGCGGAGTGTATTCGACGAAAATATCCGAGCGCAGCAGGATGTCGCGATGCAGTTCGGTCTTGCCCGGACAGTCGCCGCCGATCGCGTTGATGTGGATGCCGGCGCCGACCATGTTATCGGTCAGGATCGTGGCGTTCTGCTTGTCGGCGGTCGCGGTGGTGACGATCGCGGCTCCCTGCACCGCGTCCTCGATGGTGGTGCAGGGAACCAGATCGAAGCCGAGGCCGGCGAGGTTGCGCATGCATTTTTCGGTGGCCGCGTGATCGACATCGTAAAGCCGTAGCTTTTTCACGCCGAGCAGCGCCTTGAACGCGATCGCCTGGAATTCGGATTGCGCGCCGTTGCCGATCACCGCCATGCAATCGGCGCCTTTCGGGGCAAGATATTTCGCCACCACGGCGGAGGTCGCGGCGGTGCGCAGCGCGGTCAGGATGGTCATTTCCGACAGCAGGGTCGGGTAGCCGGTGCCGACATCGGCGAGCAGACCGAACGCGGTGACAGTCTGCCGGCCCTCGCGGGTGTTCTTGGGATGGCCGTTGACATATTTGAACGCATAGAGACTGCCGTCGCTGGCCGGCATCAATTCGATCACGCCATCCACTGAATGGGCGGCGATGCGCGGCGTCTTGTCGAAACTCTCCCAGCGCTTGATGTCCTCCTCGATATAGGCGGCGAGATCGGTGAGCACCGTTTCGATGCCGATCTTGACCACCAGCTTCATCATGTGATCGACGCTGACGAAGGGGACGATGTTGAGATTGGGGATCGGGGTCATCAGAAGCTCCTGGTAAGGCGGTCCATCACGCGGCGGCCCAGCAGGCTCGCGACCAGATCGACCAGCAGGGTCGCGGTACGTCCGCGTTCATCGAGGAAAGGATTGAGTTCGACCAGATCGAGGCTGGAAACCAGGCCGCTGTCGTGCAGCATTTCCATCACCAGATGGGCTTCGCGGAAGGTCGCACCACCGGGCACCGTGGTGCCGACGGCGGGCGCGATCGCGGGGTCGAGGAAATCGACGTCGAAGCTGAGATGGAGCAGGCCGTTCTCCGCGGCGACGCGATCGAGAAAGCGCGATAGCAGCGGTGCCGCGCCGTGCTCGTCGATCATGCGCATGTCATAGACGCTCGCCCCGGTGGGCAGCAGCGCCGCGCGCTCCGCCGGATCGACGCTGCGAATTCCCATCATGCCGACACGCGACGGTTCGACCGTCGCGGCGAGGGAAGGGAAATAGCCGGCGAACCCGCGCTGCCCGGTGACGTAGGCGACCGGCACGCCGTGCAGATTGCCGCTGGCGGTGGTTTCCAGCGTGTGAAAATCGGGATGCGCATCGAGCCAGAGCAGAAACAACGGGCGGTTCCGCTCGGTGGCGCGCCGGGCGATGCCGGCGACGGTTCCGGCCGACAGGCTGTGATCGCCGCCGAGGAAAATCGGCATGCCGTCGGCGCTCGCCTCATAGGCAGCCGCAGTGATCGCTTCGGTCCAGGCGGCGACTTCCGGCAGATGATGCACCGCTGCGTTGGGATGGCTGAGCATGCGCGACGGCACGGGCGACAGCGTGCCGAGATCGCTGACCCGGTGGCCAAGCTCGGTAATCGCTGCGGCGAGTCCCGCCGTGCGCAGGGCGCTCGGCCCCATCTCGCAGCCCATGCGCCCGGCGCCGTCCTGCACCGGAATGCCCAGCAGCTTGCAGTGTCGGTTCGGCATCGGCGTTCAGTCCTTCCGTCCAGCCGGGCTGCATTAAACGCGGCATGGCCGGCGATGTGAACGGGCAAAATTGGCAAAATAATCGGAACAGATTACCATAATGGCAGATCATTCTGCCGGAATGCACAATCGTACGTGAATTGACATGGATGACCTCGACAAGAAACTGACCACCCTGCTGCGCCACAACGGGCGGCGCAGCGTGTCCGATCTCGCGGCAGCGCTTGGGATTTCGCGCGCGACGGTGCGCGCGCGGATGGAGCGGCTGGAGCAATCCGGCGCGATCCTCGGCTATACGGTGATCCTGCGGGCGGACGCGATCGACCTGCCGGTGCGCGGCATCACCATGATCGAAATCGAGGGTCACGCGACCGACCGGGTCATCCGCGCGCTGGGTGGTTTCACCGAAATCTCAGCGATCCACACCACCAACGGGCGCTGGGATCTGGTGGTCGAACTCGGCGCCGCGACGCTCGCCGATTTCGATGCGATCCTGCGGATGATCCGGCTGATCCCCGGCATCACCGCCAGCGAGACGACCCTGCTTCTCGCCACACCGCGCACCACCAAGGCGCGGCTGTGATTCTGGACACTACGCCGGGCGGGCCCGCGGCTTGAGCCGGACGTAAAGCTGCCGCCGCGCCCGCGCGACCAGGACGCCCGAATCGTCGTGGATGTCGTTGTCGAACCAGGGCTGAACCTTGTCGCCGGTGGCGGCCTCGGCGCGGATCGCCGCCTCGGCTTCGGGCGAAATATAAAACTCGGTGCGGACGCGGCCGCGACCGGGGGCGATGAAGTCGATACTCGCTGCATTGTCCCAGACGAAATAATCCGACCCGAGCAAATGCATCAGCATGAGCGCCCAGGGACCGTCGGTCAGGGCGAACAGCGTGCCGCCGAAGATCGTGCCGACGGCGTTGCGGTTGAACCAGCGCGGGGTGATGCGCGCGCGGCAGTGCCGCCAGTCCGGCGAAATCTCGTCGATTCGGATGCCGGAAAACAGATAGGGCGGGTAGAGGTTCATGCCGAGGCGCATCAGCCTCGGCGTGACCTTGCGTTTTGGCGCGACCACCATCGGAGCGATGAAACTCAGACGCCGCTTGTATCGCGCGCTGCGGCATCCTGCTGACGCAATTCCCGGCGCAGGATTTTGCCGACCGGCGTTTTCGGCAATTCCTCGTGCCGGAACTCGACGAGTTTCGGCATTTTGTAGCCGGTCAGATTCTTGCGGCAATGCGCGAGAAGCTCCGCTTCGGTCAGCCGGTCGGATTTCGGAACGACGACGACTTTGACCCGCTCGCCCGAACCCGGATCGGGCACGCCGAACGCGGCGACTTCCATCACGTCCGGGTGCATCATCACCACATCCTCGATCTCGGCGGGATAGACGTTGAAGCCGGATACCAGGATCATGTCCTTGACCCGGTCGATCAGGCGGACATAGCCGTTCTCATCCATCACGCCGATATCGCCGGTGCCGAGCCAGCCCTCGGAATCGAGAATGGCGGCGGTTTCGTCCGGGCGGTTCCAATAGCCGCGCATCACTTGCGGGCCACGCACGCAAACTTCGCCGGGCTCGCCGATCGCCGTCCATTCTCCGCCGGTTTTGCGCATCCTGACCTCGGTGGAGGGTATCGGCAGGCCGACGGTTCCGGTGAATTCCATGTGGTCCGGGCGATCGAGATCGATCATGTTGATGCAGACCACGGGCGAGCACTCGGTGAGGCCGTAACCTTCGGTGATCGGCCGGCCAGTCACCTCGCGCCAGCGTTTGGCGACTTCGCTTTGCGTCGCCGCACCGCCGGCGATGACGAGGCGCAATGTCGAGAAATCGAGCTTCCTGAAATCGGGATTGTCGAGGAAGGCGTTGAACAGCGTGTTGATTCCGGCCATGCCGTCGAACCGCTCCTTGCGGATGATCATCATCACACGCTTGGTGTCGCGCGGATTGGCGATCAGCACGTTGCGGCCCCCGAGCACCATGAACATGAAGAGATTCACGGTCAGCGAAAAAATATGATAGAGCGGCAATAACGTCAGGTTATTGACCTGCTCACCGTGGAACTGATCGCCGCCCCAGGCATAGGCCTGCAGCATATTGGCGATGATGTTCCGGTGGGTAAGCATCGCGCCCTTGGCAACACCCGTGGTTCCGCCGGTATATTGCAGGAAGGCGATATCCTCGTGGCCCAGTTCGACCCTGCGATAGGGCAGCGTGGCACCGCGTTTCAGCGCGGCGGTGAAACGCTCGGCGCGCAGACGATGCTTCGGCACCGCCTTCTGCACATGGCGCAGCATGACATTCAGCGCGATGCCTTTCAGCCCGCCGAGAAGATCGCCAATCCCGGTGATCAGAACGCGCTCAACCGACGTGCCGGGCAGGGCATCTTCGGCGGTCTTGGCGAAATTCTCGAACACGATAAGATATTTCGCGCCGCTATCGGCGAGCTGATGATGAAGCTCGCGCACCGTGTAGAGCGGATTGACGTTCACCACCGTTCCGCCAGCAAGCAGCGTGCCGAACACGCAGATCGGGTACTGCAGCGAATTCGGTATCATGATCGCGACCCGGTCGCCGCGCGCGATGCCGGTGTTCTGGAGCCACGCGGCGAATGCCCTGGAGCGCTTGGCGGTCTGGCGATAGGTCATGGCCGTGCCGATGCTGACGAAGGCTTCGCGCTCGGCATAGTCGGCGGTGTATTTCTCGAACAGGAAATTGAGCGACGGCGTGTTCGCAAGCTCATCGTCAATCGTGGCGGGAACGCCCTGCCGATAGGATTTGAGCCAGATCCGCTCCGTCACCTGGGCTGCCATGGTCATTCGGTTCCTCCGTTATTTTTTGTCATTTTTGGCGCTCAGCGCTCAGCGCTCAGCGCTCAGCGCTCAGCGCTCGACCACCGCGACCACGCCCTGGCCGCCGGCGGCGCAGATCGAGATCAGCCCGCGCCCTTTGCCCTTTTCGGCGAGCAGTTTCGCGAGCGTCGCCAGAATCCGCCCGCCGGTCGCGGCAAACGGATGGCCGGTGCCAAGCGAACTGCCGGCGACGTTGAGTTTCGTCCGGTCAATCGGGCCGGGCGGTGTATCGAGCTTGAGCCGGTCGCGTGCGTAACCGGCATCCTCCCAGGCGGCCAGGGTACAAAGCACCTGTGCCGCGAATGCTTCGTGAATTTCGTAAAAGTCGAAATCCTGGAGCATAATTCCGAGCTTCTCCAACAGTCTCGGCACCGCATAGGCGGGCGCCATCAACAGCCCTTCGTCGCCATTCACAAAATCGACTGCGGCGGTCTCGCCCGCGCGCAGATAGGCGAGGATCAGCAGGTTATGCGCCCGCGCCCAATCCTCGGTCGCGAGCAGAACGACGGCGGCGCCATCGGTCAACGGGGTCGAGTTTCCGGCGGTCAGCGTGCCGCCGTGCTTGTCGAACGCCGGCTTCAGCGCGGCGAGCTTTTCCATCGACAGATCCGGCCGCAGGTTGTTGTCGCGGGTCAACCCGCGAAACGGCACCATCAGGTCGGTGAAAAATCCGCGCGCATAGGTCGCGGCGAGATTGCGGTGGCTGGCACAGGCAAGCTCGTCCTGCGCCGCGCGGGCGATGTTCCATCGCTTCGCCATCAACTCGCAATGCTCGCCCATCGAGAGTTTGGTGCGCGGTTCGGAATTGCGTGGCAGCTCCGGTTTCATCAGCATCCGCGGGCGGATGGCGGCGAGGGCAGCAAGTTTCTGGCCCGTCGTCTTGCCGCGATTCGCCTTCATCAGCACTTTGCGTAGTCGCTCGTTGATCGCGATCGGCGCATCCGAGGTCGTATCGACGCCGCCCGCGATCCCCACTTCGATCTGACCAAGCGCGATCTTGTTCGCGACCAGCAAGGCAGCCTCCAGCCCGGTGCCGCACGCTTGCTGCACGTCGTAGGCCGGGGTGGCGTGATCGAGCGTGGTCGAGAGAACCGATTCACGTGTGAGATTGAAGTCGCGGCTGTGCTTGAGTACCGCACCCGCGACGACCTCGCCCAGACGTTCGCCGTGCAGTTTGTGCCGGTCGACGAGCCCTTGCAGCGCGGCGGTCAGCATGTCCTGGTTCGAGGCTTCGGCATAGGCGGTGTTGGCACGGGCGAACGGGATTCGGCATCCGCCGATGATCGCCACGCGCCGCAGGCTGTTAGCGGTCAACATATCGTACGTCCTTCAATAATCCGCGCAGATGCGGCTTTTGTTCGCGCCGGTCGCGCAATTCGAAAACCAGCGGCGAACTGTCAGGCGCCACCATCAAACACGCGCCGCCGGGCAGGAAGGCCGGTGTTTTGAACGCGACCCTGACCTCTGCGTGTTCGATCGGTTCATCGGGCAGAAGTTGCGCCAAAGCGTGCGCCTTGGTCCACATGCCATGCGCGATCGGGCGAGGAAAGCCGAACATCCGCGCCGCGATGGCGGAGGTGTGGATCGGGTTGGAATCGCCCGAAACCCGCGCGTAGCGGCGGCCCAGATTTGCGGGTAGATCGAACCGGCGGATTGTCGCGAGCGGCAATTCGTCGGCGGGAAGCCCCTGATACGGCGCGCCTTTCGGCGCATCGACGCCGAGCCGCAGATAGAGACTGGCGCTTTCCCAGACGATCTGTCCGGCGCGCGCGATCCGCGATTCGACTGTGAAAGCCTGGCCTTTTTCATGGGTGATCCACGCGCCGAAACCGGCCATGACATCGAGCCGGTCGCCGGAATCGAGCTTTGCATGCTGAACGATGGTGTTTTCCAGATGCACCAGGCCGATCGCCGGAAACGGGAAGGACGGCGCGAGCAGTGCCGCCATGTGCAGCGGAAAGGCGAGCAGATGCGGATAGGTCAGCGGCACGCCGCCTCGCTCGCCGAAACCGCAGACCTGCGCATAGGCATGGATGCGCGCGGCATCCAGCATAACGCCGGGCCGGAGCAGCGCGACCGGATCGAGATCGCCCGTTATGCCGCGCTTGCGCAAACTGGCGATCGCACCCCGCAACACGGCCCCACCTTCCGGCGGGCCCGTCATCACTCGTGGCGCGATTTGCCAATCGGTCATCGCTCAGGCTCCGATGAGGCTCTGGCCACAGACCCGCACCACATTGCCGTTCAACCCGACACTGGCCGGATCGGCGAACCAGGAAATGGTTTCGGCGACATCGACCGGCTGGCCACCCTGCGCCATCGCATTCATCCGCCTTCCGGCTTCGCGGATTGTCAGCGGAATCGCGTTCGTCATCTGGGTTTCGATGAAACCGGGCGCGACCGCATTGATCGTGGCACCGCGCGCGGCAAGCACCGGGGCAAAACCCTGCACCATGCCGATCACCCCCGCCTTCGAGGCGGCGTAATTGGTTTGCCCAAGATTGCCCGCGATCCCCGCGATCGAGGAGACGCAGACGACGCGCCCGTTCGGCTTCAGCGCATCCGCATCGAGCAGTGCCTCGGTGATACGCAAGGCCGAGACGAGGTTCACGTTCATCACGATGTTCCAGGCATCAGGCGTCATATTCGCGATCGTCTTGTCGCGAGTGATCCCGGCATTATGCACCACCACGTCATAACCGCCGCGCGCCATTGCATCCTCTACGATGGTCTTCGGCGCCTCGGGAGCGGTGATGTCGAGGGTCAGGCGCTCGCCGCCGATCCGTTGCGCGAGCGCCAGAAGATCGGCGGTGGATTGCGGCACGTCGAGGCAGATCACCTTCGCTCCGTCCCGCGCGAATACCTCGGCGATCGCGGCGCCGATGCCGCGCGCCGCGCCGGTGACCAGAACCGTCCTGCCGGCGTGCGGCGCATGCGAATCGTATCCGTCAGTGTCCTGAGCGACCGGCTTGCCGATTCGAACCACCTGACCGGAGACATAGGCGCTGCGCGGCGAGAGAAAAAACCGCAGACTGCTGTTGGCCGCCCCTTCCGCGCCCGGCGCGACATACAAAAGCTGGGCGGCGATGTTGCGCTGGGCTTCCTTGCCGAGCGAACGGACGATTCCTTCCAGGGTGCGCTGGGCGATCCGCCCTGCAAGGTTCGGCGCGTCCTCGAGCGGTGTGCCGAGCACGAGGATGCGTCCGTTGCGCGCGATCGAACGGATCGTGTCGTGGAAAAACCGATAGATCGCGGCAAGATCATCGGGATCGGCGATGCCTGTGGCGTCGAACACCGCCGAGCCCACAGTGCCGCTGGATTTCGCATCGAACCGTCCTGTCATCAGCCGGTGTTGCGCGGCGATATCGGTCCAGCCGGCATATTCGCCGTGAAACAGCGTGGCGACGGGGGCGGCGGCGAGCAGTTCGGCCAGTGGCGCGGCGAGGCGCCCGCCTTGTGCCGCACCGACAATGACCGGACCGAGAAGATCCGGCCGTCCGGGGGCGAAGCGTTCGAGCGGGGTCGGTTGGGGAAGGCCGATCGCGCCGGTCAGCTTTTTCCCGAACGGCGAATTCGCGAACGCCAGATAGCGATCCCGCGCCATCATTCGGCCGCCGCGCGCGGGGCCGATGCCTTCGCTTTGCGGCCGTTCTGCTGCGCCCAATAGGCCTTACGCGTCTGCAAATCCTCCATCAGGTTGAAATCCTGCGGGAAGTCGTCCACCGCGATGATCTTCGCGGCGTTTTCAGCGAAGGCGCGAATCTCCGCCGCCTCATCTGCGTCGATCAAGCCTTTTTGGTTAGCCTCGTCCGCCCAGGCGCTCAGCAGCGGCATGGCTTGCGGCATCCGGTCGACGGTGCCGGCCTTGACCGCGTCCTTGACGCGCCGTTCGATCGCCTCGATCCGCGGATAGGCAAGCGCCGCCGCTTCGAGCACGCCGAGCACCGGCTCGATTTCGGGGCGGGGACGCCAGGAGCCTTGCATCAGCCGCTCGCGAGTCGGGCTCATCTGCCGGAGAATGTCCGCGATATCGGCATGCAGCCGGTCGGAAGGCTGGCGGCGCGGCACGCCGAATGGAAAGCCGATGACGCGCAATGCGAACGCCGCCGGGCGGGCCGGGAAATTCGCATAGAGCGCGCGCAGCGCGTCATAGGCGCGGCCGAGCGCGTCCTGCGCCGCCCAATGGACCAGGGGCAGATCGGCATTCTGCCGGCCGTCATCCTCATAGCGTTTCAGCACTGCCGAGAGGATGTAGAGCTGGCTGAGCACGTCGCCGAGCCGAGCGGTGACGCTCTCCTTGCGCTTCAGCGCGCCGCCGAGGGCCGCCATCGCGACATCGGTGTTCAGCGCGAGCAGAATCGAAAGTCGCTGTGCTTCCCGGTAGTAGGGCGCAAGCTCGCGCGCGGCACCGCGCGGCGCGCGGATCAGCCGACCGAAGGTCAGGCCGTGAAACGCCGCGCGCAGCAGATTGCTCGTCACGAAACCGGCATAGCCGAACAACGCGCGGTCGAAATCGCGCAGCCCCTGCTTGCGGTCGGGATTCGCCGCCGACTGCATCAATGTCATGACATAGGGATGGCAACGGATCGCTCCCTGGCCGAAAATGATCAGGCTGCGCGTCATGATATTCGCACCCTCGACCGTGATCGCGATGGGGATCTGCTGATAGGCGCGCGCCAGAAAATTGCTTGGCCCCATGCAGATGCCCTTGCCGCCGGTCACGTCCATCGCGTCGGTCACCACCATGCGGGCGCGTTCGGTCATGTGGTATTTGGCGATCGCCGAGATCACCGACGGCTTCTCGCCGATATCGATCGCGACCGCCGAGAGGCAACGCACTGCGTCCATCGCGTAGAGATGCCCGCCCATCCGCCCGAGCGGTTCCTGGATCCCCTCGAACTGGCCGAGCGGCGTGTTGAACTGCCGGCGAATTCCCGCGTAGGCGCCAGTGCCGTTGGTTGCGATCTTGGCGGCACCCACGGCGGAGGACGGCAGCGAGATCGCCCGCCCGGCGGCGAGGCATTCCATCAGCATCCGCCAGCCTTTGCCAACCTGCACCGCACCGCCGATCACCATGTCGATCGGGATGAACAGGTCCTGTCCCTTGATCGGGCCGTTCTGGAACACCGCGTTCAGCGGCCAGTGACGCCGGCCGATCTCCACGCCGGGATGGGTGCGTGAAATCAGCGCGCAGGTGATGCCGACATCCGCCTCGCCGCCCAGAAGTCCTTCGGGGTCGTGGGCGTGGAAGGCAAGCCCGATCACCGTCGCGACCGGGGCGAGCGTGATATAGCGCTTGTCGAACGTAACCAGGAACCCGAGGGTTTCACGGCCGTCCCATTGCCGCTTCGTCACCACGCCGATATCGGTGATCGAGGCCGCGTCGGACCCGGCATAGGGATTGGTCAGGGCAAAGCAGGGAATCTCCTCGCCACGGGCAAGGCGCGGCAGGTAATGATTTTTTTGCTCCTCGGTGCCGTAATGCAGCAGCAATTCCGCCGGGCCGAGCGAGTTCGGTACCATGACCGACACGGCGGCGGCGGAGCAGCGGGTCGCGAGCTTCATCACCACCGCCGAGTGCGCCACGGCGGAGAAGCCCTTGCCGCCATGGGATTTCGGAATGACCAGCCCGAGGAATCCCGCATGTTTCGCATAATCCCAGGCGGCGGGCGGCATATCCTGCCAGATCTGCGTGCTGTCCCAGTCATTCGAGAGATCGCACAGATGTTCGG
Organism: Acidiphilium sp. AL; assembly: GCF_025499445.1. Lineage (NCBI taxonomy): Bacteria > Pseudomonadati > Pseudomonadota > Alphaproteobacteria > Acetobacterales > Acidocellaceae > Acidiphilium > Acidiphilium sp. AL. The sequence goes on from NZ_JAIMBZ010000006.1 coordinate 10,880, forward strand.
TTTCGACATCGATGAAGGATTGTTCCTCGGGAGACAGTTTGGCCGCCGGAGTGCGCAGCAGCTTCCGCCAGTCCGGCCGGCCGCTGAACAGATCGGCGTCCCACCAGACCGTGCCGGCTTCGATCGCGGCGCGCTCGGTCTCGCTCATTTGCGGCATGATCCGGCGAAACACCGGGAGCAGCCGTCCAGTGATGATGGCCTGTCGCCGTGCCGTGCTGGCGAGCAGCGCCGCCGGTACCCCCACGACGATCGCGAGCACGATAAAGCCGATCAGGCCGATGGTGCCCAGAACCAGCCCGGCGACCAGCCAGAGCGCCAGCGCGCCCAGCCACGCGCGCGCGGAACGGCGTGCGGCGATCAGCGCGCCCGCGCCGATAATCCCGGCCAACCACCAGATCGCGGTCGTGATTGCCATGTGTCCTCTCCCTAATCCTCGTGCATTCGATATGCAGGTATATGGTGGCCCCCGAGCTTGGAACCCACCTTCTGGAGCGGGATAGGCTTTTATTGACTTTTTTGTCAATAGAATTATCGGCAGATTTCGAATGACCGATAAATTCGCCGGGTGATCCTGATGAAATCAGCGCTTGCGGTGCGCGGAAGGCAGCCGCCAGCCGCCATAGAGCGCCATCAGCCGCAGGAACAGGCAGAGCGCCACGCCGGGCAGATCGGTCAGTGCCGACGGCAGGCCGAACGCGTGGCCGGCAATGACCACGAGTGCTGCGGCGAGGGCGGCGAGCGCGTAAATATCGGTGCGCAGCACGATCGGCACCTGTGCGGTCAGCACGTCGCGCGCCATGCCGCCGCCAATGCCGCTGACCATGCCGAGAATCGCGGCCATCGGCGGGTTCAGCCCATATTCCAGGGCTTTTTGCGTCCCCGCCACTGCGAATATGCCGAGGCCGGCGGCATCGAAAATCTGCACCGGATTGCGCAGGATTTCGAGCCGGTCGTAAAGCACGAAGCCGAGCAGCCCGGCGATCAGCGCGATCGCCAGCGTGTGCCAGGAGGAAAACGCCTCGGGCGGGATCGCGCCGATCAGCACATCACGCATGATCCCACCCGAAACGGCGGTGACGAAAGCGAGCACCAGAACGCCGAACAAATCCATCTCGCGCCGCGCCCCGAGCACCGCGCCGCTGAGCGCGAAGACGAAAGTGCCGATCAGGTTGAGCGCCCGAACCAGCAGCGTGGCGGCGAGGACGTGGTTCATGTCCGCACCGTCTAGACGTTACCGCAAATCCGGCGTCGTCGCCTCGGTTTTCAGGATCGAAACCGCCTCATCCAGCGACAGCATTTCCTGTGCGTCGCCGCCGAGGCGACGGAGTGCGACGGTATTCTGCTCCGCCTCGCGCCGGCCGACCACCAGGATGTTCGGCACCAGGGAAAGACTCAGATCGCGGATCTTGGCGTTGATCTTTTCGTTGCGCAGATCGGTGGCGACCGAAAGCCCGGCGGATTTCAGATTCGCCGCGACGGTTTCGGCATAGTCGTTGGCGTCGGTGACGATGCTGGCGACCGCGACCTGGGTGGGGGCGAGCCAGAGCGGGAAGCGGCCGGCGCAGTTCTCGATCAGGATGCCGATGAAGCGCTCGAAACTGCCGACGATCGCGCGGTGCAGCATCACCGGGCGGGCGCGGCTGCTTTCGGGCGTGATGTAGCTGGCGTCGAGTCGTTCGGGGAGCACGAAATCGACCTGGAACGTGCCGCATTGCCAGTCGCGGCCGATCGCGTCGCGAAGCACGAATTCGAGCTTCGGGCCATAGAATGCGCCTTCGCCGGGGTTGAGCGCATAGCTCACGCCGGCCTGAGCGCAGGCGGATTGCAGCGCGGCCTCGGCACGGTCCCACACATCGTCAGACCCGGCGCGCGGGGTCGGCCGGTCGGAGAATTTGACGGTGAACTCCGCGAAGCCGAAATCGGCATAAACGAGGCGCAGCATGTCGACGAAGCGCACCGTCTCGCTCGCGATCTGATCCTCGGTGCAGAAAATATGGGCATCGTCCTGGGTGAAGGCGCGGACGCGCATGATGCCGTGCAGCGCACCGGAGGGTTCATAGCGGTGGCAGGCGCCGAACTCGGCCATGCGCAGCGGCAGTTCGCGATAGGAGCGCAGCCCGTGCTTGAAAATCTCGACATGGCAGGGGCAGTTCATCGGCTTGAGCGCGAGGATTTTGTCCTCGTCCTCGACCTCGGCGATGAACATGTTGGCGCGGAAATTCTCCCAGTGGCCGGATTTTTCCCATAAGGCCCGATCGAGCAGTTGCGGCGTTCTGACCTCGCGATAGCCGAACTGTTCCTGGCGGCGGCGCATATAGGATTCGACCGTGCGGTACAGCCGCCAGCCTTTCTCGTGCCAGAACACGCTGCCCACCGCCTCGTCCTGCATGTGGAACAGGTCCATCTGGCGGCCGAGCTTGCGATGGTCGCGCCGTTCGGCTTCCTCCAACTGGTGCAGATGCGCGTCCAGCTCCTTCTGGTCGCGCCAGGCGGTGCCGTAAATCCGCGAAAGCATGGGATTACGATGGTCGCCGCGCCAATACGCCCCGGCAACCTTCATCAGCTTGAACGCGGGGCCGATATCGCCGGTTGCGCGCATATGCGGGCCACGGCAGAGATCGAGCCACTCGCCCTGACGATAGACGGTGATCGCCTCGCCGTCGGGCAGGTCGCGGATCAGCTCGGCCTTGAACCGTTCGCCGCGCGCCTCGAAAAACCCGATCGCCGCGTCGCGCGGCCACACCTCGCGGGTGAACGGCGCGTTCGCCGCGATGATCTCGCGCATCTTCGCCTCGATCGCCGGAAGATCGTCCGGGGTGAACGGATCGTTGCGGAAGAAATCGTAATAGAAGCCGTTTTCGATCGCCGGGCCGATGGTGACCTGGGTGCCGGGGTAGAGCGCCTGCACGGCTTCGGCCATGACATGGGCGGCGTCGTGGCGGATCAGCGGCAACGCGGCGGCGTCCTTGCGGGTGATGAAGCGCACATGCGAATCCGTCTCGATTTCGCGCGACAGGTCCATCAGCGCGCCGTCGACCTCCATCGCCAGCGCGGCGCGGGCGAGGCCGGGGCCGATCGATGCCGCGATCATGGTGCCGGTGACGGCGCCCGGATAGTCGCGGACGGAACCGTCAGGCAAAGTGATCGCCGGCATTTTTCGCTCCTTGGAGTGTGAAAGACGGGTGGTTATGCCGTCCCGAAACGGCGTCGGCAACCCGATCGACCGGCAGATCGGCAAGGTTTGCCGCGCGCAGCACGGTGGGCCAGGCGCCGTCCGGGTAGCGCGGCGCGGTGAGCGCGGGGTCGCTATCGGCGCCGAACAGCACGATCGAGGGGACGCCAAGAGTCGCGGCGAGATGCATCGGCCCGGTATCGTTGCCGATGGCGAGATCCGCGCGGGCGAAGACTGCGGCAAGCTCGCCGAGGCCGGTTCTGCCGGTCAGGTCGACGGCATCGGGTGCGATGGCGCGGATTTCGGCGGCGAGCGCGGCTTCGGATTTGCCGCCTAGGATGACGCAAGGCGCGCCGATCCGTGCCGCGAGTGCGCCGAAATGCCCGGTGGGCCAGCGTTTCGCCGGTCGGTGCGGCGCGGCGCCTGGGACCAGGGCGGTGAAACGGTCCGGCAGGGCGATTACCGGCTCACCGCGCAGCCAGGCCAGGTCCGGCGGCGGCAGGCGCGGTATACCGGCCATCGCCAGCTGCTCCTCGATCCGCTCGCGCGTGTGCATCGCGTCGCGGCCCGGATTGGCGTGCGGGTAGGCGCAGCCGCGCGCGATGCCGGACCAGCGCGGCGATCCGGCGAGCCTGAAATAGCGCGAGGAACGGCCCGAGGTTTGCAGGTCGTAGACCATGTCGAAGCCGCGAAGCTGGCGGAGCAGCCGAAACAGGCCAAGAAGATCGTGGACAGCCGGGCGGGTATCGACCTTAACGCGGTCGAACCAGGGGGCGCGGGACAGAAAACCGGCAAAGGGCGCCGTGGTGAGCAGGGTGATCTCGGCGTCCATATGCGCCGCGCGTATCGCGGCGAAGGCCGGAAAACTCAGCACGACATCGCCGAGCGCGCCGTGGCGGATGACCAGGACGCGCATCACCCAAGCAGTTCGTGATACACGGCGAGATTGCCCGCCTGCATCGCGGCGATCGAGTAATGCTCGGCGACGAAATCCCGCGCCGCCGCACCCATGGCGATGCGCGCGTCGATCGGCATGTCGAGCGCGGCGTCGATCGCGGCGGCGAGCGCGGCCGCGTCGCCGGGTTTCACCCGCCAGCCGGTTTCGCCGTCCAGAATGGTCTCACGCGCGGCGCCGTGGTCGGTCGCGATCACCAGCCGGCGCATCGCCTGGGCCTCGACGATGGTTCGTCCGAAGGCTTCCGGGTCGGTCGAGGCATTCACCACCACATCGGCCAGCATGTAGGCCGCCGGCATATCCGCGCAGTCGCCGGCGAACAGCACGCGGGAGCTTACGCCCCGGCGCTTCGCCGCCTCGGCCAGCGATTTCATGTAGGAATCGCGCCCCTGCGCGCCGCCGACCAGGATGGCGATGGCGTCGCGATGACGTAGCCGGGTCAACGCCTCGATCAGTACCGCCTGACCCTTCCACGATGTCAGCCGCGCGGGCAGCATGATGGTCGGCGCACCGTCGGGCAGGCGCCAGTTCCGCGCGAGGCGCTCGACCCGGCCATTCACCGTATCCGGGTCGAACCGCGCGGGATCCACTCCGCCGGGAACCACCCGCAGCCGGTTCTCGGCCACGCCGTGGCGCTCCCGCACCAGACCGGCGATGTAGTGCGACACCGCGATCACCCGGTCGCCCGAGGCCATCACCGCGTTGTAGCGGCGCTTGAGCGGCCCGCTATCGCCATAGGCGCCGTGATAGGTAGTGACGAACGGTATAGCGCGGCGCCTGGCGGCAGCGCGGGCGGCGAAGGCCGGCGCGCGGGAATGGGCATGGACCAGCGAGACGCGATGGGTCTTGATCAGCCTGGCCAACTGGTCGCCGTTCCACGACATGCGCAGCGGATTGCGCGTTTCGAGATCGAGCGCGATATGCATCCCGCCGGCACGCTCGATCGCCGGGACCAGCCGTCCCGACAGGCTCGCGACCAGCGCGCGCGCGCCGGTGCGGGCGATCGCCTCGGTCAGTTCCACCACAACCTGTTCGACGCCGCCGGTTTCCAGGCGCGGCAGAACCTGTAGAATCGCGTAGTCGGAGGGTTTGCGCATCGTTCACCTGCTAGTGTGGTGGTTCTGAAGTTCCTACGTATATGCGGCGGTGCGTTTAGGAACTTCAGAACCAAAAACAACACTAGAATCATATGTTTGCCAGTATCCTTTCAATTCGGAAGTTCGTTAAGACGCCTTAATCAGCGCCGACGATCTTCCGAATCGGGACACTAGGAACGCGCGCGTTACCATGAGCGGCGGGCGAAGGGGAGAGTGCGATGGACGAACGGCGGGGCGTGATCGAGCGGGCGGATGGGGTGCGGCTCGCCTATGCGCATCTGGCGGGGGATGGGCCGACCCTGGTGTTTCTGTCCGGATTCGCGTCCGACATGCAGGGGACGAAGGCGATTTTCCTGCGCGACTGGTGCGCCGCGCATGGCTCAGCGATGCTGCGGCTCGATTATTCCGGCCATGGTGCCTCCGACGGATCGTTCGCGGACGGCACGATCGGGCGCTGGGTCGCGGATGCGCGCACGGTCATCGACACGGTGCTGCCGGAGGGAGAGTTGATTCTCGCCGGGTCGTCGATGGGCGGCTGGATCGGGCTCTTGCTCGCGCGCGCGCTTGGCGCACGAGTCGCGGGGTTTCTCGGCATCGCCGCCGCTCCCGATTTCACCGAGGATCTGATGAAGCCAAGCCTGACCGAGGCGGCGCGAGCGGCATTGGCACGCGACGGTGTGGTGATGGTGCCCAACCCCTATGGTTCGCCGACGCCGATGACGGCGGCGCTGCTCGACGACGGCGCGCGGCATCTCGTGCTTCGCGCGCCGATCCCGATCGACGCTCCTGTGCGGCTGATTCACGGCCAGCGCGACGCCGAAGTGCCGTGGCAAACCAGCCTGCGCCTCGCCGAACGAATCGCGGGCGAGGATGTGTGGGTCACGCTGATAAAGGACGGGGAGCACCGGCTCTCTCGCGCGAGCGATCTGGCGCTGATCGGACGGTTGCTTGAAACCATCGCCTGCGCGGGTTGACGATCCTGCGATAATTCTTTATTTCGATAATAATGAAAATATCAAATACTAAAATCGGCTCCGCCTGGATGGTTGCGGCCCTCGCCGCCCTGGCGCACGAGCACAGATTGGCGGCGTATCGGCTACTCGTTGAAGCCGGTCCCGCGGGCATTGCGGCGGGCGAGATCGCCGAAAAGCTCGGCCTGGTGCCGTCCTCGCTCACCTTCCATATCCAGGCGCTACTGCGGGCCGGGCTGATCAGCCAGCGGCGCGCGAGCCGGCACGTCATATACGCCACAGATTTCACCGCGATGAACGAGTTGGTTGGCTTCCTGGTAAAAAATTGCTGTGGTCAGGACGTCTCCATTTGCGGACCGGCCTGTAATCCCGCGCTACCCTCGGCAAAACAGAAAACGCTCCGCGCGAAAGCAAAATCGGCGTGACCAACCAGCCGCTCAACGTGCTGTTTCTCTGCACCGGTAATTCCGCCCGCAGCATATTGGCTGAAAAACTGGTCGAGCGCTGGGGTGATGGCAAATTCCAGGGATTTTCGGCGGGCAGTCATCCGAAAGGCGAGGTTCATCCGCGCACGCTCGCGATGCTGGAAGATGCCGGACTGCCGACCGATGGGTTGCGTTCGAAATCCTGGGACGAATTCGCGCAGCCGGGCGCCCCGGTGATGGATTTCGTGTTCACCGGTTGCGACGACGCTGCGGGTGAAATTTGTCCGGTCTGGCCGGGACAGCCGATGACGGCGCATTGGGGCGTGCCCGACCCGGCTTCCGCCACCGGCACCGACCTCGAACGAACGGCTTCATTCCGGACCGCATTCCGAATGTTGGAAACCCGTATCAAACTCTTCGCCAGCCTACCCTTCGCCAAACTGGAGCAGGCGTCGCTCCGGCGCCGGGTACAGGAGATCGGCCGGATCGGGCCGAACGAAGGCGAAGGCTCGGCGGCATGAGCGTGATCATCTACCATAATCCCGATTGCGGCACCTCGCGCAACGTGCTGGCGCTGATCCGCAACGCCGGGATCGAGCCCAGGATCGTCGAATATCTGAAAACCCCGCCATCCCGCGAAACCCTGGTTGATGTGATCGAGCGCATGGGTATTCCGGTCCGCGCCGTGCTGCGCGAGAAGGGCACGCCCTATGCCGAATTCGGGCTCGATGATCCTGCCGTGTCCGACGATGCGTTGCTCGACGCGATGATGGCGCACCCGATCCTGATCAACCGGCCGATCGTGGTCACGCCGTTGGGCGTAAAACTCTGTCGCCCGTCCGAGACCGTGCTCGACATCCTGCCCGCGCCGCAACGGGCTGGCTTCGCCAAGGAAGACGGTGAAGCCGTGGTCGATTCCGCCGGTCGGCGCATCCGCTAACTCTCCAGTATTCGAGGCTTCTCATGCTCGCCCTCGCGGTGTTCGTCGCAACCCTTGTGTTCGTCATCGGACAGCCGGGCGGGCTCGGCATCGGCTGGAGCGCCATGGCCGGCGCCGTCGTCGATCTCGCCCTGGGGGTGATCCATTGGCGCAATATCCCGACGGTCTGGCATATCGTCTGGAACGCGACCTTCACCTTCGTCGCCCTGATCATCATTTCGCTCCTGCTCGACGAGGCCGGGTTTTTCCGCTGGGCCGCCCTGCATGTCGCGCGCTGGGGGCGTGGACGCGGGAGGGTTCTGCTCCCGCTGATCGTGCTGCTCGGCTTTGCCATCGCGGCGTTCTTCGCCAATGACGGCGCCGCACTGCTGCTGACGCCGATCGTGATGGCGATTCTCACGAGCCTTGAATTTCCGCCTGCCGCTGCACTCGCCTTCATCATCGCGACCGGCTTTGTCGCCGATACCACCAGCCTGCCGCTGGTGATTTCCAATCTGGTCAACATCGTCAGCGCCAATTATTTCAGGATCGGCTTCACCCGGTATGCCGTGGTGATGGTGCCGGTCGATCTGGTTTCGCTGGCCGCGACGCTCGCCGTGATCGGCCTCATGTATCGCCGGGCGGCGAACCGGCGCTATGCCATCGAAGCACTGGAAGCGCCTTCGTCGGCCATCCACGATCCTCTGGTTTTCCGCGCGGCCTGGCCGGTGCTCGCGGTGCTGCTCGCGGCGTATTTCATCACCGCGCCGCTCGGCGTGCCGGTCTCGTTCGTCACCATCGCCGGTGCCGTCGTGCTGCTCGCCATCGCCGGACGCTGGTTTGCCGGCGGATCGGGGAGGGTCATCGAAATCCGCCGGGTTTTGCGCGGCGCGCCGTGGCAAATCGTGATTTTCAGCCTGGGTATGTATCTCGTCGTCTATGGGCTGCGCAACGCGGGCCTGACCAATTACATTGCCGATGCACTCCGGGCTTTCGCCGCCCACGGCATCTGGGCGGCGTCGCTCGGCACCGGCATCCTGGCGGCCGTGCTGTCCTCGATCATGAACAATATGCCGAGCGTGTTGGTCGGCGCGCTCGCGATCGGTCAATTGGGGCATCTGTCACCGGGCATCCACGATGCGATGGTCTATGCCAATGTGATCGGCTGCGATCTCGGCCCGAAATTCACCCCGATCGGCAGTCTCGCCACACTGCTCTGGCTGCACGTGCTGAGCCAGAAGGGAACGCGGATCACCTGGGGCCAGTATATGCGGATCGGGCTGGTCATCACACCGCCGGTGCTTCTCGCCACACTCGCGGCCCTTGCGCTCTGGCTACCAGTTGTGGGAGCGGTGGGCCATGGATGACGGCGAATTTCCCGCCTTGCACCGCGATTTGTTGCTCTTACCCGATCCGGAGCGTCTCGAACCCGTCGCCCGCGCAACCCACAAGCCTCGCGTGCTGCTGCTCTACGGCTCGTTGCGGGAACGTTCCTATTCGCGTTTCGCGACCGAGGAAGCCGCCCGGCTGCTCGATCTGATGGGCGCCGAAACCCGGATCTACGATCCGCGCGACCTGCCGGTCGCCAACAGCGTACCGGTCGATCATCCGAAGGTGCAGGAACTTCGCGCCTTCTCACTCTGGTCCGAAGCGCAGGTCTGGTGCAGTCCCGAGGTGCACGGCGCGGTCACCGGGGTGATGAAAAACCAGATCGACTGGATTCCCCTGGCCGAAGGTGCCGTGCGCCCCACCCAGGGCCGGGTGCTTGCGGTGATGCAGGTTTCTGGCGGATCGCAGAGCTTCAACGCGGTGAACACGCTGCGTTTGCTCGGCCGCTGGATGCGCATGGTGGTGATTCCGAACCAGTCCAGCGTCGCCCGCGCCTATGAACAGTTCGACGAAGCCGGCCGCATGCTGCCTTCGGCCTATTACGACCGGGTGGTCGACGTGATGGAGGAGTTGCTCCGGTTCACGCTTCTGCTTCGTGATCGCAGCGCCTATCTGGTCGATCGTTACAGCGAGCGGAAAAATGCTGTTGCACGCTCGATAGGGACGTTGTGATCCACCGGCTTCGAGGCTTGCGGGTCTGCGGGGGTAAAATTTCATAATTCCAGGGGGGAAAACCACTTGCGTCTGGGGGCGAATGCCCTCATATCGCGCGCTCTTAGCCCCGGGGGGCGCGGCGCGGTGCCGCGTTCTACAGGCTGTCACTGGTTGAGGGGGTTCGCGATGAACGCACTTGCCCGACTGGGGATGGTCTCGGAAATTCCGAGCGAAAACCAGACGTTTGCTCACGGCGAAGCCGGCGATATGGCGCTGCCGAAGGACTATTTCGTGGAACGCGACGGCGTGAAATTCGCCGGCACGCATCTGCTCGTGGATTTGTGGGGCGCGGACCGTCTCGACGAACCGGATTTGATCGACGCCACCCTGTGCGCGGCCGCCCTCGCCGCCGGAGCAACGATCCTGCACAGTCATTTTCACCATTTCTCGCCGAATGGCGGCGTCTCCGGCGTGGTGGTGCTGGCGGAGAGCCATATCTCCATCCACACTTGGCCGGAACGGGGCTATGCGGCGCTGGACATCTTCATGTGCGGCACCTGCAACCCGTACAAGGCGATTCCGATGCTCAAGCAGGCGTTTACGCCAAGCAGCGTGCAGGTTGGCGAGCAGCGCCGCGGCCTGATCGCCTGAACCCGATCCGATGACCTCGTCGCACCGCCCGGTCGGCACCGGGCGGTGCTTTCGCATGAGAGACCGTCATGACCGATATCTGGTATAACGAAACCCTCTATCCGGCCTGGGGCCAGCGCTTTCGCGTGGTGCGCGAACTCGCCCGCGCGCGCAGCGAATTTCAGGACATCGCGATTTTCGAGAGCGAAACCCACGGCAGGGTGATGACGCTCGACGGCATCGTGCAGATCACCGAGGGCGACGAATTCGTCTATCAGGAAATGCTCGCCCATGTGCCGATTCTGGCGCATGGCGATGCGAAATCCGTGCTCATCATCGGCGCCGGCGATGGCGGCGTTTTGCGCCGCGTGCTGATGCATAAAACCGTGACCAAGGCCGTCATGGTCGAAATCGATGGCGAGGTGATTCGCCTGTCGAAGGAATTCCTGCCCTCGATCGGCGGCGGCGCGTGGGACGATCCGCGCGCCGAGGTTATCGTGGGTGACGGCATCGACTATGTGAAGCGCGCGCCGGATGCCTCGTTCGATGTCATCATCGTCGATTCGACCGACCCGATCGGTGTGGGCGAGGTGCTGTTCACCGACGATTTCTACGAAAACTGCGCGCGCATCCTCACCGCTCGCGGACTGATCGTGAATCAGTGCGGCGTGCCGTTCATGCAGGCGGACGAGTTGCGCGATACGTCGCGGCGCCGCAAGCGGTTCTTTCCGCATGTCACCGCTTATGTCACCGCGGTGCCCACCTATGTCGGCGGCTACATGACGCTCGGCTGGGCCGGGAAAGATCCCAGCCTGACCGCGCATACGGCGGCAACGATCGAGGCACGGGCACGAGAGGCTGGCATTCTCGGCACGACCGGCTATTGGTCGCCCGAGATCCATGCCGCCGCGTTCCATCTGCCGCCCTATATCGCGAAGCATCTGCCGTAGGAGATTGACCTAACATGCAGGTAGCGAAACGGAACCTGATTTTCGTTATCGCCGCCATCATCACCGGGCTGGTCTCGATCGCCTTCGGTATTGGCGTGGTGCGCGCGAGCGCCCTGTTCGCCCAGGTCATCCAGGGACGCGACTGGCTGGCGTTCCTGCTGTGCCCGGCTGGCTTCGCGGTCATCGTGTTTCTTACTCGCAATGTGTTTCCCGGCGCGCAGGGCTCGGGCATTCCGCAGGCCATGGCCGGGCTGCAGATGCAGGACCCGGCGGATGTCGATTCGGTGCTGTCCTTTCGCATCGCGGCGGGCAAGTTCCTGCTGACCCTGCTGGGGTTCGCGGTCGGCGCCTCGATCGGCAAGGAAGGCCCGACCGTGCAGATCGGCTGTGCGGCGATGAATATCTGCGGCCGCTTCGGGCTGGAGCGCAGCCACGCGCTGCAGCGGCTGCTGATCCTGGCCGGCGGCGCGGCGGGAATCACCTGCGCGTTCAATGCGCCGATCGCCGGGGCTGTGTTTGCGATCGAGGAAATGGCGCGCAGCTTCGACGACCGGCAGGTGCGCGCCATTCTGCTCGCCGCCTTCGCGAGCGGGGTGACTCTTCTGCTCGTGCTCGGCTACCAGCCCTATTTCGGATTTTCGCGGGCGATGCTGCCGTTCGGAATCGCCTGGGCGCTGGTGCCGGTCTGCGCCGTGATCGGCGGTCTGGCGGGCGGTTTGTTCGCGCGGATTCTGGTGGCGCCGGCGCGGTTCATGCCCGGTCCGATCAACACGCTGGCGAAACGCCGGCCGGTGGTTTTCGCGGTGGTGTGCGGAATAATCCTGGCCTGCCTGGGCGTGATCTCGCACGGCCAGGTGTTCGATGCGAGCTATGGCGAGGCACGGGCGGCGCTCACGCGCGGGGTTCTGCCGCCGATCGGCTTCGCGCCGCTGAAATGGGCGGCGACCCTGGTGTCCTATTTGTCGGGCATTCCGGGCGGGATTTTCGCGCCGTCATTGGCCGTCGGGGTGGGCGTCGGCACCGCGTTCGCCCATCTGGTGCCGGGTGTGCCGGTAGCGGCCTTCGCGATGGTAGGCATGGCCGGATATTTCTCCGGCGTCGTGCAGTCGCCGCTGACCGCGACCGCCATCGTCATCGAAATGACCAGCAATCCGGCAATGACGGTGCCGGTCGGTCTTGCCGCCGTGCTCGGCACCATGGCGTCCCGGCTGGTCTGCAAGCAGCCGGTCTATCACGCCATGTCGCATCAATTCCTGCGGGTGATCGAGCGCAAGCCGGAGGACAATCTCAGGACAGCGGAGCCTGCCCCATAGCGAGGAATTTCTCCCGCCGCTTGGCCTTGAGCGCTTCGGGCGCCATCGTCTTCAGCGGCGCCAGAGCCGTGCCGATCGCCTCGCCCAGCTGAGCCAGCGCCGTTTCCGGCGCGCGATGCGCCCCGCCCAGCGGTTCCGGCACGATCCGGTCGATGATGCCGAGACGCTTCAGATCCTGCGCCGTCACCTTCATCGCATCGGCGGCCTGTGCGGCCATTGCCCGGTCTTCCCACAGAATCGCGGCGCAGCCTTCCGGCGAAATGACGGAATAGATCGCATGCTCGAACATCAGCACTGCATCGGCTGCGGCAATCGCGATCGCCCCGCCCGATCCGCCCTCGCCGATGATGGTGGCGACGAATGGCACCGGGGCGGCGAGGCACGCTTCGATCCCCCGCGCGATCGCCTCCGCCTGGCCGCGCGCTTCGGCGTCGATTCCCGGATAGGCGCCGGAGGTATCGACGAAGGACAGGATCGGCAGACCGAATCGCCCGGCCAGGTCGATCAGCCGCCGCGCCTTGCGATAGCCTTCCGGGCGCGGCGAGCCGAAATTGTGCTTGAGCCGGGTTTCCAGGTCCGAGCCTTTCTCGATCGCAAGCACCATGACCGGCTCGCCATCGAATCGTCCGGGACCGGCGATGATCGCGGCATCCTCGGCGAAGCCGCGATCGCCAGCGAGTGGCGTGAACTCGGTGATCAGCCGGGCGATCACGTCCTTTGCCTTCGGCCGCTCCGGGTGGCGCGCGACCTGGGTTTTCTGCCAGGGGGTGAGCTTGCCGTAGAGCGTGCGCAATTGCCGCTCGGCCTTGTCGCTGAGCTGGGCGACCTCCTCGGCGATGTTGAGCTCGCCGGGATCGGTCATCCGGCGCAGTTCTTCTATTTTCGCCTCAAGCTCGGCGACCGGCTTCTCGAAGTCCAGGAAATGACGCATCAGCCTCGCCTGTCGCAGAACCGTCGTGAAGTCAAATCAGGCTGTCTCCTTATACAGCTCGCGGCCGATCAGCATCCGGCGGATTTCCGAGGTGCCGGCGCCGATTTCATAGAGTTTCGCGTCGCGCAGCAGCCGGCCGGTCGGGTAGTCGTTGATGTAGCCGTTACCGCCCAGGCACTGGATCGCCTCCAGCGCCATCCAGGTTGCCTTTTCGGCCGCGTACAGGATCGCTCCGGCGGCGTCCTTGCGCGTGGTCCGGCCCCGGTCGCAGGCTTTCGCCACCGCATAAACGTAAGCGCGGGCGGCGCTCATCGTCACATACATGTCGGCGAGCTTGCCCTGAACGAGCTGAAACTCGCCGATTTTCTGGCCGAACTGCTCGCGCTCATGGACATAGGGGATCACGATATCGAGAGCGGCCTGCATGATGCCCAAGGGCCCGGCGGCCAGCACGGCGCGTTCGTAATCGAGCCCGCTCATCAGCACATTCACCCCGCGCCCCAGCCCGCCGAGGATGTTCTGCTCCGGCACGGCGCAATCCTCGAACACCAGTTCCCCGGTGTTCGAGCCGCGCATCCCGAGCTTGTCGAGCTTCTGAGCGCAGGAGAAGCCCGGCATGTCTCGCTCCACGATGAAGGCGGTGATGCCGCGCGCACCGGCTTCCGGGTCGGTCTTGGCATAGACGACCAACGTATCCGCATCCGGTCCGTTGGTGATCCACATTTTCGTGCCGTTGAGAACGTAGGTGTTCCCGAGCTTCTCCGCGCGCAGCCGCATCGACACCACATCCGACCCGGCATTCGGCTCGCTCATCGCCAGCGCGCCGACGGCGCTGCCGTCGAGCAGGCCGGGCAGGTATCTGCGCTTCTGCGCCTCGGTGCCGTTCAGGTTGATCTGGTTGACGCAGAGATTCGAATGCGCGCCGTAGGACAGCCCGACCGAGGCCGAGGCGCGGGAGATTTCCTCCATCGCCACCGAATGCGCCAGATAGCCGAGGCCGGCGCCGCCATATTCTTCCGGCACGGTGACGCCGAGCAGCCCCATCTCGCCGAATTTCGGCCAGAGATCAGCCGGGAAATCGTTATCGCGGTCGATCGCGGCGGCGCGCGGCGCGATCTCGGCCTGGGCGAACCGGCGCACCGTCTCGCGCAAGGCGTCGATCTCCGGGCCGAGATCGAAATCGAGCATGGTCTGGCTATTGGCGAGCATTTTGTCCTCCGTTCGTCGCGCCGGCATAGCGTGGAGCGGCGGCTTCGAGCCAGCCCCATAACCCCAATGCCGCGCCGATAATGCCTTCCGTGCCGTTATAGTTCACCACGGCAGCGACCCCGACCGCCAGCGCCGCGACCCCCGGCCAGCGCCGCGCGAAGGCGAAGCCGAGCAGGCCGAGCACCAGGGAGGCCAGCCCGAACAGCCGCTCATATTGCAGCCACAGCACAGCCTGGCGTGGCACGCAGACCAGCGGCGCCTGCGGCCCGGCGCAGACGCCGACATAGGCGCGCGGCACGATAGTCACCTCGCGGAACAGGATCGCGGCGACCCCAACGGCCAGAACCACGCCGATCCCGGCCCAGTCATGCCGGTGCAACCTTGCCCTCATCCCATCTGCCCCGTAATGGTGCGTCGCGAAACGCCACCCTCTTAACATGGTATCATGGCCGACCTGAAACACGCCGCCAGTTCTTCCGCGCTGAGCTTCCAGGATATCATCCTCACCCTGCACCGGTTCTGGGCGCGCCAGGGCTGCGTGATTTTGCAACCCTACGATATGGAAATGGGCGCCGGCACCTTCCACCCGGCCACCACGCTGCGCGCCCTGGGGCCGAAGTCATGGGCGGCGGCCTACGTTCAGCCGTCGCGCCGGCCGTCCGACGGGCGCTATGGCGAGAACCCGAACCGGCTGCAGCATTATTACCAGTACCAGGTCATCATCAAGCCAAGCCCGGCCGACGCGCAGGATCTGCTGCTGGAAAGCTACCGCGCGATCGGCCTCGATCCGCTGCGCCACGATTTTCGTTTCGTCGAAGACGACTGGGAAAGCCCGACCCTCGGTGCCTGGGGGCTCGGCTGGGAGGTCTGGTGCGACGGCATGGAGGTCGGCCAGTTCACCTATTTCCAGCAGGTGGGGGGCATCGCGGTCGATCTGCCGAGCTTCGAGATGACCTACGGGCTGGAACGTCTGGCGATGTATGTCCAGGGCGTGGAGAACGTGTTTTCGCTCCGCTTCAACGACGCGGGAACCACCTACGGGGATGTGTTTCTCCGCGCGGAGAAAGAGTATTCGGCGCATAATTTCGAATTCGCCGATACCGATATGCTGATCCGCCATTTCGCGGACGCGGAAGCCGAATGCGGCGCGCTGGTCGCGCGCAAACTGGCGCTTCCCGCCTATGATTACTGCATCAAGGCGAGCCATTTGTTCAACCTGCTCGACGCGCGCGGGGTGATTTCGGTCGCCGAGCGCGCCTCCTATATCGGCCGGGTGAGAACCCTCGCCAAAGCCTGCGCCGAGGCGTGGGTTGCCGGGGAGACGGCCTGATGCCCGAGTTTTTTCTGGAACTGTTCTCCGAGGAAATCCCGGCGCGGATGCAGGCGGCGGCGGCGGAACAGTTGCAGCGTATCGTCGAACGCGCGTTCGGCAGTCTGCGGCCGCGTGCTGGCAAAATCTGGTTTGCCCCGCGCCGCATCGCCTATCGTGCGGAAATCGATGCGGCACTGTCCAGCGACGGTGGCACCGCAGCGATTCGCGGACCGCGCGTTGGCGCGCTGCCGGCGGCGATCGAAGGCTTCCTGCGCAAACACCGGGTTACCGCCGATGCGTTGGAGCGGGAGGGCGAATTCTTTGTCCTGCGGCCAACGATCGGGAACCGGCCAGCGCGAGCGATTATCCCAGAGGTTTTGCCGTCTGTCGTCAGCAAGCTGCCTTGGCCGAAATCGATGCGCTGGGGCGAGTCTGGCGATTTTGCCTGGGTGCGGCCGCTACGCCGGATCACCTGCCTGCTCGATGGCGAGGTAGTGCCCATCACCATCGGCCCCGTTACCGCCTCGGACGAGAGCGAAGGCCATCGTTTCATGGCGCCGGGCACATTCAGGGTCACCAGCGCCGCGCAATGGGAAAGCGAACTCGAACGCCGTTATGTCGTCGCGGATGCGGCGAAGCGACGAGCCAAAATCGAAGCGGGGTTGCGCGCGGAAGCCGCGTCGCGTGGCCTCACCCTCGTCGAAGATGCTGCCCTGCTCGATGAAGTGGCCGGCTTGGTCGAATTTCCGGTGCCGCTGATCGGACGCATCGAGCCACGGCACATGGCGCTGCCGCCGGAAGTGCGCGAATTGTCGATGCGGGTGAACCAGCGTTATTTCGCCACGCGCGATTCATCGGGAAATCCGGCTCCATATTTCGCCTTCGTCGCCAATATCGAAGCCAATGACGGCGGTGCCACGATCGTCGCCGGCAACGAGCGGGTGCTGCGCGCGCGCCTCGCCGATGCCGAGCATTTCTGGAACCTCGACCGCAAGCATTCTTTGTCGGATTATCTGCCGAAGCTGAAATCCGTCACGTTTCACGCCAGGCTCGGCACGCAGTTCGACCGCGCCGAACGCATCGCCACACTCGCGCGCGAAATCGCCGCAGCTCTCGGTTATGATTCCGTTGCCGATCAGGCCGAACGGGCGGGAAGGTTCTGCAAGGCCGACCTTGTGACCGGTATGGTCGGCGAATTTCCCGAACTGCAAGGCATCATGGGCGGCTATTATGCCGATGATCCGGCGGTAGGAGCGGCGATCCGCACCCATTACCAACCCAAAGGCCCGAGCGACGAGGTGTCGCGCGGTATCATTCCCTGCGCCGTCGCACTTGCCGACAAGCTCGACACGCTGCGCGAATTCTTCCGCATCGGCGAGAAGCCGACCGGCTCCGGCGATCCCTACGCGCTGCGCCGTGCCGCCCTCGGCGTCATTCGGATCATCCTCGAAAACAGGCTGACCCTGAAGCTGAATTTGTTGCTGGAAAACACGGAGCTGTTCGACTTCATTCTCGACCGGCTGCGCGTGAAGTTGCGCAGTGAAGGCCGGCGATTCGACATTCTCAACGCCGTATTCGAGGCCGCACCGGATGACGATCTGCTTCGAATCATGAAACGTGCCGACGATCTCGGTAATTTTCTCGCAACCGATAATGGCGCCAATCTTGTCGTCGCGTATCGGCGGGCGGCCAATATCCTGCGGATCGAAGACGCCAAGGATGGGCCGCATATCGGGGAAATCGAGCCGCTCAGTCTTATTGCGGATGAAGAAATCGCGTTTCGAAACAAGCTCGATGACATTATCAAATCGGTCAAAATTTTTTTATCAACAGATCAGTTCGGGGCGGCATTGGGTGAATTGACGACACTTCGCGAACCCGTCGATGCCTTCTTCGAACACGTCACTGTCAACGCCGACGATCCGGCGCTGCGCCGCAACCGGCTTCGCCTGCTCGCAAGGCTACGCGACGTGATGCACCAAATCGCCGATTTCTCGAAACTGGAAGGGTAACACCGCCATGAGCAAATATGTTTACAGTTTCGGCCCCGGTGCCAGCGATGGCAGTGCCGCGCTGCGCAACCTGCTCGGCGGCAAGGGTGCCAACCTTGCGGAAATGGCCAGCATCGGCCTGCCGGTGCCGCCCGGCTTCACCATCACCACCGAGGTCTGCACCCAGTTCTACGCCAATGACCGGCAATATCCCGCTGGATTGCAGAATCAGGTCGATGCGGCGCTCACGAAAATCGAGCAGGAAGTCGGCCGCAGATTCGGCGACAAGCACAAACCCCTGCTGGTTTCCGTGCGCTCCGGTGCGCGGGTGTCGATGCCCGGCATGATGGACACTGTGCTCAATCTCGGCCTCAACGACGTCACGGTCCAGGGACTTGCCGAAGGTGCTGGCGATGCGCGTTTTGCCTGGGATTCCTACCGCCGTTTCATCCAGATGTACGGTTCGGTGGTTCTCGGCGTCGCCCATCATCGCTTCGAGGAAATCATCGAGAACGTGAAACTCGACGAAGGCACCGTCGAAGACACGCAGCTCACCGCGCAGGACTGGCACCGCGTCGTCGAAAGCTACAAGGAGGTTGTCCAGGCCGAAACCGGCAAGCCCTTCCCGCAGGACCCGCACGATCAGCTCTGGGGCGCCATGGGCGCCGTGTTCGGCTCGTGGATGAACCAGCGCGCCATCACCTATCGCCGTTTGCACGAAATTCCCGCCGACTGGGGCACGGCGGTCAATGTCCAGGCCATGGTGTTCGGCAATATGGGCGAGGACTGCGCGACCGGCGTGTGCTTCACCCGCGATCCGTCCACCGGGCTCAATGAATTCTACGGCGAATATCTCGTCAACGCGCAGGGCGAAGACGTGGTCGCAGGCATCCGCACGCCGCGCCCGCTTTCGAAATCCTATGCGAAACCCGGCGAGATCAGCATGGAAGAGGCTTTGCCCGAGGCCTATGCGGAGCTCAAGCGAGTGCGCGAGACGCTGGAACGCCACTATCACGACATGCAGGACATCGAGTTCACGATTCAGCGCAACAAGCTCTACATGTTGCAAACTCGAAACGGAAAACGTACTGCCTCGGCGAGTGTGCGCATCGCGGTCGAAATGGCCGAGGAAAATTTGATCGACCAGCGCGAGGCGGTCACGCGGGTCAACCCGCAATCGCTCGACCAGTTGTTGCATCCCACGCTTGATCCGAACTCGCCGCGCAAATTGCTGTCGAAGGGCTTGCCCGCGTCGCCAGGTGCTGCCTCCGGCCTCGTCGTGTTTTCGGCCGACGAGGCGGAAATGCGCGCGCAGAAAGGCGAAGCGGTCATTCTGGTGCGGATCGAAACCAGCCCCGAGGATATCCACGGCATGCACGCCGCGCGCGGCATCCTGACGACACGCGGCGGCATGACAAGTCATGCCGCAGTCGTTGCGCGTGGCATGGGCCGCCCCTGCGTCGCGGGTGCCGGCGGTATCCATGTCGATTACGGCGCCAAGACGCTTTCGGCCGGCGGCGTCAGCATCCGTGCCGGCGATACCATCACGCTCGACGGCGCCACCGGCGAGGTTTTCGCCGGATCGGTGCCGATGATCGAACCGCAACTCTCCGGCGACTTCGCAAAGCTGATGGGCTGGGCCGATAACATTCGCAGGCTGAAAGTTCGCGCCAATGCCGAGACGCCGCTCGATGCCGAAACCGCGCGCAAATTCGGCGCCGAGGGAATCGGCCTGTCGCGCACCGAACACATGTTCTTCGACCCCGAGCGCATCGGGGCGGTACGACAGATGATCATGGCGTCCGACGAACGCGGGCGGCGCATCGCACTCGAAAAACTTCTGCCATTCCAGCGGAAGGATTTCGTCGGTCTGTTCCGCATCATGGCCGGGCTTCCGGTAACGATCCGCCTGCTCGATCCGCCGCTGCACGAATTTCTGCCGCATGGCGAGGCCGAACTCGAGGAGGTGGCAATCGCATTGGGAATGGGCGTGGACGCGATGCGCCAGCGCGCCTCCGAACTCAGCGAGGCGAATCCGATGCTCGGCCATCGCGGCTGCCGCCTCGGCGTTTCATACCCGGAAATTTATGAAATGCAGGCCCGCGCCATTTTCGAAGCGGCGCTTGAGGTCGCGAAGGAAACCGGCAAGGCGCCGGTGCCGGAAATCATGATCCCGCTGGTCGGCATGAAGCGCGAGCTTGACATCACCCGCGAGCAGGTCGAGCGCGTCGCCAGATCGGTGTTCGACGAGGCCGGCCAGACGCTGGAATACAGCATCGGCACGATGATCGAATTGCCACGTGCGGCCCTGACCGCCGATGCGATCGCCGAATCCGCCGATTTCTTCTCATTCGGCACCAACGATCTGACGCAGACGGTGTTTGGCCTATCACGCGACGATGCTGGAAAATTCCTGCCGCGCTACGTGGAATCCGGCATCCTGCCGAAGGATCCGTTTGTCACGATCGATATCGAAGGCGTCGGCGCGATGGTGCGCATCGCGGCCGAAAAAGGCCGCGCTACCAAGCCTAATCTTAAGCTCGGTATTTGCGGCGAGCATGGCGGCGATCCGACATCGATCACGTTCTGCGAGGAAATCGGTCTCGATTACGTCTCGTGCAGTCCGTATCGCGTGCCGGTGGCGCGCCTGGCGGCCGCCCAGGCGGCGATCGGCGTTGGCGGCGACCGTACAGCTTAGAGCAAGGTAGGTTCTGATTGAACCATTTCGTTCAATCGGAACCGGCCAACTTGCTCGCCAAAATATGAGTAGAGCGTGATCGGCATGAACCGATCACGTTCTAACTAACGGCACGCAGATACGGACGGCGTTTCGATGCTGGCTTGCCTGCCTCGTCGAGAATCGATTTCACAGTGGCGTCGAAACGCGCGCGGGTGTTCTCGCGTTCCAGCCGGCGCAAAGCCGCTTCGCGCATCCCCCGCCAGGTCTCTTCGTCGCAATAGAGGCGGGCGATTTCACGGGCGAAGCCGCGCGCGTCGTCCACCGCGGCGCCGGCGATTTCCGCATCCTTGTCCCAGCCGAGCTGACGGATCAGCAGATCGGTTGCGACACAAGGCAATCCGAACGACGCGGTTTCATAAACCTTGTAGGGCGTGCCGGCGGCAAATCGCGTCGGCGCGATGAAAACCCGGTGGCTGTTATAGGCGGGGCGAATATCGTCCACGCTGCCGCGAATCTCGATATGAGGATTATCGGCGAATTCCGAAAGATCGATATCCGGTGCGGTGTAGCCGATGAAAATGAGCTTCGGCGGCGTGCCCATCTCGCGGATCAGCGCCGGGAGGATCGCATCGCGATACCACCGCAGCGAATCGAAATTCGGGCTGTCGCGCCGATGGATGCTCGCGATGAACAGAATCCCCTCACGCGCGGAAAAACCGCGCGGTGTCGGATCGAGATCGCGGATCGTCCCCAGAACCGAAACCTGCGGCAGGCCCAGTTCGCGCAACATCGCGGCTTCGGCCTGGTTCACCGCCGTCACGTGCCGGCAGACATCGGCGTTGCGGAATTCGTCCTGCAAAGCGGCGGCAAGATCGAAATCGCCTCGCTCGGAACCGACGGCAGCGGACGCAGCATCCCGTGCGGCCACGATCGCCTCGGTATCGAGAACGAACGGAGTGCGCACCGGATCGATGCCGGCTTCCCGGAAGATCGGCAAGGTCCGGTCGAGATTATGGGTGCGGGAAATCCAGATCGCGTCGTAAAAATCCTGCCGCTCCTCCAGCAATTGCGGTAGGGTCAGGATGGTCCGGTCGTGCAGGACCTCGACCGTGTCAGGCAGGTCGCCGAACAGGCTCATGATATCGTGGCGCGCGCCGTTGACCGGTAGCACCGAAACCCGCCAGCCCGCTTCGGCGATCGCGCGCACCGCGTCATTGGATCTGACGAATCCGGAACCCAGGCGCCGCACCGGCACGGTATCTTCCAGGAATAGAACGCGCTTTCCCCTGCCGTCCAACGCGCGCCCCTTGATGATGTTGGCAGGCGTGGATTCGAATTTGGTCTTGAGAAACGCGGCGTGTTTGCGCTTGAATACACGCCGCCCCCGTCGCATCAGTGCCATCGATGCTTCGGTATTGGCGGCGCTGCCGAATTCGAGATGATGCACGACGACATCGGGATCATAGACGATGCGATGCCCGCCTTCGATCATCCGTACGCAGAGATCGGCTTCTTCGTAATAGGCGGGGCTGAATGCCTCATCGAAGCCGCCGAGCCGCCTGATCAGATCGGTCCGGCAGAGCAGGAACACGCCCGAACAGTAATCCACGTCGCGCACGAAATTGGCCTCGGGTGCTAACGGTGACGCGTCGCGCAGGTAACCGATCGTGCTGCCATCCGCCCAGATGATCGAGCCGGCTTCCTGCAGGCGGCCATGGGTACGAATGACCTTGCCGCCGACCGCACCGATGGCGGTATCGGTTTCGAGGCGGTCGAGTGCGGCGGCGATCGCGCCATGGCCGAGTTCGATATCGTTGTTGAGATAAAGCAGCGCGGGCGCGGTCACCAGTTCCAATGCCCGGTTGCACGCCTTGAGAAAACCGAGATTTTCCCGGCTGTGAACGATCGTCGCACCCATCACATAGGTTTCGATCCGCCTGGTGTCGTCGGTCGAGGCGTTGTCGATGATGATAAGCTCGATATCGTCCGCGTAATTGTCGCGCAACGAGGCAAGTGCCAGCATCGTCAGCTCGAACCTGTTGAACAGCACCATCACCACGGCGAGCGCCGCAGGTCCGTGCTGTGCAAAATTCAGCCGCCTGCGCGCGAACAGCGCGACCTGATTGCGGGCCTTGAGTTCGAAAAGCTGCTTCGCCGCCGGCTCGGCAATGTCCGGTACGCGTTCGGGTGGGCAAAAGACGAGATTGTCCTTCAACCCGATCATGCGCAGATGGGCAAACGCATCGCGCACATGTCCCGCGTTGAGATCGTCGCGCACGCGCGGGTTCATGTCGCGATAATAGAGCAGGTCGATATCGCCGCGCGGCCGGCGCAGTTCGAACGCGCCGAATTGCACGAAGTGCCGGTAACCGCTCGGAAAATGTCCGGCTTCGATCGCCGCCCGAATGTCGGGATAGGTGTCGCGATAATAGGATTCGGAGAATTCCGGCACCGGATCGAAACCGTCCTGGCCGCCGAGGGTCACATAATGGTGCAGCGCGTTGCGCACGATGCCTGCGGCGATCGCGGCGCGCGCCCGGTCGTGGGTCGCGGCATACCAATCCGGCGCGAAATAGGGCGAGGCGGCCAATTCCGGTACATCGCGGTAAAGCGCATACAGATAATGCGCGAACGGGCCGCACCGTTCGAGGTCTTCGGGATCGGCGCCCGCCTCGATCGCGCGCGCGCGGTAAAATTGCGGGTCGAACATGAAATGGCCGATCCGCGCCTCGCGCTGGCCCGATTTCAGCCAATGGTCGTAGCGGCCGAAACAGCGATG
Source organism: Acidiphilium sp. AL (assembly GCF_025499445.1). Classification (NCBI taxonomy): domain Bacteria; kingdom Pseudomonadati; phylum Pseudomonadota; class Alphaproteobacteria; order Acetobacterales; family Acidocellaceae; genus Acidiphilium; species Acidiphilium sp. AL. The sequence continues at coordinate 34,257 of NZ_JAIMBZ010000006.1, forward strand.
CCGGTCGAGATTGTCGAGGGTCATATCCTCGTAGAGCCGCCCGTAAAGCGCATCGTCGAACAGCCAGTGCGGCGAAAGCCCCCGATAGCCGTGCTGGCAGTAATGATCGAAGCCTGAGCGATACTGGCCGGCACGGATCAGGGCGGCGACATCCGGGTTCCGGTTCAGATAGAACAGTTCGTCGAAGAGCGGGCTTGGGCTGTGGCCGAGCCTGCAGCCGAAGCGGAGATAATAATCGAGCGCGAGGCCGGGATCGCTGCCGCAGCAATGATCGGCCTCGGGATAGGTGGCCAGATACCATTCGGCATCGAACACCGCCCAGGCGGCATCGATCTCCGTTTCTCCCCGCAACAATTCAACCGCAGTTTTCGGCAAATTATTTACTCATCCCAACGAATATACAGGTTGAACAACAGAATATCGGGTGGCGCAAGAATTTTGTGGCGCGCCGGAATTCATCGGCGCAGCGGGTTGATTCCAAGGGCCGCAAGCGCCGACCAGGCTGTGGGTGCCAGGGCCGGAACCCGGTAATAGGCGAATTTCGGTGAATTTGCACCCGGTCCGATGGTCAGGCCGGTGGCCAGTCTCTGCTGATCCGTCGTGAAGAGATAACCGTCAGGTGCGCCCTGATGCCCGAGTGTGGCGAGAAAGCGTGCCGCCTCGCGGGTTCGTCCGGCACGCCGAAGCGACAGCGCCGCGAAGGCAGTGCCTTCGGTCCAGATGCCACGGCTCGCCGCGCTGAATCCGATGCCGGCGGGGTGGGCGTGCGGCCAGCCGAGCGCGCGCAGTGCCGGCGCGATGACCGATCCGTCCGCCAATCCGGCGAGATACGGCCAGAGATTCGCATCGGCCGCGAGCAGTCCGTTGCGCGCGCCATCCGGCGTCAGCCCGGCGGCGAACAATCCGGTCGCGGGATCGAGCATCGAGCGGACGAATCCCGCGGCGCGGGCAGCATCCGCGTGCATCCCGAGCCGCGCGAAACCGATTGCGAGATCGGTATTCTGCTCCGTGCTGAGCCAGAGAAGTTTTTGCGGATGCGGCGGAAAGCCGAAATATCCGCCGGAGAAACCGTTCTTGTCATGGCAATGCGCCACGATCCAGCCCGCCGCGCGCCGTGCCGCCGCGTCATAGCGCGCGCCGTTCACCCCCGCCTCGCGCAAAGCGGTCCAGAGCAGGATCGCCCAGGCGATCGGCCCCGCCTCGCTGCCCACCTGATACGGGTCCTCGGCCCAGAGCTTCGCCTCCGCGTCCCACCAGCCGGGCAGGGCGATCGGCGGCGTCACCGGGCCGGCGCGATAGGCGTTGCGCAGCCGGCCGTCGCGAAAATCGGGGTCATGCGCCTGCGCCGCCACAAATGCATCGGCGATCCGCGCGGCTTCCAGCGCGTGTCCGGCGGCGAGCAGCGCCAGCCCGGCTAACGCATTGTCATAGGTATAGGCTGCCGTGTCGTTGGCCGGCGCGAATTCTGGAAAATCCGCATTGGCTGCCGCATCGGGATAGCTCGCGAGGAGCGCCGGCCCTCGCGGAACGGCGCTGAGCCGCTTGCGGATCGCCCCGGTCAGCGGTTGCGCGAGCGAAAGAGGCTTCGATGCCCCGGCCCACCCCGCCGCCGGCATCGAAACGATACCGGCGATCAGCGAGCGGCGCTTGATCAACCCAGCACGGAGACCAGCGCTTCCGCCGTGCGGCCATTGGCGATGGTCGCGGCGCGACGGTCGTAATGCACGCCATTCACCCGCGCGAAGGCGTGCGGCACGCCCGGATATATGTGCGTCACGATATGCGGATTGCCCTTCGCGCCGGCGAGCACGGCGTTGCGCACCGTTTCGCTGGAAAACTCGTCCTGTTCGGCGATATGCACCAGAAGAGGGTGCCTGATGTTGCCGAATTCGGGCACGAGCTTGTCGAGCATGACGCCGTAATAGGAAATGTTGATATCGGCGTCCGAACGCGTCGCCATCATCACCGCGAGCCTGCCGCCGAGGCAGAAGCCGACGGTGCCCGCGCGGCCGTTGCAGCCCGGCATTTTGCGCGCGGCGACCAGGGTGGATTTGAGATCATCGATGCCCTTGTCCTGATCGAACCCGTTCATCAAAGCGAAGGCCTGTTTCCACTCGGCTTCGGATTTGTCGGTGATGTCCACGCCTGGTTCCTGCCGCCAGAACAAATCGGGCGCGACCGCGATATAGCCCATCTCGCCGATTTCCTGGCAGGTCGCCCGCAGCGCGTCGTTCACCCCGAAAATCTCCTGGATGACAACCACGGCGCCGGTCGGTTTGGTCGAGGGCGTTACGGTGTAAGCCTTGAAGCTGCCGTCGGCGGCCTCGATCTCGATGCTGCCGGTCGTGGTGGTGATCTTGTCCGTCATGATATCCTCCCTGTTGCGGTTGCCATGCGCCGCCGGATTCCGTCGGCAGCGCGACCGACATCACAGATAGTATTCCTGCGGCGGCGGAAAACCGTTGAATCCCTGGCTCGCATAAGTTGTGACATAGGCGCCGGTGTCGTGAATCAGCACGCGGTCGCCCGCTTTCAGCGCCGAAGGCAGGCGATACCCGGTGTCGCGATACATCACGTCCACCCCGTCGCAGGACGGTCCTGCGATCACGGCGGGCGTCGCCGCACCGGCGATGCCGGGGGCGGAAATCCGGTAGCGGATGGCTTCGCCTTCGGTTTCGGCGAGACCGCCGAACCGTCCGATATCGAGATAGACCCAGCGCCGCCCGCCATCTTCGGCGCGCGCGCAGGCGAGGACCACTTCGGACACCGCGACCCCGGCATCGCCCACCACCGCGCGGCCCGGTTCGATCAGCAGATCGGGCAGGTCGTTGCCGAAGGCGGCGCGCACCGACGCCATGATGGCCTCGCCGAAGGTTTCGATCGGCGGGACGTCCTCGCGATAGCGGATCGGGAAGCCGCCGCCGAGATTGAGCAGGCGCAGGTCGATGCCGCGAGCGCGCAGATCGGTGAACACCATCGCCGCCTGGGCGATCGCGGTCCGATAGGCGCCAACCCCGGTCTGCTGGCTGCCGACATGGAACGACACGCCGTGCGGAATCAGCCCGAGATCGCGCGCTTCGATCAGCAGATCGCGCGCATGATCCGCCGAGGTGCCGAATTTGCGCGAGAGCGGCCAATCCGCGCCGCTCTGGCTGACCGAAAGCCGGCAATACACTTTCGCTCCCGGTGCCGCTTGAGCCAGTTTCGCCAGTTCCTCGCCGGAATCGAAGGCGAACAGCTCAACGCCGTGCTCATGCGCCTCGGCGATCGCGCTTTGCTTCTTCACCGTATTGCCGAAGCTGATCGTGCCTGGATCGGCGCCGGCGGCAAGACAGGCGCGGATCTCCTCGATGCTCGCGGCGTCGAAGCGCGAGCCAAGCCCGGCCAGACGGTCGAGAATCGGGGCGGCCGGGTTGGCCTTCACGGCGTAATAGATCGCGGCGTCGGGCAACGCCGCGTGCAAAGCGGCGAAATTCGCCGCCACGCGATCGAGATCAACCGCGACGGCAGGGGTGGCGTAGGCGCCGGAATCGAGAAAACGGGCGAGTTTCGGGGTCATGAACCCACTCCCTTTCCAGACGTGCAGCCCCGCGCGATGCGCGGGACGGGTTGCGAAACGGTCGAACGAACCAGCGACCAGACGAAACCGGCGCGTGCGGCGCCGGGTGTTGCCAGAACGCTTGACGTCGTTGCGTAACCCCCGGATGGGAGGCAGAGGCACGTGCGTTGCTGCGTGAGCAGCGCCTGTGACGCGCTGCGTGAGCGGCGCGATAGACCCAAACCCCCGCTGGCGCAAGTGAATTTTATTTCGCCGGCCCGATCGTGAGCGCCGGGTACGAAACGTAATGAAGTGCAACGCGGCCTGCCGCGCGCCGCGGCTTCACGCTATTGTAACAGCCATGGAAACCATGCCGCATATTCTGGTGGTCGACGACGATCGGGACATCCGCGACCTGCTCGCCCGCTTCCTCGAACGCCAGCGCTTCCGCGTCACCGCCGCGCGCGACGGGCGGGAGGCGCGCCGCGCCTTCCTCAACGGACATTACCAGCTTGTCGTGCTCGACCTGATGCTGCCGGGCGAATCCGGGCTCGATCTCGCGCGCTGGCTGCGCACTGAAACCAAGGTGCCGATCATCATGCTCACCGCGCTGGGCGAGGAGCCGGACCGGATCATCGGCCTCGAACTCGGCGCCGACGATTATGTAACCAAGCCGTTCAACCCGCGCGAGCTGGTCGCGCGCATCCGCGCGGTGCTGCGCCGGGTGGGCGAGGGCGAGGAGCGCGGCCGGGAGCAGCCGGCACGGCTCTACACATTCGCCGGCTGGGTTCTGGAAACCGCGCGGCGCCGGCTGGTCGATCCGCAGGGCGTCGATGTGGCGCTGACCGGCGGCGAATACGATCTGCTGGTGGCGCTGCTCGACCGGCCGAACCGCGTGCTGACCCGAGACATGCTGCTCGACCTCTTGCGCGGCCGGCAGGCCGGCCCGTTCGACCGGGCGATCGATGTCGCGATTTCCCGGCTGCGCCGCAAACTGGAGGATGACGGGCGCAACGCCCAGCTCATCAAGACCGTGCGCGGCGGCGGCTATGTGCTCGCCGCCTCGGTCGAACGCACATGATCTCACGCCCGATGCGATTCCGTCTCTGGCCGGCCAGCCTCGCCTGGCGCACCGCATTGACGCTGCTTGCCGGTTTCGCGGTGGTGCAGGCGATCGGGCTCGGGATTCATACGGCCAATCAGATGGCGCTCAATCACATCATCGCCGAGCGCGAAATCGCGACGCGGGATATCCTGCTCTATCGGCGCGTCGCGCTGGCGCCGGCGGAGGATCGCCCGTCGATCGTCGCCGCCGAGCAGGGGCTGAACGGCGAACGGATCAGCCTGGACCCCATCCCGCCTTTTTCGGGCAGCTTCGCCCTGCCGCTGCCGGCACGGCAGATCATCCGCGGCTCCATCCTGGCCTTTCCGATGAAACCGCGCTTTCGCCCGCACCGCATCCTGATGCGCGGCAGAATCCAGTCGCCGCCGCGCATGATCCTGAGCTTCAAACTGCCGGATCAGGGCTGGCTGACCATCTCCTCGCCGTTTCATCCCTCGGCACCCTGGCAAAGCCCCGGCTTCGCGACCGCCTTCATCGTGATGTTCGTCCTGGGCGCGTTGCTGATTTTCTGGGCGGTATTCCGGCTCACCGCGCCGGTGCGCACCCTGGCCGAGGCCGCCGAACAGCTCGGGCGCGATATCGCCCACGCACCCGCATTGCCGGAAAGTGGCCCCACCGAAATCGCCACCGCAGCGGTCGCCTTCAATACCATGGCCATGCGAATCCGCCGCTTCGTCGAGGACCGGACCTTCCTGCTTTCGGCGATCGGCCACGATCTGCGCACGCCGATCACCAGGCTCAAGCTGCGCACCGAATTTCTGGAAGACGATCAGCAGCGGGAAAAATTCCTCGGCGATCTCGACGAGTTGGAGGCTATGCTGGCATCGACTCTCGCCTTCGGGCGGGACGTGGCGCAAAGCGAGGCGAGCGTGCCTGTCGATCTCGTGACCCTGCTGCGCACCGTGCTCGACGAAGCCGCCGATATCATCCCGGAATGCGCCGATGCGCTGCGCTATGACGGGCCGTCGCATGTCACATTGCGCGCCCGGCCCTTGGCACTCAAGCGCGCCTTTGCGAATCTGATCGGCAATGCGCTGAAATATGGCGATTCGGCGCGGGTAACGCTGCGCGATGCGGCGCGCGATACGCTGCGGATCGACATCGAGGATGACGGGCCGGGGATTCCCGCCGCCGAGCTCGACCGGGTTTTCGAGCCGTTCCGCCGGGTCGAGTCCAGCCGCAACCGCGAAACCGGCGGCACCGGGCTCGGACTTGCCATCGCGCGCAACGCCATCCGCGCCCATGGCGGGGATATCACCCTGGCCAACAAACACGGCGGCAAAGGGCTGATTGCGTCGGTCTATCTGCCGCGGTGAACGCTCAAACCCGGTATGTCGTTCGCCTATTCCGACGGCCGCTTGAAAAAACCAGGCTCGGCGGGCGGGTTGGCGAAATCCTCGATGATGTCGCGCACCTCGGCACCGGGCGGCCCGCGCCGGCAGGCGCGCAGCAATTCCTCGACCGAAGGCGCATCCCCGGCAATCAGCGCTTCCACCGAGCCGTCGCGCCGGTTGCGCACCCAGCCGGCGAGGCCGAGGCGGCGGGCGCGCGTCACCATCCAGTCGCGGAACCCCACATTTTGCACCCGGCCCGACAGGCGCAGGGTCTTCGCGATCATGGCGCGTGCCGTGCGATCATGCCCATCATGACCGCGCGAGTGTAACGAACCTCACGCCGGATGCAATCTCGGCACCGACCGCGCGGCGCCGTGCCAGGGCTTCGGGGTCGGTCCCCCATTTCCGCTCCTGCCAGGTCTCGTCCAGGGTGGCGAGGCCGTAGGCCGCTTCGGGAGCCAATGCGCCGCGCAGCGTGGCAAGGCCGAGCACGAGGCTGCCAAGCGCCGGCACGATGACGCCGAGTCCGGCCAGGGCCCAGCAATTTTCCGCTACGAGCACGCGCGCGAGGGCGGCGATTGCCGCATCGGATTGATGGACGGCGATCATCCCGGTCGTCGTGGCAAGCCGTGCCCCGAAGCTCTCCGCCGCCCAGTCGAGCCAGGGCTGCCACGCCTGATGCTGGAGGCTGGCGAGATCGTCCGGCGCCTCGGCGCGGTAGCAGAGCAGATCGGTGCGGCCATAGGCAAGCAGATTGCCGCGGACCGGCTCGGGATCGGGAGCGATCCGCTCGATCGCTGCACCGGCGAGCCGGGTGAGCGGCAAATCATCCGCCGCGATGCCGTGGCCGGCCGCGCTCCATTCGGCGGCGATCGCCTCGGCGAGCGGACGGGACGGCACCGCGAGCGGCGCGCCGCCGGGCAGGCGAAGTGGCTTGCCGTCGAGCGAGATGCCGAATCCATCCTCCACCACCACGCAGGCGGCGGAGTGCCAGAACCGTTTCATCGACCCCTACCGGAACAGCGATTGCAGCAGGTTCTGCGGGCCGCCTTGTGGCGTCGTACCCTGCGCCGGCGCGACTCCCGGCGCGGCGGCGGTGACCGGCATCGGGCCGGGATGGCCCATCCGCGCCAGCGCCAGCGCGCCCCGGCAGCTTTGCGGGTTCGGCGGCGCGCCGATGCCGATGCCGAGTTGCCGGGCAAACCGCCCCAGCACCGTGTTGCCGTTGGCGCCGCCCAATTGCTGCGCGAGCGATGCCGCCGTGGCACCATAGGCGCCGGGCGATGCCACGCCGGCATGCGGATTGCGGAACGTTCCGTTAATCGCGACCGGCACCGGCGCGCTGCCATTGCCCATCCGAACCTGCGGGCGCAGAACCAGATTGAGCCGCTCGGCGCCGAGATCGAGGGTGCCGGTGCCGGTAAGATACATCCGGCTGGAATCGAGAGTGAACGCGCGCAGGCTGGCCAGACCGTTCTTCGCATCGAGCCGCGCGGCGAAGCAGCGCACCGAAACCGGACCCTGCGCCCCCACCATACCCGCGGGCAGGCCGGCGGCGCCGAGCGCGTTGCCGAACAGCCGGTTGAGCAAGGCGCCGTCCACCTCGCCATTGACCGTGGCCATGCCGAGATTGCCGTTGAGCGTGGCCGCGATTCCGCGCGGCGTGTTCCCCTGGCCGGCGAGATCGGCATAGAGCTGCACCGTCGCTCCCGCCGCGTTGGGCAAGCCGAGCAGGGTCAGCAGCGGCGCCAGGCGGAACGCCGGCGCCGCCTCCGTGACGTGAACACGTGGCGGATTGGCGGTGGCATCCACGTTCAGCGTGCCGGAGACCGAGCCGCCGGGCAGTTCCGCGCTGATCGGCCGGACCGTCAGCACGCCGTTCTGCAACAATCCGTGCGCGGTGATCGCGTCATAGGTCGCACCGTCATACATCAACTCGCCGATGGTGAGTTCGACATTGCCGTTGCCCCGGCGCAGCAGGCCGAAGGGCAGGGGTGTCGACGGAATCAGCGGACCGGTGCCGGCATGCTTGCCGGCGGCTGGGGCAGGCGCGGGCGGATTGCCGCCGTCCGACGCCGAGGCGGAGGGCTTCGGCATCGCCCGCATCAAGGCGGTGAGATCGACGCGCGGGGCATTGATCACCGCCTGCAGATCGGGCGCCTTGGCGAAAATCAGGCTGAACGCGCCGCCGAACTGCGCCTGATCCGAGCTGACCGCGAGGCTGTCGAGGCCGATTGCATGGTCGAGCCCCTGACCGCCGGGATCGGTGAGCAGGCCGGACAGGCCGATATTGGTCCAGGCGGGCAGCTTCATTCCGGCAAGGTCGGAGAGATGCGCGAGGTCGGGAATTTTTGCCGTGAGTTTCAAGGCCACGCCCGCGAGTTTTGCCGGGCTCGCGATTCCGCCGGCGACGCCGAATTGCGCATTACCCACCTTGGCGGCGAGATTGATGCCAAAGCGCTGCATGGTCGCGGGATTGCCGGGCTGCGCGGGTTTCGTCCCGTGAAAGGCGGCTTCGAGAATCGGGCCGAGCGGTCCGGCGGTGCCTTCCAGACCCAGTACCTTGCCCTGATATTGTCCCGCCATCGCCACATTGAGCGGCTGATCGAGCGAGGCCATGGTTGCATTGAGCGATGCGATGGACAGGCCTTTGCGCCAGGATTCGAGATCCGACCGGCCAGCGGTCAGGCTCGCATTGCTGATCGCCGGCAACAGACCCGAGGCGGTTTGGGTAAGCTGCGCCTTGACATCGACGGATTTGAGCGGCGGCAGGCCGGACTTGCCGGCATTCATGCCGCCCAGATACGGATCGAGCGCGGCGAGATCGGGAATGGTGGCGTGAAGATCGAGCACATAGCCGCGCAGCAGGCGCGGATGGGCGACGCTGCCTTTTATGTGCAGGTCAGACCCCGCTGCTCCGAGCGTGACATCCACCGGCCAGGGGGCGTTCCCCGTGCCGGTAAGGCGCGCGACGGGCCCGACCGTGCCGTCCAGGGTGAAGGGCGCGCTGTTATACCGCGCCTGCATCGACACGTGCAGCGGCGCATCCAGCGCGTCGGCCCGGCCGGTGAAATGCGCGATGGTCAGGGTAACGGGCTGCCCATGCGGCACCGCTTGCGTCGCTCCCGGCTTGAGCGGAACGAGCCTCACCGGCGGCTTGTAGGTGATCGTGCCGTTTTCGATCGAAACCGATTGCAGGGCGATTTTTTGCCCTGTGCTCTTCTGAACCGATAAAGATTGCGTGATGATGGCCTTGGCGTGGCGCGGCTGGCTCAGCAGCCAGTTCGGTTGTCCCGCCGCGCCGTATTCCAGGGTGATCGCGGGATCGACCAGGACCAGCTTGACGATGTCGATCCGGTGACTCAGCAGGGGCAGCAGCGCGACCCTCGCCTCCACGCGCTTCAGCGTGGCCATGTCCGCATCGGCAAAGCCGGGCGGATTGGCCAGAACGATGCCAGAGGCGGAGATGGTGGGCACCAGCGACAGGCGCATGTGCAGCGGTCCCGCGATGGTGAGTTGCCGGTGCGTCGCCCGCTCGACCGCAGCGACGATCTGCGGCTTGTAACGGTCGGGATTGAAGCTGGCGGCGAAGATCGCGACGGCGGCAACCGGCACCAGAATGACAATCGCCACGACGATGATCGCCATCCGGCGGAAGTGCTTCGACTGCTGCATGATGTCTGCCATACGTGATTTTCCCGGCCGCCGCGAGCGCGGGCCGGTCGGATTGCGGTGAATTCAGAACCCGAACATGTGGTCGAAGGAAAACGCGCTGCCGCTCCGCTTGCCGTGATAGCCGAACAGCCGGCAGGTGGCGTCGCGGATCAGCACGTAGCCGCCTTCGGCGCGGGAAAGCGCCTCGGAGGTGAAAATGCGCCAGGGTTCGACCATGGCGGAGCCGGAGCAGGCGATGGCGAGCGGCTCCTCGGCGATCACCCGCCCTTTGGCGTCGTGCAGGACGAGATGGGTGTCGGAAAAAGCGTGCCATCGCGCCGAGGCCGGATAGGTCAGCACGCAGAAGCTTGGCCTCGCTTCGGTGCCGAGATCGAGAAACAGCCGGGTCGAAAGGCCCGGCGGTGGCCCGGCATAGGATTGCGGCTCGTTCTTCCAGGTCATGATCGTGTTGAACATATGCGCGCCGAAACTGGTTTCGGCCGCGTGGCTGCCGTCGCGCAGCTCGTAGCGAAACAGCCCGTGCAGCCAGCCATCGGCCTCGCCGCCCTGGGAGAAATCATAGACCAGTTCGCCATGGCCGCCTTCGGGCAGGGCATCGGCGCCGAGTAATTCGTCGATATCGATGGCGCTCGCGTGGTCGCGCCGTAATGCGCCATAGGATTTCTGGACGAGGAGCGTGCCGTCCAGCGCGAATATATCGAGCCGGAGAGGAATCGTGGCCTGGGTATGCGCCATCGGCGTCGGCAGGGCGACGGTGCGAAAATCCCGGCGCGGCAGGATCGGGAAGGGCAGCAGGAAGCCTCGCCCGAGCAGCGGCGACAGCGATTTCAGGCTGGGATCGGGTTTGAGATCGGCGCGCTCGACGTTGACATGGGCGATGCGGGTGCGGTTCGCGCACTCGACCTCGTAGCGCGGACGGACCATGTGGCGCCCGGCGCGGATCTCGATCTGCGCCGGCCAGCGAAGCTCGGGCAGGTGCTCCGCGACATCGATGGCGCGTGTGGCGAAAGGCGGGATCTCCGCGCTTAGCGCCACAGGAATTTCCGCGCCCATGCGGTCGAGGCTGACGGCACCTGCCGGGATCGGCACGGCGTGGCTGTTCTGCAGCCAGAGGATGACCCGTTCGTCCTCGCGCGGGGCGGGCAGGCCGGCGAACCGTTCGGACGGCCAGGCATTGGCGTCATGGGTGCAGGACAGGCTGCCATGGCCGTCGCGGGCAAAGGTGTCGAGCGCATATTTCACCACGTCGTGGCCGGCCACGCCGATCGCGTGGATGAAGAGCTGGCCGGTGAACGGGCCGAGATTGAAGCGGCGGCGGATAGCGTCGCTGCCGATCGCGATGGTGCCCGCATGATCCGGGATCGCGTGCTCGAATTCGGCAATCGGGCCGCCCGCCGCGTCGAACAGGCGGCACCAGAGCCGCACCGATTTCGCGCCGTAGCCGGTCCAGTAATTGGCGGTGACGAGGCGCGTGGCCATCCTGTCGTCATCGCGGAAAAACACGAAATTGGTCGCGAAGTTGAGTGGATCGAGATAACGGCGCGGATTGGTCAGTATCGAGTCGGGCAGGCGGACGGCATCCAGCGTGACGATCTCGGCTCCGGCGGGCGCAAACGGCTTGATGCGCGCGGCGAGGCGATGGGCATCGAACGCGGCGATCAGCACGATTCGGGTGTTAGCGCCGGGCAGTTCGGTCAGCGGGCGGGTTGTCGCGCCACCGCGCAGCTCCCCCAGGGCCAGAGTGTCATGGACATAGACGCCTTCGACCGGGAAATCCGGCGCGAGCGCGCGGAGCGGGGCGAAAATCCGCTCGGGATCATAGACGGCAACCGGACCGAGCGCCGTGAGACGGTTTGCGAGTTCCGCAAGCTTTTCGGCGGCGAGCGGATGCGCCAGCGCCTTGTAGACGGCGTTGCCGCCACGAAGATTGTCGAAGGTTTCGATATCGAGCATCGTTCAAAATCCCAGGCGGCGGCGCAATTCGGCCGCGGCCATCGGCGTGTCGTTCAGGGACTCAGCCGGCCAGAGGTCGAGCCGGCCGGCGAAGTTTCGGGCTCGGCCGCATGCGACCATGTCGTCCATGAAGGCGCCGATGCGCACCGATCGCCCCGGCAGGCGGGCGAGCAGGACGGGTACTGCCGTGGCGGCCGCTTCCGAGACCATCGAGACCGAATCGGCGGTGACCACGATGGCGTCGGCGAGGGCCAGCATCCCGAAATACGGGTTTTCGCCCGTCATGTCCCAGATCCAGGCGCCGCGCGGTGCCAGGGCCTCCGCGAGTGTCGCACGGGCACCGGCATCGGTGCGGCGCGACGGGGTGAGCATCAGGCCGACGCGGTCGCGATCCATCATCGTGGCGAGACCATCGGCAAAGGCGCGCGCCGCCGCCGCATCCAGCCGGTAGCGGCCGTTCGACCCGCCGACCAGGACGGCGACCAGCGGGCGCGGGAGCTGCGCGAAAACCGGCTGCCACAGCGTCCGTTCCTCGGCGAGGCGCGCGGCGGTGACCCGATGCAGCGCGGTGCGGGTGACGATGACGTTCGGGCCGGTGATGCCGTCGTGTTTCGCCGCGACAATCGCATCGAACCGCGTCGGGTCCATGCGCGGATGCTGGACGATGACGGCGGGCAGGTCGCGCCGGCGCAGCGTGCCGAGCAGGCGCGCGGCGGCACCGCCCGCGCCGATCAGCAGATCGCCTTCCGGCGGGGCGAGAGCGGCCGGATCGATCGCCCGGCGCGGATCGGGCCAGAGCATCGGCGACAGGAACGACCAGGGCGTTTTCGGCGTGATGACCCGGCAATCGGGCGTGAAACCGGCAGCTTCGGCGAGGCCGAGCGCCTGGGCGCGCAGCCCGGCGAGATCAGTGCACAGAATGCGAGCGACCGGGGCGGGTTTCGGCGCGGCATCGATGCGCGGCGCGTCCAGGACATCGTTGCGGGCAGCTTGCATCGCGCGGTTTTGGGTCCGCCTCCCGGTTTCGTCAACCGATGCCATTGGCGGTCAGCGCCGATTCGAGCGGATCGAGACCCAATGCGGCGCGCGCATAGGCCTGCCCGCGCAGCGCAAGCTCGATGCGCCTGGCGGGATCGTCGGCGAGGCGGCGGAGCAGGGACGCGGCTTCGTCGATATCCGGTTCGGCCCAGACCGCGCCCTTCACGTCATAATCGCCCCGGTCGTCGGCGACCGGGATCAGCCGGTATGGCACCAGCCCGGCGCTGGTCTCGTCCATGAATTGCAGATTGCCGGACCATCCGGTCGCGACCACGGCAATCCCGCGCAACATCGCCTCGGCGGGGACCAGCCCGAACCCTTCGGCGCGGTGCGGCGAGAGCAGGATATCGGTACCGGCGAGCAGGGTGCGCAGCTTTTCTCCTGGCCACGTTTCGTCGATCAGCCGGATGTTGCCGGCATCGCCGATCGCCGCGCGCACCCGCCCCATGTCGCCAGGAAACGCATCGCCGCCGGCGAGTTTCAAAACAAGGATGCGATCGGCACGGTTGCCGAAAGCAGCGCGATGGGCCGCGATCGCGCCGAGCGGATTCTTGCGCGCGAAACTGGCGCCGAGATTGGCGATGACCGTGACGATCACCGCGTGGTCGGGCAGGCCGATCGACGCGCGATCCGGCATCGCCGGGGCAAGATCGAGCGACGCGAGCGGGTAGGGGACGAGCCGCACCCGTCCGGGATAGATTGTCTCGATCGCCGCCTTGGTGAAGGCGGACGGCGTCCAGATGTCATGGACGAACTGTTCGGCCCGGCGCCAGTTCTTCGGCAGCGATTCCAATTCCCAGTTCCAGAACCCGATGACACGCCGTCCGCGCAGGAAATTTTTTTCCGCGCGCGCGAGCATCAGCGGGATCGAGGGCGCGTTGACGTGCAGGATCAGCGCGGCATCCTCGGGAAGGGTGGTCGGTATCGGCGGGCGCAGCACGCCGAGTTCGACCGCCCCGCGATCCGCTCCGAGTGAGGCAAGACCCGCATGAAGCAGCCGGGCCGCCTCGCCGAGACCGGAGATTCGCGCCATCTCGCCGGCGATCACGGCTCCGGCGCTCGATGTCGGCGGTGTGGCGTCGGCGCGTGGTGCCGCCGCCAAGGTCAGCGCGCGCAGCGCGGCGCGGCGCGGCGCCGGCGGAATCGCGCGCCAGATTTGGTGCAGCCTGCCAAGCCGGCCGGTCACGCCGGTTCCTGGCGTCGCTGGCGCGGGACGGTTGCGATGTTTCGATCTCCGTTTAGAGTGCGTGTCCGTATCTCGCCGAAAGCGGGTGCCAGAAAGCGACGACCAAAGCGAGTGCCAAAGCGAGTGATGAGCGTAATCGCACCCCCAGGGGAGGGCATCGAAACGGCCGAGTGGCCGCGTTTCGCCGTGTCGCTCGCGCCGCCCGATCTGTCGCCCTGGCTCGAAGGCAATACCGGAGTGCGCGGATTTACCAGTTTCGCGGCACCGCGTTCCGGCCCGCACGTGGTCATCATCGCCCTGATTCACGGCAACGAAATCGGCGGCGCCATCGCGCTCGATACAATGCTGCGCGCGGAACTGCGGCCGATGCGCGGGCGGCTCACTTTGGGCTTCGCCAATATCGACGCATTTGGCCGATTCGACCCGGCGAACCCGATCGCGTCGCGTTTCGTCGACGAGGATATGAACCGGGTATGGGATGTGGCGACGCTGGATGGGCCGCGCCGCTCGCTGGAACTCGACCGGGCGCGGGAGATGCGCGCGCTGATCGACACGGCGGACTGGGTGCTCGATCTCCATTCGATGCTCTGGCCGTCCGATCCGCTGTTGCTCTGCGGCAGCGGCGCGCGCGGCAAGGCGCTGGCATTGGCGATCGCGACACCAGGCCTTGTCGTTGCCGATGGGGGCCATGCCGGCGGCCGCCGGCTGATCGACTATCCGCGCTTCACCGCCGAGCGGGGCGACGCGGCCTCGGTCCTGGTCGAAGCGGGGCAGCACTGGCAGGAAACCACGGTGGGCCAGATGCAGGCGAGCATCGCCGCACTGCTCGCCCATGCCGGAATGGTCGAACCGGTGCCGGCACGCTCGGCGGGCGCGCGCTTCGCCGAGGTGACGCGGGTGGTCACGGCGACGACCGGGCGGTTTGCCTTCGTCCGGCCGTTCCGGGGCGGCGAGGTGATCCGCCGGCGCGAAACGCTGCTCGCGCATGACGGGACGGCGGAGATTCGCACACCGCACGACGATTGCCTGCTCATCATGCCGAGCCTGCGCACCGGGCGCGGCCATACGGCGGTGCGGCTGGCCCGGTTCGTCGAATAGGCGCCGCGCGAAACCCTATCCTTCGGTCTTGGCCACGGCCCGCAATGCCCGGAGTTCTTGCCGCAATCGCTTCATCTCCTCGAACCGCGCGGTAACGTCCCGGATCACCGCGGCGATACCGGCCAGGGCACCGGTTTCGTCGTGGAACGGCGTGATGGTGAATTCGATGGAGATTCGCTGGCCATCCTTGCGGAGTGCCGGAACCGCCAGCATGTCGCCGGCGCCGTAACGGGTCTTTCCCGTCCGCATCGTCTGGTCATAGCCGGTCCAGTGGCGCTGCCGGAGGTTCTCCGGGATGATGATGTCGAGGGACTGCCCCATCGCCTCGGATTGGGTGAAGCCGAAAACCCGCTCCGCACCCTGGTTCCAGAACTGGATTTTGCCGGCGGCGTCGGAATAGACGACCGCATCGGCCATCGCGGAGGTCAAAGCGACACAGAACCGGGTAACGTCGAATGACATGATGCAGTCTCCACCGGCCCGAATGGTATTTCGCCGCTACCTGTCGCCGCCGAGGCCACCCAGCGCCAGATATTTGATTTCGAGATAATCCTCGATCCCGTATTTCGAGCCTTCGCGTCCGAGGCCGGAATATTTCATGCCGCCGAACGGTGCCACCTCGGTCGAGATCAGGCCCTCGTTGATGCCGACGATACCGTAATCCAGCCCTTCGGCGACGCGGAAAATCCGCCCGACATCGCGCGCGTAGAAATAGCTCGCGAGGCCGAATTCGGTGTCGTTGGCGAGGTCGATCGCCTCCCGCTCGGTCTTGAAGCGGAACAACGGCGCCACCGGCCCGAACGTTTCCTCGCGGAAGATCAAGGCGTCATGCGGCACGTCGGCCAGCACGGTGGGGGTGAAGAAATTGCCGCCGAGCGCATGGCGTTCGCCGCCGGTCATCACGCGGGCGCCGCGCTTCACGGCATCCCCGATATGCAGCTCGACTTTCGTCACCGCTTCGGCATTGATCAGCGGGCCCTGCGTCACCCCTGGCTCCATGCCGTTGCCGACGCGCAGCGCCTCGACCGCGCGTTTGAGCTTTTCGGCGAATGCATCGAACACGCCATCCTGCACCAGAAGCCGGTTGGCACACACGCAGGTCTGGCCGGCATTGCGGAACTTGGAATCGATCGCGCCCCTCACGGCGGCGTCGAGGTCGGCGTCGTCGAACACGATGAACGGCGCATTGCCGCCCAGTTCCATCGAGGTTTTCTTGATCGACGGCGCGCATTGCGCGAGCAGCTTCGCACCCACCTCGGTGCTGCCGGTGAACGATAATTTCCGCACTAAGGGATTGCCGGTCAGCTCCTTGCCGATCGGCCCGGACGGTCCGGTGATCACGTTGCATACCCCGGCCGGCATTCCGGCGCGCTCGGCAAGCACGGCGAGGGCAAGCGCCGAAAACGGCGTCTGGCTCGCCGGGCGGATCACCCCGGTGCAGCCCGCCGCCCAGCCCGGTCCCGCCTTGCGGGTGATCATCGCGGCGGGGAAGTTCCACGGCGTGATCGCGGCGAACACTCCGATCGGCTGTTTCTGCACGATGATCCGCCGACCCTTCGCGTTCTGCGGAATCGTGTCGCCGTAGATGCGCTTGCCCTCCTCGGCGAACCATTCGATGAAGCCGGCGGCGTAGGCGATTTCGCCTTTCGATTCGGCGAGCGGCTTGCCCTGTTCCGCCGTCATGATGACGGCGAGGTCGTCCTGGTTCGCCATCATCAGATCGAACAGTCGGCGCAGGATCGCGGCGCGCTCCTTCGCAAGCATCGAGCGCCAGGGGTCGAAGGCGCGCTCGGCGGCCTCGATCGCGCGGCTTGTTTCCGCCTCGCCCATCGCTGGCACCCGCCCGACCAGTTCGCCGGTCGCGGGATTGGGAACGTCGACCGTCCTGCCGCTATCGGCGCCGATCCATTTGCCGCCGATATAGTTCGCCTCGCGCAGCAATGTCGGGTCGTTCAGCTTCAGTCGGTCGGGTTGGTTCAGCATGGCGTCCTCCTGATCGAGTCATTCGGAAAATAGGAATGCAACATGCCGGGCAGAACCCTCGCCGATAAATCGGCGGCCCGAAAATCAGAAGCCCGAGAAGCCGCCCGCGTTGCCACCGCCATAGCCGGGACTGCCGCCGCCAAATCCGCCGGGCTGGCCGGCACCGAGGCCAGGATTGTAATGCCCCACGCCGCCGACCAGTTGCTGGAACAGGCTCGCCCGGCCGCCCGGCGCGGGGGTGTGGCCGCCCGCCATCGCGACCATCACGGCGTTCTTCTTGTCGATTCCGTGGATCGACTGCAGCACGCCCTGCTGGTTGAACTGCAGCACCACCACATGCTGGCGGATCACGCCCTGGGTGCGGGCGATGCGGCGCTTGGTGATCTGGCTGACATAAAGCCAGTCGTCGTCGTTGAAGGTCTCGCGCAACGTGGGCGAGCCGAGCAGCGCCCGCGCATCGGCCTTGGTCGAGACTCCTGGCCTGAGCTGTTTCAGCTCATGGGCCGAGACCGCATTGCCGCGATAATGCGGGCGCGCCGAAAAGATTGCGCAGCCGGCAAGCGCGGGCAGTAGCAGAAGCGGAAACAGGCGATGGAGCTTGATGGCGGGTCGGCGCACGCGGCTCGGTCCTTGGTTGTATCTGATCGCAGTCCTATGGGCGAGCTTCCATGATCGCGCAAGATGCGCGACTAATCGGCCATGCAGCATAGCGCGTCACAAGGTTTTTCCCGCAAATTCGATCTCGCCCGGCTTGCCGGCAAGCCGGAGACGATCACCGTCACCGCCTCGCCCGAGGAGTGCGCTGCCGTCGCCGCCGCCTTCGCTCTGCCCGCCATCGCTTCGCTCGGCGGCAAAATCCGGCTGAGCCGGATGCCGAACGGGCGAGTCGCGGCACGGCTCGACCTTGCCGCCCGTGTGACCCAGGTTTGCGTCGTCACGCTCGATCCGTTCGAACAGAACATCGCCGAGCGGACCGCGCTTGTCATCATGCCGTCGGCCGGCGGCGAAACCGAGCCCGAGGACACCCTGATCGCCGATCTCGACTCGCCGGACGAAATCGTCGTGGATGGCACCATCGTCGATCTCGGCGCCCTGGTCGCCGAGCAACTGGCACTGGCGCTCGACCCCTATCCGCGCAAGCCCGGTGCGGAACTGCCCGGACTTGCCGCGGCACCGGGTGAGGCCGCGTTCGCTGCCTTGGCCGCGCTCAAGGGACTCGGCAAAGCTCCAGGCAAATAGGCATGCCCAACTGCGGCGCGGGCCCGCTTGCTGCCCGAAGTCGCGTCTGCTAGACGCCCGTGCTTGAGATCATCCCTGTCCACGGGACGGTGGTGCGTTGTCGCGCCGCCGAGACACCAGAAACGAGACCCGATCATGGCCGTACCCAAGCGAAAGACTTCCCCCTCCCGGCAGGGCATGCGCCGCAGCCACCTGGCTCTGCGCGGCGAAGCCCATGCCGAATGCAGCAATTGCGGCGAACTGAAGCGGCCGCATCACGTTTGCGGCTATTGCGGCCATTATGACGGCCGCGAGGTTGTCGCCGCGGGTAAGGAGCTGAAGGGCACGGTTCGGATCTGAGCGGGCCGCGGCACATCGCGTTTCGCATTTTTCCATGATCCGGTCATGATGATCGACCCGCAAGGTCCCTCGGCGACGGAATCGCAGGCCAGATCGTCGGCGCCGGTTCTGGCGGTCGATGCAATGGGCGGGGATCACGCGCCCGACGTGGTGATCGCCGGACTCGATATCGCCGCCGAACGCCACCCGAAAGCGGTTTTCCAGGTTTTCGGCGATCCGGCTCGGATCGACGCATTGCTGCGGCAGACCAAGCGCCTGAAAGACCGGGTGGTCGTGCGGCCAACCACCGAGACGATCCCGGACGATATGAAGCCGACCGCGGCACTCCGCCTGCGCGACGCCTCGATGCGCCGCGCGATCGACGCGGTCGCCGCCGGCGAGGCGGCAGGCGTGATTTCCGCGGGCAATACCGGCGCCTTGCTGGCGCTCGCGAAAATCGTTCTCAAGACCATGAGCGGGATCGACCGTCCGGCGATGGCGGCGATCGGCCCTTCGGCCAGGGGCGATGTCGTGATGCTGGATCTTGGCGCGAACATGGTCTGCGATGCCCGCAACCTGGTCGAATTCGCCGTGATGGGCGATATGTTCGCCCGCACCGTGCTCGGTCTGCCGAGCCCGACGCTGGGGTTGCTCAATGTCGGCTCGGAGGAAATGAAGGGCGACGAAATCCTGAAGCGCGCGGCCGAGGCGTTGCGTGCCAGCCCGCTCAGCCCGCAATTCCAAGGTTTCGTCGAGGGGCACGATATCGCCGGCGGCACCGTCGATGTCGTCGTGACCGACGGCTTCACCGGCAATGTGGCGCTCAAAACCGGGGAAGGTGCGCTCAGGCTGGTCGGCGACCTGCTGAAACGCGTGTTTTCCGCCAGCATCGCCGCGAAACTCGCTTATCTGCTGGCGAGGCCGGGGCTGAACCGGCTGCGCGAATGGCTCGATCCGCGGCGCTATAACGGCGCGGTGC
Organism: Acidiphilium sp. AL; assembly: GCF_025499445.1. Classification (NCBI taxonomy): domain Bacteria; kingdom Pseudomonadati; phylum Pseudomonadota; class Alphaproteobacteria; order Acetobacterales; family Acidocellaceae; genus Acidiphilium; species Acidiphilium sp. AL. The sequence goes on from NZ_JAIMBZ010000006.1 coordinate 53,721, forward strand.
TGCTGGGCCTGAACGGCGTGGTGGTCAAATCCCACGGCGGCACCGATGCCCAAGGCTTCGCCCATGCCGTCGATGTCGCCATGGACATGATCGTCAATCGGTTCAACGAGCGGATCAAGGACGGGCTGAGCCAATATGCAGGCCGCGCCGCGCTCGTCGCCGAGCCGGCGACCGAGGCGGCACTCGGCGCCAACCCGGTCGCGACGGCGGGGTAGCGGATGCGAACCCTGCTCGAAGGCGTCGGCGCCTATCTGCCCGAACGAATCGTCAGCAACGACGAACTCGCCGCCAGGATCGATACGTCGGATGCCTGGATACGCGAGCGCACCGGCATCGCCCAGCGCCATATCGCGGGACCGCACGAAACCGCCACCTTCATGGGCGCCGAAGCCGCGAAACGTGCCCTGGCCGCCGCCGGGGCGAAGGCCGGCGCCGTCGATGCGATCATCGTCGCGACATCGACCCCGGATCAGGGTTTCCCCGCGACCGCCGTGAACATCCAGAGCGCGCTCGCCGTCACCCAGGGCTTCGCCTTCGATATTTCCGCCGCCTGTTCCGGCTTCGTCTACGCCTTGTCGGTCGCGGACGGCATGATCCGCGCCGGCCAGTGTCGCAACGTCCTGGTCATCGGCACCGAGGTCTATTCGCGCATCCTGAACTGGCAGGATCGCGGCACCTGCGTCCTGTTCGGGGACGGCGCTGGTGCGGTGTTTCTCCGCGCGTCCGGCCAGGGCGAGTCGCGCGGCGTCATCTCGACCCATCTGCATGCCGACGGGCGGTACGGCGACATCCTGTATATCGACGGCGCGACCGGGCAGACCGGCAAGTCGCAGCACCTGGTGATGAACGGCCGCGAGGTGTTCCGTCATGCGGTCGCCAAGCTCGCCGCCGCGGTCGACGAGGCGCTGGAGGCGAACAATCTCTCCCACGCCGATATCGACTGGCTGGTGCCGCATCAGGCCAATCGGCGGATCATCGATGCCATGGGCAAGCGGCTGAATCTCAGGCCGGACCAGGTGGTGATGACGGTCGAGCGCCACGCCAACACTTCGGCGGCGTCGATCCCGCTGGCGCTGGCCGAAGCGGTCCAGGACGGACGGATCAAACCCGGCCATCTCGTTCTGCTCGAGGCGCTGGGCGGCGGATTGACCTGGGGATCGGCGCTGATCCGTCTTTGAGGCGGGGTTTGCCGGTGCTTGCGTGTTGACCGGGCCCGAGTTCTTGGTAATCTTGAAAAATGAGCACGTTGACGCGCGCCGGTTTGGCTGAATCGATCTATGCGGCGGTCGGTCTGTCGCGCAACGAATCCGCCGACCTGCTGGAAGCGGTGCTCGATCGCATGAAGCGCGCCCTTGCCGATGGAGATTCCATTAAAATCAGCGGGTTCGGAACGTTTTCCGTGCGGCAGAAGGGGCGTCGGATCGGCCGCAATCCGAAAACCGGACGCGAAGTACCCATCCTGCCGCGCCGCGTGCTGATTTTCCGCGCCAGCCAGATTCTGCGCGAAGCGGTCGATGCCGGCAACGCCGCCGGCCAGGCGTCCCGCTCTTGACCGATACCCTGACCGGACTGAGCGGCGAACCGGACGAACCCGCAAGGGCGCGGCCCCGCAAATCCGCCGAAGCCTATCGCACGATCAGCGAGGTCGCCGACGAATTGCATGTGCCTCAGCACGTGCTGCGATTCTGGGAAACCAAATTCCCGCGCATCAAGCCGCTGAAGCGCGGCGGCGGCCGGCGCTACTACCGGCCGGACGATGTGGTTTTGCTGCGCCGGATCGCCGATTTGCTGTATATTCAAGGCTATACGATCAAAGGCGTGCAGCGGCTTCTGAAGGAAGGCGGCGGTGCCCTTCACGACGAGATCCCGCCCGCGTCGGACGAGGAACGGGCCGCCGCCGCCGCCGAGCGCGCACAGGCCGGCGCCATGGCGCCGATGAAGCCGCGCGCGAGCGATCTTCCCGAACTGCCGATCGCCCCCGCTCCCCAACCGGGCCGGCAGGCCGCGCCGGTCCAGCGCGATGGCGCTCCCATAACCCCGCCCGGTGAAACCCGCGCGGCCGCGCTGCTTCGCGCGGCACTGCGCGAGGCGCTCGCCGAGCTTGAGCGTCTCCGCGACCGGCTGGCCGGCTGATCGGTTTGGCGGCCGCCGCTCGATTGCCTCGCATCGGCGCAGTTGCTAAGGGAATGTCCGTCGGAGCGTAGCGCAGCCTGGTAGCGCATCAGTCTGGGGGACTGGGGGTCGTGGGTTCGAATCCCGCCGCTCCGACCATGGTTTCCGGTTTGACGCACAGGAAGATTGGCTGGTGCCGGTGATGTCTGGCGTCGGCGATGGCCGATATGTTCCCGGCCCTGGTCACGCGCGCCGGGATGAATCTTCAAGCGCAGCGAAACATGCCGATTGCGGCGATCTCACGCATGAAGACGATGCGCGGGCGCTGCGCGGCGCGGCGGAGCGTTACGGTCCGGTTTCGCTGCTCGCGGTCTGTGCCGGCGGCGTCTCGCTCACGAGCGTTAGTCGAGGCGATGGCGATACTGGATGAACCCGGACCGCTCCGCGACATTATCGTAGAGCCGCATCGCCGGCGCGTTCGTCTCGTGGGTCAGCCAGTAGACCCGCGCGCAGCCGTCGCGCGCCGCCGTCGCATAGACATGCTCGATCAGCTTGCGGCCGATCCCCTGGCCGCGAGTCGCCGATGCGACGAACAGATCCTGAAGATAGCAGTAATTGCCGGATGTCCAGGTGGAGCGATGCCTGATGTGATGGACCAGGCCGACCGCCACGGAACCATCCCAGGCGAGCGCGCCGGAAACCGGTTCCGCCGGATCGAGCAGCCGCGCCCAGGTCAGGTCGGAAACATCCGCCGGAATATCGACCTGATAGAAGGCTTGATACCCGCGCCATAACGGCAGCCAGGCCGAATGATCCTCGCGCTGCAACGGACGAATGCTGATATCGGTGCCGGTTGTCATGTTGGTTCCACCATATCGGTTATCGGTTCACGCACCTTCGAGGTGCCGGCCACGATTCCCGCGGCGATGAAATTCGCGCAGACGCCGGCAATGATCGGTACCATGTAGCTGTGGCTCATATCGAAGGCGAATCCGGCGGCGATGGGGCCGATCAGCGTGCCGATCGCGACGCTGGTATAGAGAATGCCGATGATCCCGCTGACATTGCGACCGCCGAAATAATCCATGACCACGGCTGGAAGAATCGCGACCCATCCGCCGTAGACGACGCCGTAGACGAACGCGAAGACGGCGAGCGCCCAGAAATCCTTCGAGACCGCCCAGATGGCCAGGGCAAACCCCATGCCGGCGAACATCGCCATCAGCGCACGTGAACGGCCCATCCGGTCGGCCGGCCCGCCGAGAAAGAAGCGCCCGGCGGTGCTCCCGATGCCGATCACACTCAGCAGTAGAACCGCCGAAAATTGCGGAACGCCGTGACCCATCGCATCGGGGACGAGATCGACGAACGGCACGAACACGCCGAACGAGCAGATCAGGCAGGCGGCGTAAAGGCCGATGAACCGCCGGGACCGGATCGCCGTCGGGGGCGAGGCCGCGATCGCGCGGGTCGTCCTCGATCAGGAGAGCCATTCCGCCGCCCGCGACGGCGGCGAGTGAACTCGCGGTTTCAGATTCTGGGTTCGAAGCGGACCGCGGTGGTGTTGGCGCCGCAGAGAAGAACGGCCACGCGCTCGCCGGCGGCCGGCGCGTATTTGCCGGACAGCAGGGCGGCAAAGGTCGCGGCGCCGCCGGGCTCCGCCACGACGCGGATTTTATCCCAGAGCGCGTGCTGTGCCGCAAGGATATCGCCGTCCGCAACGAGGACGGGGCGCTCGATGAAGGCTTGCGCGATCGGGAACATCATGTCCCCGACGCGTTTCGGCGCGAGGGAATCGGCCGCGATGCCGCCCGCTTCGGCATCGACCGGACGCCCGGACTCGAAGGCGCGCCACAGAGTGGGCGAATCCTCCGGCTCGACCGCGACGATTTTCATCCGCCCGCGAAACCAGGCAGCGATGCCGCCGATCAACCCGCCGCCGCCGACCGCCACCAGCAGGGTCGAGATGTCCGGGCAGTCGGCTTCGAGTTCGGGGCCGATGGTGCCTTGTCCGAGCAGCGTCTCGGGCTGGTCATAGGCGTGGATGACGAGGGATCCCCGTTCCGCTGCGAAGCGTTCGCTTGCGGCGAGCGCATCGGCGTAGCGGTCGCCGCCGACGACGAGATCGGCGCCGTAGCCGCGGATGCGTTCGGCCTTGGCGGGCGAGGTGACGCTCGGCACGAAAATGGTTGCCGGCACGCCGCGGCGCATGGCAGCATAGGCGACCGCGGCGCCGTGATTGCCGCCGGAGGCCGCGACGATGCCGACTTTCGGCACGGTCCGGGTCAGAAGGTGGGCGAACGCACCGCGCACCTTGAAGGAACCGGAATGCTGAAGAAACTCCAGTTTGAACGCGATCGGCCGGGGCGCGAGGCCGAAATCTTCGAGATCGAGCCGGAGAACCGGCGTGCGGCGGATGTGAGGGCGGATCAGCCGCTCGGTTGCGGCGATCCGGTCGGCGGTGATCGGGGTATCCGGGGTCATCTTCTGCTCTTTGCTCAGGATTTTCTGGACGACATCGATAATAATTAGTAACTTGGCAAATTAACGAAATGCAAGATGTCGATATCATCAAGGCGCTCGCCAATGAGCGCCGCCTGATAATCCTCGAATGGCTGAAAGACCCGCGTGCCCATTTCCCGCCGCAGGTCGACGGCGATCTGACGGAGGATGGCGTCTGCGCCCTCCTGCTCGCCGAAAAGCTAGGCATCACCCAGGCGACGCTCAGCGAGCACATGCGCGTCCTGACCCAGGCCAGCCTGGTGCGCGCCCGGCGGATAAAGCAATGGACGTTCTACAAGCGGGACGAGGAGCAGATACGCATCGTCAAAACCGGGCTTCTCGCCCGGCTTTAGCCGATTTCAGTCGATCAGTGCACGGGTTTCCTTTAGGAAGGCCACGATGGCGTCGATTACCTGCCAGCGATTCTTCTCCAGCACGACCATATGGGTTCCCTCACCGATCTCGACCCAGCGGCGGTAAGGTGCGCCGGTCAGGCGCAGGAACAGCGCCTGTATGCGGTCGATCGTCACGTCGGCATCCCATTCCGCATGGGTCAGCAGCACCGGGGAGCGGATCGCGCCGGGATCGTAGATCGGCCGCCCCGCCGTCCAGTATTCGCGCACGTCGAGCACGGCACCGCTCGGCGCGCGGATCGTGCCGGGCGCGCCGGCTCCTGGATCGGTTGCCAGCGTCGTCTCCGCCCAAGAATCGAACCAGCCGGCGGGGATCAGGCCGTCGCGCCGGTCCGCCGGTGCGGCATCGAGCCAGCGCTGCCGGAATGCCTGCACGTCGATGCGCCGATAAGCGCCGAGCGTGCCGCCCGCGTCGATCCGCACCGGCCCTTCCGTCAGCCATTGCGGCGCGATCAGAGCGAGCTTCGCCACGGTCTCGCCGTGCGCGGCGGTATAGGCGGCGGTTACCGACCCGCCCCAGGACATGCCGATCAGGCTGAGTCGATCGAGACCGCCGCGGTTCAGGATATGCGACACCGCTGGACTTGCGGGTGCCGGCCGTGTCGATGGTGTGGTCCGCCCAGTGGGACCGCGATCCCGCCGCGATCTGGCTGCGCGAGCAGGTCGCGGCGACCCTCGCCGGATACGGCGATATGCCGACCCGTTCCGCCGCAAGCGATTCCGGTAGATAAGCATTTGTTTCGTCATATATTTGGAGAAACCCCGGACGCATCACCCCAGCGCCCGGCGCGGCGACGCCGGCGCGCATTTGTAAATGCTGCGGGTTGCCGATAATCAGGGCGCCGGTGCGGCCGGAAGGCCACTGAAATCAACGCCAACCCTGGAAATATCCGGGTGAGGCAGTCAACACGGAGGAGTTGAAATGACGGCAACTATTTCGCGCAAGCAATTTCTGGCCGGCGCGGGTGCCATGGCCGGTGCGGCGGCTCTGGCGCCGGGTTCCGCGCGCGCGGCACGGCCGTTCCTGATCAAGCTCGGGCTCGACGTGCCGGCCGATCATCCCACCGCGGTCAACGCGACCGAGGCCGGCAAGCGCATCGCCGCCGAAACCAAGGGGCGGGTGCGGGTGCAGGTTTTCCCGAGCAACGAACTCGGTGACGACACGCATATGCTGTCGGAAGTGCGCTCCGGCGCGATCCAGATGATGGGGATCGGCGACAACATCCTCTCCAGCCTGGTGCCGAGTGCGGCGATCGACAATGTCGGCTTCGCGTTCAAGAATATCGAAACCGCCTGGAAAGCGCTCGACGGCAAGGTCGGCGCTGTGGTGCGCGCCGATATCATGAAGCTCGGTCTCTACCCGATGCGCCGGATCTGGGACGAAGGCTTCCGCCAAATCACCACCAGCACCAAGCCGATCAAGACCCCGGCCGATCTCAAGGGCTTCAAAATTCGCGTCCCGCCCAGCCCCATTTCGGTGTCGCTGTTCAAATATCTGGGCGCGGCGCCCACCTCGCTGAACATCGCGGAGCTGTATACCGCGCTGCAGACCAAGGTGGTCGACGGTCAGGAAAATCCGCTCGGCCTGATCGAAACCCAGAAATACTATCAGGTCCAGAAATACTGCTCGATGACCAACCACATGTGGGTGGGTTACTGGATGCTGGTGAACGGCGCGTTCTGGAAGAGCATGCCGGAAGCGGACCGCAAAATCGTCGAGGCCGCGTTCAACGAACAGGCGCCCAAGCAGCGCGTCGCCAACAACACGCTGAACAACTCGCTGAAAGGCAAGCTGACCAAGCAGGGCATGGTGTTCAACAGCACCGACCCGAAGGCGTTCCAGGACGCCCTGATCAAAGCCGGTTTCTACAAGGATTGGGAGAAGAAATTCGGGCCGAAGCTATGGTCGGCGCTCGAAGCCTATACCGGCAAGCTCTCCTGACACACTGAATGAACGTGCAACCGAATACCCCAGCCGCCGCCCTCCGGCGGCTGGACGTGCTGGTCGACTGGATAACGCAAGGGCTGGCGGCAGCCCTTGTCGTTATTGAAATTATCATTTTGTTTGCCGGCATCATCTGGCGCTACGTGCTCGACAAGCCGCTGATCTGGTCGAACGAACTCGCGGAGATTCTGTTTCTCTGGCTCGTCAGCCTGGGTGCGGTCATCGCACTGCGGCGCGGCGAGCATATGCGGATGACCGTTCTGGTCGCCCGGCTGACGCCGGGGCGGCAGCGCTTTCTGGCGCGTATCGCGGGCTTGATCGTCGCGGTATTCACCCTCGAACTGATCGTGCCGGGAATCGGCTATATGTACGAACAGCAGGCCATCACCACGCCGACGCTGCATATTCCCGGTTCCTGGGAGGTTGCCGGGCAGCTGGTTGCTCTGATGATGCTGTTTTACGTCGCGCTCCGGCAACTGTTCGCCGGCGCGGCATGGCGGGAATTGCTGATCACGCTGGCGATCGGGGTCGTGATCGGCCTCGGCCTGTGGGCCGCCGAGCCGCTGCTCTACGCCATCGGCAATGGCGATCTTGTCGTGTTCTTCGTTCTCATCGTCGGGGTTTGCATTTTCGCCGGCGTGCCGATCGCCTTCGCCTTCGGCATCGCGACGATCGGCTATATCTATTTTACCAGCTCGATCCCGCTGTCCATCGTGATCAGCCAGATGGATCAGGGCATGGCGTCGATCGAGCTGCTGGCCGTGCCGATGTTCGTCATTCTCGGCCTGCTGCTCGAAATGACCGGCATCGCGCGGGCACTGGTCGATCTGCTGAGCGAGCTGGTGGGCAACCGCCGTGGCGGGCTGTCCTATGTGCTGATCGGCGCGATCTATCTGATCGCCGGGATTTCCGGCTCGAAGGCGGCGGACCAGGCGGCGGTGGCCCCGGTGCTGCTGCCGGAAATGAAGCGGCGCGGCACGCCGCCGGGCGAACTGGTCGCCCAGCTCGCCGCCGCCGCCGCGATGTCGGAAACGATTCCGCCGAGCCTCGTGCTGATCATCGTCGGCGCGGTGACCGGCGTGTCAACCGCCGCGCTGTTTACCGGCGGCCTGCTGCCGGCGGCGGTGGCCGCGCTCGGCCTGATCATCCTGATTTTCTTCCGTACCAGAAACGAGCGGCCGAGCGGCGCGACCGTGGCACCGCGCGAAGCCGCGCGCCTGTTCCTCGTGGCGATTCCCGCGCTGATCCTGCCGTTTCTGATCCGTTATGCCGTGCTGGCCGGCATCGCCACCGCGACCGAGGTTGCCACGATCGGCGTGGTCTACGCCGTGCTGGTCGGCCTCGTCGTCTATCGCTGTTTCGACTGGCGGCGGGTGTTTCCGATTCTGGTCGAAACGGCGGCCCTTTCGGGGGCGATTTTGCTCATTATCGGGGCGGCGAGCGCGATGGCCTGGGCGCTGACCCAGGCGGGTTTCGCGCAGACCCTGACCGCGGCGATGACCGGGCTGCCCGGCGGCAAATACGGCTTCATGGCGGTGTCGATCCTGCTGTTCATCGTGCTCGGCAGCGTGCTTGAGGGACTGCCCGCGATGGTGCTGTTCGGCCCGCTGCTGTTTCCGATCGCGGGGCAGGTCGGCATCAACGTGATCCAGTATGCGATCGTCTCGATCCTCGCGATGGGCATCGGCCTGTTCTCGCCGCCCTTCGGCGTCGGCTTCTACCAGACCTGCCTGATCAGCAAGGCGTCGAGCGACGAGGCGCTGGGCCGCATCTGGCCCTACATGGCAACACTCGTCGTCGCTCTGATCGTCGTCGCCGCCGTGCCATGGATTTCGACGGGTTTTCTATAGAAAATTCCATACGCGGAAGACGGCTCTTGCTTATTTGATGACCTTGCGCTCCCGCAGCACGGCGATCGCCGCCGTGTCGGTCTCGATCAGGGCCAGCACATCCTCGGTGTCCGCCCCAAGCTCCGGCGCCGGGCGGGTCAGCGCGCCGGGAGTTTCGGACAGGCGTACCGGGATATTGTGCATCGGCAGCGATCCCATCTCCGGGTCCGGCAGGGCGATCAGCGCCTCGCGTTCGCGAACGAAATCGTGGGCTATCAAATCCGCTGGGTCGCAGACCGGCCCGACCGTCACGCCCGCCTGATCGAACAAAGCCAGATTCTCCGCCTGCGTGTGCGCCGCCATGAACTCGGCCACGATCGGGTCGAGCAGATCGTTATGGGCGACGCGCGCGCTGTTGGTCGCGAATCGCGGATCGACGATCAGTTCAGGCCGCCCGATGACGCGGAACAGGCGTTCGGCCATTTGCTGCATCGAGGCCGACAAGGCGACATATTTGCCGTCTGCGCACCGATACACGTTGCGCGGCGCGGTGGTGCCCGACCTGCTGCCGTGACGCGCCGGGGCGCGGCCGGTCAGCGCATAATTCGCCGCCTGCGGACCGAGCACGCTCAGCATGCTCTCGAACAGCGAAAGATCGACTACCTGGCCGCACCCGCCCGCCACTTCGACATGGCGCAGCGCGATCATGATCGCGGTTGCCCCGTAAAGCCCGGTGATCATGTCGGCGAGGGCGAGCGGCGGCAGCACCGGCGGACGGTCCGGGTAGCCGTTCATCGCGGCGAAGCCCGACATCGCCTCGACCAGACTGCCGAAGCCCGGCTTGGCGCGGAACGGCCCGGTCTGGCCCCAGCCGGAGATTCGCGCGACGACGAGCTTCGGGTTCGCCTCCAGCAGAATATCCGGCCCTAGCCCCATGCGTTCGAGCTTGCCGGGGACGAAATTCTCCACCAGTACGTCGGCGATCGCAACCAGACGCAGCAGCAGCGCCAGCCCTTCGGGGTCGCGATAATCCAGCGCGAGACTCCGCTTGTTGCGGGCATAGACTTTCCAGTGGGTGGAAATATCGTCGACGCGCCAGTGGCGCAGATCGTCGCCGGTCGCTGGGTTTTCCACCTTGATGACATCGGCACCGAAATCGGCCAGCACATGCGTCACGACATTGCCGGCGACCAGGCGCGACAGATCGAGCACCCGCACGCCGTTCAGCGGCGCTCGCGCACCGGGCTCGTACTCCTTCTGATGCAGGCCAGCGTCCATTCCGATCGTCTCCCATAACTGCGGCGCAGGTTATAGAACGTCGCGAACCGCCAGCCATGGTCGTGCCGCGGGCATCAGAGCAAAGGATACATCATGACTGAATTTTCGGGCCGAACCCTGCCGATCTGGCGTTCCATGCTGTTCGTGCCGGTGACGGTCGAACGCTTCGTCGCCGGCGCGGCGCGGCGCGGTGCGGATGCGATCATTCTCGATCTTGAGGATTCGATCCCGGTCGCCGAGAAGGAGCGCGCGCGTGGCATGATCGCCGCCGCCACGAAAACCGTGAGTGCTGCCGGCGCGGATGTGATCGTTCGCGTCAACCGCCCCTGGCGGATGCTGGTGCGCGATCTGGAGGTGGCGGTTTCCCCAGGGGTCACCGCACTCATGCTCCCGAAGATCGAGAGCGCCGACCATCTGCGCCTGATCGCCGAAACCGTCGACGAGATTGAGGCCGAGCGCGGCATGGCTCCGGGGCACACCAGGCTGATCGCGATGTTGGAGACCCCCGGCAGCATCTTCCAGGCCGAGGCGATCGCCCGCGCCCATCCGCGTCTGGTGGCGCTGACGGTGGGGTCGGAGGATTTGGCACTCGCGGTCGGCATGGTACCCGAGGCCGATGGTTTGCTGTTTCCCAAGCAGCAGGCGATCTTCGCGGCGCGCGCCGCCGGCATCCTGCCGCTCGGCTTTTTGGGCACGGTCGCCGATTTCGCCGATCTCGGCCGCTTCCGTGCCACGATCGAACGCTCCCGCCGCCTCGGTTTTTCCGGCGCGTCGGTGATTCATCCAGGACAGGTCGCGATCCTCAACGAGGCGTTCCGCCCGCAGTCGGCCGAACTCGATCACGCGCGGCGGCTGGTCGCGGCCTATGAGGAGGCGACGAAAGCGGGGCGGGGCGCGGTTGCCTTCGAGGGGCGGATGATCGATGTTCCCGTGGTGCGCCGGGCGCAGGCCCTGATCGAGCGCCATGAGGCGATCGAAGCGCGCGGCTCGGCGGATCGCACGGCACCGGTTGCGACCGCAAATGCCGATACCGGGACCTAGAGCAATATGGCTTTAAGTGGAATCGCACAGCGATCTACAAAGCCATGAAATTCCGCGCCGATCGACCGCCGCGACATGGATGGACGGGCTGGCTGGTATGGCGCGCCGTTTGTCCGTCAGCTTCGTGTCGGCGTCGGGTCGATCACGTTCGCGCAGGCATCGGTCGGCGCCGCGGCGACCGGCCCGAGAAGCGGCACGATCTTCAGCCCGGCGGAGGTGACGCGGCAGGGCGCCGCGGCGAGGCCGCAACCGGACAGGGACAGCGCGGCAACACCCAGAACGGCGGTGAGGGTCAGCTTCGAAAGGATGCTCATGATCCGACTATAGGGCGATTTCCCGCGGCGGCGAAACCTGGCGCGCTTATGCAACTGCCCGCCCTTCACAACGCCGGCACCGACCTTTGGCATTCGGGTAATCCGGCGGCAACAAAAATTCCGGCATCTTTGTGACGGTGTTTGAAAACAGGCGTTAAATCAAAAATGTTCATGTCAAAATAATGGCGACATATTTTTGGTTGATTTATAATCAATGTCGAATCTGTAATGACGATTTTATTGGAACGATTCGGCTCGGTTGCCTATATTTTGCAGGCGACTTGTTCCGTGTGGCGACACGTCCCGTATGGTGACTTGTCTTCGCGAAGCAATGAGAGGAGATATTGTTATGAAAAAATATATCTTGCCGAGTCTGGCGGCCCTGGCTCTGATGAGCGGTGCCGCGCTGGCGCAATCGACCACCTATCAATCCACGACCACCACCGCCGTCGTGCCTCCGGCGCCACCCGCCATCGTTCCGCCGCCGCCGGGCACGCTCAGCACCACGGTGACCAGGCGCACCGATAACGGCTACGGCACGCGGAGTTACTCGCAGCAAACCACCTACGGCAATCCCGATACCGCCGCTTCGGAAAGCAGGAGCGTCACGGTCACCCAGCCGGCGCCTTACGTGGCAACCTCGACGCGGCGCACCACCACGACAACGACCACGCCTTGATGCGGCCTGACAGCAACAGGAGAATGGCGATGATCGCGAACAAAGCCGGCGTACGATTGGCGCTGGGGCTTTCCCTGATCGGCGGCATGGCGGCCCTGTCCGCCTGTTCCGGCCCGCCGCCGACCCGGACCATCACGAGCACCGAGGAAACCACCACCAGACCAGTGCTGGTGCCGGCACCGCCGCCCATGGCCGTGCCGGGGACACCCTCGACGGTAACGACGACGACCAGCCGTTCCGAGCAGGTCAATCAGTAGCCCCGCACCGCGTCCCGCGCGGGTTCGCAAACCCGCACGGGACGCATCTATGTGAGCCGGTCGATCAGCCGCTGCAGCACCGGGCGCATCCGGCGCAGTTCCTCCAGATGAATCGCCGACAGCGCGGCGAGTTTTTCTTCCCCCGCCGGCGTCAGCGCCAGCCGCACCCGCCTGCGGTCCGTGCTGTCGGGAATCCGGGAAACCAGGCCCGAATCGGCCAGCCGGTCGGCCAATTCCACCATGCTGTTGTGGTGCAACGCCAGCCGCTCGGCGAGATCGCCGAGGCCGATCGGCGCGGCGCCATCGGCCCCCTTGATCGCGAGCAGCGCCTGGTGCTGGCGCGGCGTCAGCCCGGCGCTGCGCGCCGCCGTCTCGCTCAGGGACAGGAACCGGCGCAGCGCATATCGGAACTCCGCGAGCGTCCGGTAGTCGTGATCGGAAAGGGTCATGTCGGACATACGCGAGTGTAACCCGAAACGCCTCTTGTCTATATATGTCGTATTACGATATTAGCGCCGCGACAGAACGATATTCCTCTTCAATCGGATTCCAGCTCCATGAAACCCAGTACCCGACCGGCATCCGGTATCGCGGATCTCGGCGATTTCACGACGGATAAGCGCCTGTTCCCGCTATCCGCCCTTGCGCTGCTCGCCGGAACCTTCGGTGTCGCGGCCGGCTGGATTCTGCTCCGGCTGATCGCGCTGATCAACAACATCTCCTATTACGGCATCTGGTCCACCAGGGTGATGCAGCCCGGCGGGGTGCCGCATCATGGCCATCCGGCGCTCTGGACCATCCTGATCCCGGTCGCCGGGGCGGTCATCATCGGCATCATGGCGCGCTACGGCTCGGAAAAAATCCGCGGTCACGGCATCCCCGAGGCGATCGAGGCGATCATGCTCGGCAATGCCCGGCTCGACCTCAAGGTCGCGATCCTGAAGCCGATCTCCTCGGCGATCTCGATCGGCACCGGCGGCCCGTTCGGCGCCGAGGGCCCGATCATCATGACCGGCGGAGCGGCTGCCTCTCTGCTCGCGCAGTGTTTTTCCCTCACCGACGCCGAACGCAAGACGCTTCTGGTCGCCGGTGCCTGCGCGGGCATGACGGCGGTGTTCGGCACCCCGGTCGCCGCGATCCTGCTCGCCGTCGAGCTTCTGCTGTTCGAATGGAAGCCGCGCAGCGTGCTGCCGGTCGCGATCGCGTGCATCACCGCCGCGATCGAACGGCGCTACGTGCTCACGCCCGCGCCGCTGTTTCCCTATGTCGGCAACGTCATCATCGACCCGCTCCACGCGCTCGGCTGGGTCGGGCTGGGCCTGATCGCCGGTCTCGGTTCGGCGCTGCTCACCATGATGGTCTACGCCGCCGAAGACGGATTCCTGAAACTGCCGATCCATTGGATGTGGTGGCCGGTGCTCGGCGGCGTGGTGGTCGGTATCGGCGGCATCTTCGATCCGCTCGCGCTCGGCGTCGGCTACCCGGATATCGCCAAGCTTCTCGCCGGCGGCCTCGTCGGCGCGGCGGCGATAAGGCTGGTTCTGGTCAAAAGCGTGATCTGGTCGGTCGCTCTCGGTTCGGGCACCTCGGGCGGCGTGCTGGCGCCCTTGCTCATCATGGGTGGCGCGCTCGGCGCCGTGCTGGCGCCGTTCATGCCGCACGCGGCACCCGGCTTCTGGGCGGTGGTCGGCATGGCGGCGATGATGGGCGGAACCATGCGCTCGCCGCTCACCTCGACCCTGTTCGCGGTCGAACTCACCGGCAATCATCTCATCCTGCTCCCGGTCATCACCGCCAGCATGGCGAGCATGGGCGTTACCGTATTGCTGATGAAACGCTCGATCCTGACCGAGAAAATCGCCCGGCGCGGCCATCATCTGACGCGGGAATACAGCGTCGATCCGCTCGCCATCGCGCGCGCCGGCGAGATCATGGCGACCCCGGTGGAGACGCTCGGTTCCGACATGAGCATCGGCGACGCGATCGAGTATTTCCTCGCCCCCGAGCCGCGCCATCGCGCCTATCCGGTCACCGACGAGAACGGCGATCTGGCCGGCCTGGTCTCCCGCGCCGATATCCTCGCCTGGATCGGCAACGAAGCGGATCGCGCGATTCCACTCGGCGCGGCGCTCGCCCATCGCCGCGTGGTCACCGCCTGGGAAGGCGAGATGGCGATCACCGTCGCTTCGCGCATGATCACCGAGGACACGCCGCGCATCCCGGTGGTCGATCATGAAGGCCGGCTCCAGGGGATCATTTCGCGCGCCGATCTGCTGCGCGTGCATCACCGCGTCGTTGCGGCGGAAACCAAGCGCGAACGCTATTTCCGCCGCCGCGCCGCGATCATCGCCGAAACCTCGCCGGAGTTTGCCTCCGGCGAGGGGGCGAAGATGCGTCAGGTCGAGTGAGTCGCGGCCCGCAGCCGCCGCGCCGCCGCGACCATGTTTTCCAGCGCGGGCCGAACCTCGTCCCAGCGCCGGGTCTTCAAGCCACAATCGGGATTGACCCAGAGCCGGTCGGGGTCGAGCCGGGCCGCCGCGCGTTCCAGCAGCGCCGCCATCTCGGCGGCCTCCGGCACGCGCGGGCTGTGGATGTCCCACACGCCCGGCCCGATCTCGTTCGGATAGTTGCGCTTCTCGAACGCCTCCAGCAGCGCCATCCGGCTTCGCGTCGCCTCGATGCTGATCACGTCGGCATCCAGCGCGGCGATCGCATCGAGGATATCCTCGAAATCAGCGTAGCACATATGGGTGTGGATCTGGGTCGCATCCCGCACCGGCGAAGCCGAAAGACGGAAGCAGTCCACCGCCCAGGCGAGATAGGCGTCGCGTTCGGCGGCACGCAAAGGCAGCCCCTCGCGCAAGGCCGGCTCGTCGATCTGGATCACCCGGATGCCGGCGTCTTCCAGGTCGGCGACCTCGTCGCGGAGTGCCAGCGCGATCTGCCGGCAGGTCGTCTCGCGCGGAATATCCTCGCGTACGAACGACCATTGCAGAACGGTCACCGGCCCGGTCAGCATTCCCTTCACCGGCTTCTCGGTCAGCGACTGGGCGAAGCGCGCCCAGCGCACCGTCATCGGCGCGGGGCGCGACACATCCGCCCAGATGATCGGCGGCGCGACGCAGCGGCTGCCATAGGATTGCACCCAGCCATGCCTTGTGAAGGCGAATCCGGCGAGACGCTCGCCGAAATACTGCACCATGTCGTTGCGCTCGAATTCGCCATGCACCAGCACGTCGAGCCCGATCGCCTCCTGCCAGGATATCGCCTCGCGCGTCCAGGTCTCGATCGCCGCGTCATAGGCCGCATCGTCGATCGCCCCCTTGGCGTGCGCCGCCCGTGCGCGGCGCACCTCGGTGGTCTGCGGAAACGAGCCGATCGTGGTGGTCGGAAAGCGCGGCAGATCGAGTGCTGAGCGCTGCGCTACCCGGCGCACCGGAAACGCCGAACGCCGTCGGGTCATCGCATCGGTCGCTTCGGCGAGCCGGGATGCGACCGCCTTGTTATGCACCGAGTCGCTGGCCGCCCGCGCGGCGATCGCCGCATCCGACTCGTCGAGCGCTGCCGCGATCGCGGCCTCGCCCTCGTCGAGGCCGCGCGCGATCAGCTTGATTTCCACCAGTTTCTGCATCGCGAAGGCCAGATTTCCGGCAAGCTCCGCCGGCAGCCCGGTTTCTTCGGCGAGATCGAGCGGCACATGCAGCAGCGAGCAGGAGGGCGCGATCATCAGAAGCCGCGCGTCGCGCGCCTCGGCGACGCGCTGCGCCGTCGCGAGGCAGGCGCGCAGATCCGCCCGCCAGATATTGCGCCCGTTCACCAGCCCGAGCGACAAAGCGAGATCGGGCCGCGCCTGTTCCAGCACAGGCCCGAGATCCAGCGAGCCGCGGCAGAGATCGAGATGCAGTCCGGCGACCGGCAGGCCGAGAACCGTCGGGAGGTTGTCGCCGATCGGCCCGAAATAGCTGGCGAGCAGAAGCTCCGGGCCGGCCTTGGCGAGCGCGCCATAGGCGCGGGCGAAGGCGTCACGCGCGCGGGCGGGCAGATCGAGCGCCAGCACCGGCTCGTCGATCTGCACCATCACCGCCCCCGCCTCGGCGAGTTCGCGCAGGATGCGCGCATAGACCGGCACCAGCGCGTCCAGCAGATCGAGCGGATCGGAGCCGTCGGTGGTCTTGGCGAGGCGCAGGAAGCTCACCGGCCCGAGCAGCACCGGCCTGGTCCGCAGGCCGGACGAGGCCGCCTCGCGGAACGACGCGAGCGGGCGGTTCTCGGTAAGGACGAAACGCTGATCGCGCGCGAGCAGCGGCACCAGATAATGGTAATTGGTGTCGAACCATTTGGTCATTTCGAGCGCTGGCTTCTCCGCATTGCCGCGCGCGAGGGCGAAATAGGTCGCGAGCGATACCGGCCCGCCGCCGTCCCAGCCATAGCCAGCCGGAACCGCGCCCAGCATCGTCGCGGTATCGAGCACATGATCGTAAAGCGAGAATTCGCCGGACGGGATATGCGCGAGTCCCGCGCCGTGCTGATGCCGCCAATGGGCTTCCCGCAGCGCTGCTGCCTCGCGCAGCAAGGCCGCTTCGCCGCTCTTGCCCGCCCAGTGCGCTTCGAGCGCCGTCTTCAGCGCACGCCGATGGCCGATGCGCGGAAAGCCGAGATTGCTGGCGACGGTCATGCGCGATGCCCTCCGCCGGACCGGAATTCTGAAAACACCATATCTGCCTCCTTGACCGGGGCACCCCGCCCGGTGGGTCTGTTCGTGCCGCGCCGGCAGGTCTCCTGGCTCGCGGGTCACAGCGCCGATGCACCTTCCCAGGGAAATCCCCAGTGGCGGGCCGTTGCCGGCCCATGCATCCTTGCTCGCCGCTCACAGTTGCGGGGGCAGCTACCGACTGGCCTCCGGGATTGCATCCCGGCCGAGGCGTCACGGCATTCCCATTTGATCCGCTCGCGCGGAACCGTCGCAAAACCGACTGTATCGCCCGGCTTACCGAGACACAAGCTTGCGGTCACGATCCGGCACGGCGCGCCGGCGCCTCATCCGCTCCCGGCCCGCATCGGGCCGCAGGACAAGGAAACACCGATGACCCTCATCACCAAACGCTTCGCCATCGCCGCCGCTCTGTCGCTCGCCGCCACCGGTTCGGCCTTCGCCTATAGCGGCCAGGCATTGCAGAAGGACGCCAAAGTCACTCCGGTCCGGGCGCGGCAGATCGCGCTGCGCGCGCAGCCCGGCACGATCGCCGCCATGGAACTCGAACGCGAGACAGGCGGCAGCGGCCTGCGCTATTCCTTCGACATCAAAACCACAGGCGCGACCCATGAAATCGGCGTCGATGCCAAGACAGGCGCGGTTCTGGAAAACAGCGTGGAAGGCCCCAGCGCCGACTGACACCGGATCATAACAGCGGAACGTAGCGTCAGCTCGTTCCGCTGCTCAGTCATTCCATTTACAAATATTTCGCGTGAAACCGCAGATGATCCTCGATGAAGCTGGCGATGAAGAAATAGGAGTGATCGTAGCCCTCCCGCATCCTGAGATCGAGTGAAACGCCCTTCGCTGCGCAGGCCTCGCGCAGCAATTCCGGCTTGAGCTCCCGCTCCAGGAACGGATCGGCATCGCCCTGATCGACCAGGATCGGCGGGCCCTGCCAGCCCCGCGCCTCGATCAGCGCGGTCGCATCGTAATCCCGCCACGTGGCCCGATCGGCGCCCAGATATCCCGTCAGCGCCTTTTCGCCCCAGGGGCAGCGCATCGGCGAGACGATCGGCGAGAACGCCGAGAGCGATTTGTAGGAAGCCGGGTTTTTCAGCGCGATGGTCAGCGCGCCATGGCCGCCCATCGAATGGCCGAAAATCCCCACCCGCGCCGGATCGACCGGAAATTTTTCTCCGATCAGCGCCGGCAACTCCTTCGTCACATAGGAATACATCCGATAACCGTGATGCCACGGCGCCTCGGTCGCATCGACATAAAACCCGGCACCGGAGCCGAAATCATAGGCATCGTCCTCGCCCGGATAGCCCAGCCCGCGCGGCGAGGTGTCGGGAACCGCGATGGCGATGCCGAGTTCGGCGGCAACGCGCTGCACGCCGGCTTTCACCACGAAATTCTCCTCGGTGCAGGTCAGGCCCGAAAGCCAGTAGAGCAGGGGAACCTTGCCGCGCTCCGCCTGCGGCGGAAGAAACAGGCCGAATCGCATGGCGCAGCCGGTTTCGGCCGATTCGTGACGATACACGCCCTGGGTGCCGCCGAAACATTTCTGCACGGAGATCGTTTCCAAAATTTTCGGTCCGCTCATCGTTTTCTCCCGTTGGAATGGCTGCACTATCGCCGCGCCGTCCCGCCCGCGCAATCGGCCGGCGGCGGTTTATGCGATCGGAAGAATGTATCGCTTTCATGCTGGAATCGCCAGGAATCCCGCCGCGCCATTGCGTATTCGCGTTGACAGGCCGGAGTGTTTCTGCGTCATTAACGCTGCAATCGACTTTGGCTTGCCTTGTTGCGCGAGACGGGGGTTTCCGTATGCGGCCAAGACGTCCAAAACCCGGTTGTCCCTCTTGAGCCGTGCGGCGGTCGTACGGCGGGTGTGTCTAAGGAGCGACGACGCAGCAATGGCGATCGGCACTGTCAAGTGGTTCAACACCACGAAAGGCTTTGGTTTCATCGTGCCGCAAGACGGCGGCAAGGATGTCTTCGTCCACATCACCGCGGTTCAGGCGGCCGGAATGCGCGGCCTGAACGAAGGCCAGAAAGTTTCCTACGAAATCGCGATGGAACGCGGCAAGGCCGCGGCCATCAACCTCAAGGCGGTTTGAAGTTCCCGATACTTCGGCCAGTTGGAACGGGGCCCTTCGGGGCCCCTTTTTTTGTCCCGTTTTTTCATCGATTCATACCGAAATCCTTGCGAATGCCGGCAGGTTTTGATAGACATTTACGTTAACGGCAACTAAACGCATCCTGAGTGAACGCGGCCTTTGAGCCGTGTCGCAAGCCGTCTCTGGAGGAAAACGCCATGAACGATCTCGCCGCCCCTCGTCCCGTCGCGGAGTTCACCGCCGTCGCCCGCCCGGCCGGCACGATGCTGGACGATGCCGCGCGCCGGTTCGGCACCCGCCCGGCGATCGATTTCCTCGGCCGGGGCTGGAACTGGGGCGAGATCGCAGCGCTTGCCGACCGCGCCGCCGCCGGACTGCAGAAACTCGGCGTCGCCAAAGGCACGCGGGTCGGGCTCTGCCTGCCCAACA
Source organism: Acidiphilium sp. AL (assembly GCF_025499445.1). Classification (NCBI taxonomy): domain Bacteria; kingdom Pseudomonadati; phylum Pseudomonadota; class Alphaproteobacteria; order Acetobacterales; family Acidocellaceae; genus Acidiphilium; species Acidiphilium sp. AL. The sequence continues at coordinate 73,339 of NZ_JAIMBZ010000006.1, forward strand.
CGCCCTATTTCGTCGTCATGTACTTCGCCATCCTGAAGGCCGGCGGCACCGTGGTGAACTACAACCCGCTCTATACCGAGCGCGAGATCGCCGCACAGGTTCGCGATTCCGGCACCACCATCATGGTCTCGCTCGATGTCGCGATGATCCACGAAAAAATCGGCAAGCTTGCCGCCAATGGGCTGTTTCAGCGGGTTATCGTCTGCTCGATGGCTGCGGCGCTGCCGCCGCTCAAAGGGCTGCTGTTCCGGCTGTTCAAGAGCAAGGAACTCGCGAAAATCCCCGCCGGACTACCCTATCTCCGCTTCGAGACCCTGATTTCAGGCGCCGCCAAACCCAGCCCGGTCGCGATCGATCCTGAGAACGATATCGCCACGCTGCAATATACCGGCGGCACCACCGGCGTCCCCAAGGCGGCGATGCTCACCCATGCCAACATCACCGCCAATGTCCAGCAGGTTCTCGCCGGCAGCCCGCCGATGGACGAGGGCGCCGAGCGGATCATGGGCATCCTGCCGTTCTTCCACGTCTTCGCGATGACGGCGGTGATGAATTTCGGAGTTTCGATCGGCGCCGAACTCATCCTGATGCCGCGTCTCGACATGAAAATGCTGATGGCGGCGATCGCCCGCAAGCGCCCCACCATCATGCCGGGCGTGCCCACGCTCTATACCGCGATCTGCAACGCGGCGGGCGAGGGGAAGGATCTGTCCTTCATCAAATTCTGCATCTCCGGCGGCGCGCCGATCTCGATCGAGGGCGCCGAGCGGTTCGAGCGCCTGTCCAAATGCGCCGTGCTGGAAGGTTACGGCCTGTCGGAAACCTCGCCGGTCGTCACCGCGACTCCGCCAAGCGGGGTCAGGCGCGGCTCGGTCGGCACGCCGCTGCCCGGCACCATCGTCGAAATCCGCGACCCCGAACACCCCGAACGGCTGATGCCGCAGGGCGAACGCGGCGAGATCTGCGTGCGCGGCCCGCAGGTGATGAAGGGCTACTACAACCGCCCGGACGAGACCGCGAAGGTCTTCGTCGACGGCGCGCTGCGCACCGGCGATATCGGTTATCTCGACGCCGACAACTATCTGTTCATCGTCGATCGCATCAAGGATCTGATCCTCTGCGGCGGCTACAACGTCTATCCCCGCGTGATCGAGGAAGCGGCGTATCAGCACCCGTCGGTGCAGGACGCGATCGCCATCGGCATCCCGGACACCTATCGCGGTCAGGCGCCCAAGCTGTTCGTCACCCTGCGTCCCGGAACCAAAGCGACGCCGGAGGAGATTCTCGCCTTTCTCAAGGACCACCTGAACAAGATCGAAATCCCGAAATCGGTCGAAATCCGGGAAACCCTGCCGAAAACCATGGTCGGCAAATTATCGAAAAAGGAGCTCGTGGCCGAGGAGGCGGCGAAGACCGCCAAATCCTGACATTCTCCACTGGACAAAGGTATGGGCATGACCTATACGTAATGGCTATTCTCTTTGCGTTAACTCCCGGAATCGGTCATGTTCGTCCACGCTGAACCAAAAAAACGTCTCTCGAACGGCACAGGATGGGGTATGACTATGACGACAACGGATAGCCCGGCGATGACCGCTCTGCACCAGCGGCACCAACGCGAGATGGCCGAGGCCGGCGGCCAGGCGAACGCGCTCTACTCGGTCAGCCAATTGGCGCGTCAGCTCGGTGTCACCGCGCGGACGATACGCTTCTATGAGGACAAGGGGCTGATCAACCCGAGCCGCGCCGGCACCACGCGCGTCTATACGCCGCGCGACCGGGCCCGGCTGATGCTGATCCTGCGGGGCAAGCGGCTCGGCTTTTCGCTCCGCGAAATCAAGGACTATCTCGATCTCTACGATATCGACCCGACCCAGCACACCCAGGTCAGGCAATTGCTGACCGGCGTGCGCAAGCGGATCGCCAAATTGCAGGAGCAGCGCGCGGCCCTCGAGCAGAGCCTCGCCGAACTCGCGGATATCGAACGCCAGGCCGAGGCGGCTCTCCAGCAGCGCCCAAAATAGTCCCAACCCACAGGTTCAGGAGCCAGTTACACAAATGACCAACGTCGTCATCGCAGGCTATGCCCGTTCACCCTTCGCCCTCGCCAAGAAAGGCGGGCTGACGCGGGTGCGGCCAGACGAAATGGCGGCGGAGGTCGTGCGCGCGCTGATCGCCCGCACCGGGGTGAAGGCCGAGGACATCGAGGATATCATCGTCGGCTGTGCCTTCCCCGAGGCCGAGCAGGGTCTGAACGTCGCCCGCCTGATCGCGCTTCTCGCCGATCTGCCGATCACCGTCGCCGGCGCCACGGTCAACCGCTTCTGCGGCTCGTCGATGTATGCCATCCACATGGCCGCCGGAGCGATCCAGATGAACGCCGGCGAGGCGTTCATCGCGGTCGGCGTGGAAAGCATGACCCGCGTGCCGATGGGCGGCTACAACCCGATGCCCTCGCCCGCGCTCCATGCGAAAAACCCCGCCGCCTACATGGGCATGGGCGATACCGCCGAGAATGTCGCGCAGCGCTGGCAGATCACTCGCGACGCGCAGGAGGAATTTGCGCTCGCGAGCCACGTCAAGGCCTCTGCCGCGCAGAAGGCTGGCAAACTCACCGACGAAATCGTACCGATCACCCTGAACAAGGCCAATGTCAGCCAGGACGAGTGCATCCGCCACGACGCCTCGCGCGAGGGCCTCGCGGGGCTGAAGCCGGCCTTCGACGCCAATGGCACGGTCACCGCCGGCACGTCCTCGCCGCTGACCGACGGCGCTTCCGCGGTTCTGGTCTGCTCGGAGGATTACGCGATGAAGCACGGGCTGCCGGTCACGGCGCGAATCAAGTCCATCGCCGTCGCCGGCTGCGCGCCGGACATCATGGGCATCGGGCCCGTTGCGGCTTCGCGGAAAGCGCTTGCCCGCGCCGGGTTGACATCGCGCGACATCAACGTGGTCGAGCTGAACGAAGCCTTTGCCTCGCAGGCGCTCGCCTGCATCCGCGATCTCGAACTCGATCCCGCCACCGTCAATCTCGACGGCGGGGCGATCGCGCTTGGCCATCCGCTCGGCGCCACCGGGGCGCGCATCACCGGCAAGGCGGCGTCCGTGCTCAAGCGCGAGGGCGGCAAATACGCGCTGGCGACGCAATGCATCGGCGGCGGCCAGGGCATCGCGACGGTGCTGGAGGCGGTCTGACATGGCAAGCGAAATCAAATCCGTCGCCGTCATCGGCGCCGGCGTGATGGGAGCGGCGATCGCCGCCCATGTCGCCAATGCCGGAATCAAGGTGAAGCTGCTCGACATCGTCAAGCCGGGCAGCGCGGACCGCAACGCGATCGCCAGGGGCGCGATCGAGCGGTTCAAGAAAATCGAGCCGGCGCCTTTGATGTCGCCCAAGGCGGCGCGGCTGATCACACCGGGCAATACCGAGGACGATTTCGCCGGCCTCGCCGAATGCGACTGGATCGTCGAGGCCGTCATCGAACGGCTCGACATCAAGCAGGCGCTTTACAAGCGGATCGCCGAGGTGCGCAAGCCGGGCTCGGTGGTGTCTTCGAACACCTCCACCATTCCGCTGTCCGAATTGATGTCGGACATGCCGGACACGCTCAAACCCGATTTCGTCATCACCCATTTCTTCAACCCGCCGCGCTATATGCGCCTGCTGGAACTCGTGACCGGCCCAGACACGAGTGCCGAAACCATCGGCAGAATCACCAAATTCTGCGACGTCACTCTCGGCAAATCGGTGATTTCCTGCCGCGATACGCCGGGCTTCATCGCCAACCGCATCGGCACCTACTGGATTCAGAGCGCGATGGTTCTGGCGCTCGATATGGGCCTGGAGGTCGAGGAAGCCGACGCGATCATGGGCAAGCCGATGGGATTCCCGTCGACCGGCGTATTCGGCCTGATGGATCTGGTCGGCATCGATCTCGGCCCGCATGTCAACGCATCGCTCGCCCGCCTGTTGCCGAAATCCGATCCGTTCCACGCGATCAATCGCGACGTCTCGATGATCGAAAAACTGATCGCCGAAGGCTATACCGGCAAGAAAGGCAAGGGCGGTTTTTATCGCAGCTCCGGCCGCGGCGCCGACAAGGTGAAGGAAACCCTGTCGCTCAAGGCGGCCGCGCAGGGCCGCCTCGAATGGCGCGCCACGGTCCGCCCGAAAATCGACGAGGTGAAGGACGCGAAGAAGGATCTGAAAAAACTCGTCGGCGCCAAGAGCAAGCCGGGCCAGTATGCCTGGGGTGTGCTCGGCCGCGTGCTCGCCTATGCCGCCTCGCTGATCCCGGAAATCGCCGACGATATCGCGAGCGTCGATGAGGCGATGCGCCTCGGCTATACCTGGAAATACGGCCCGTTCGAGTTGATCGACAAATTGGGCGCGGACTGGGTTTCGGAAAAACTTGCCGCATTGTCGATCCCGGTGCCGCCGATTCTCACCAGGCTCGGCAAAGGCACCTTTTACAAAACCGAAGGCAGCGCGCTCCTGCAATTTTGCTCCGACGGTACCTATCGTCCGGTCAAACGCCCCGATGGCGTTCTGCTGCTGGAAGACGTCAAACGCGGTGCAAAGCCGGTTCTCACTAACAAATCCGCCTCGGTTTGGGATATCGGCGACGGCGTTCTCTGCTTCGAGTTCCACTCGATCATGAACTCGCTGGACGGCGACATTCTCGCCCTGCTCGAAAAAACCATTGCGCTGGTGCAGAAATCCTACAAGGCGCTGGTGATCCATAGCGAGGATCTGCGCGCCGGTCCGGGCCGCGAGAATTTCTCGGTCGGCGCCAATCTCGGCCTCGCCGTGTTCGCCGCCAATCTGCGCATGTGGGGAAAAATCGAAGGCAGCGTCAAGGAAGGCCAGAAAGCCTATCAGGCGCTGCGCTACGCCCCGTTCCCGGTGGTCGGCGCGCCGGCTGGGCGCGCGCTCGGCGGCGGCTGCGAAATCCTGCTGCATTGTTCCGCGGTGCAGGCTTACGCGGAAACCTATATGGGCCTGGTCGAATGCGGCGTCGGGCTGGTTCCCGGCTGGGGCGGTTGCGCCACCATGCTGGCCCGCTGGCAGACCGCGAAGGACGCGCCGAAAGGCCCGATGCCCGCTGTCGCTAAAGTCTTCGAAATGGTCTCCACCGCGAAATTCTCGACCTCCGCCGCCGAGGCGAAGGACCTGAAATTTCTGAAACCCGAGGACGGCATTACGATGAATCGCTACCGGGTTCTCGCTGATGCCAAATCCCGCGCACTCGCGCTGGTCAGCGGCTACGCGAAGCCCGAGCCGGCCATGCTGCAGTTGCCCGGTGCGAGCGGCCGGGTCGGCCTTGGCATGGCGGTGGAGGAATTCCGAAAAAAAGGCGTCGCGACACCGCACGATGTCACGGTGGCGTCGCATCTCGCCCGCGTGCTGACCGGCGGCGATGTCGATATCGTCGACCCGGTTTCGGAAACCGACGTGATGGCGCTGGAGCGCGAGGCGTTCATGGCTTTGTTCCGCACCAGGGAAAGCCAGGCGCGGATCAAGCACATTCTCGACACCGGCCGGCCCTTGCGGAACTGAACGAACCAAACGGAGACTGACCATGCCGATCTACAAGGCACCGCTTGAGGACATGCGCTTTGTCCTCCACGAACTCTATGACAGTACCGCGCTCGCCGAACTGCCGGGCAACGCGGAATTCACCCCCGAGCTGATCGACAGCGTGCTGGAAGAGGCCGCGAAACTGGCCGAAACCGTGCTGTTCCCGCTCAACCAGTCCGGCGATCTCGAGGGCTGCACCTACGAAAACGGCGTGGTCCGCACACCGTCCGGCTTCAAGGAGGCGTACAAAACCTTCCGCGACGGCGGCTGGACCGCGATGGGCGCATCTCCCGACTATGGCGGGCAGGGCATGCCGATTCCGGCGGCACTGATGGTCGAGGAAATGCTCTGCTCGGCGAACGTGGCGTTCGGCCTGTATCCCGGCCTGTCGCACGGCGCCTATGTGGCATTGTCACACGCGGGCACCGAGGAACAGAAACAAACCTACCTGCCTAACCTCGTGTCAGGAAAATGGTCCGGCACCATGTGCCTCACCGAGCCGCAATGCGGCACCGATCTCGGCATGCTGCGCACCAGGGCGGTGCCGAACGACGATGGGTCCTACAGCATCACCGGCAACAAGATTTTCATCAGCGCCGGTGAACACGACCTGACCGAGAACATCATCCATCTGGTGCTCGCCCGCCTGCCGGACGCACCCGCCGGGGTGAAGGGCATCTCGCTGTTCCTGGTGCCGAAGGTGCTGGTCAAGGACGATGGCTCGCTCGGCCCGCGCAACGGCGTGTCCTGCACCGCGATCGAGCATAAAATGGGCATCAAGGGCTCGGCGACCTGCGCGATCAGCTTCGACGATGCAAAGGGCTGGCTGGTCGGCGAGCCCAACAAGGGCCTTGCCGCGATGTTCAAGATGATGAACACCGAGCGGCTGTCGGTCGGCATCCAGGGTCTCGGCATCGCCGAAACCGCCTATCAGAACGCGGTTGCCTATGCGCGCGACCGCATCCAGGGCCGCGCGCTGACCGGCACCAAGGCGCCGGACAAGCAGGCCGACCCGATCCTGGTCCACCCCGATGTGCGCCGCATGCTGCTCACCATGCGCGCCTATATCGAAGGCTGCCGCGCGCTCGCCGGCTGGGTCGCGCGCGAGCTGGAAATCCTGCACAAATCGACCGACGACGACGCGAAACAGGCCGCCGATGATTTCTCCGCGCTGATGACGCCGATCGTCAAAGCCATGTTCACAGATCTTGGCTTCGAAATCGCCTCGACCGCCGTGCAGGTCTATGGCGGCCACGGCTACATCCGCGATCACGGCATCGAACAATATGTCCGCGATGCGCGCATCTCGATGCTCTATGAAGGCACCAACGGCATTCAGGCGCTCGATCTGGTCGGCCGCAAACTGCCGCAGGATGGCGGGCGCCTGCTCACCCGCTTTCTCGATCCGGTGATGGAGTTCATCGAATCCAACGCCGATAACGCGGCGTTGGAGCCGTTTTTACCGCCGCTGCAGCAGGCGCTGGAACACGTCCAGGTCGCGACCGGCTTCATCATGGAAAACGCGATGTCCAACCATGACGAAATCGGCGCCGCCTCGGTCGATTATCTGCGCCTGTTCGGCCTGACCGCACTGGCCTTCGTCTGGGCGCGCATGGTCGCCATCGCCGCACCCAAGGCGGACGAGCAAAACGGCGCCGGCCAGTTCTATCGGGCCAAGGTGCAGACTGCGAAATTCTTCATGGAACGCCTGCTGCCGCAGACCGGTGCCCTGCTCGCCGCGATCCAGTCCGGCTCCGCCACCATGATGGAATTCGAAGACGCCGCGTTCTGACTGACAATCAGCCAAGGTGAGGCCAGGGCTCTGCCCTGGACCCGCCAAAGGCCGCAGGCCTTTGGAAACCCGGAATCAATCCCACCCTGTCATTGCGAGGCACGCAGTGCCGAAGCAATCCACGCCGCTCAAAGCGCCAGGGCGCAAGTCTGCCGCATCAGAACCAGTCGTGCTCGGGCCGGTCGAAACCGCGTGCGACATTATACGCAGTAATGTCATTCGCATCGCGGAACGTCAGGAACTCGGCACGTAGATCGCGGTAGAATTGCCGCAAGGCGGTCCAGGAACAGAGATAAACGATTTTGATCATCCCACCGCCATAGGCGGTGACGTCGCGGAACTGGTAGTGATCGATGTCCAATATCAGCTCGACATTACTCTGATCCTGATCCGCGCGACTTGGATCAAACGGCTCGATGTCGCCGAAGCTCCAGCGCTTGATCTCCAGCGCCACATCCGCCTCCACCGGCATCCAGAACACTGTCTCCCCGTTTTCCAGAAACCGGCGCATGTCGGGCAACAGGCTACAGAATTCGTCCTCGTTTGCATGAAGCGAGCCCGGCTTCGTGCCACCGCGATCCGCGCTGTTCTTCAGCACCGCGTCGTTCAGGATCGGCTGATCATCGAAGCTCGGGAAGATATTATAGAACACCCACCCAAACTCGAAGGTGCGATAGGTGATCTCCAGCGACAGGCAACGCTGCACGCGATCTGAAGCGCTATTCAATTCAGTGACCAGTTTCGCCATCAGCCGCTCACACCGATCATCGCATTATCCTGCTCGCACAGTACCGCGCCCGAACACGTCATTGCGAAGCCGCGCAGCGGCTGAAGCAATCCATTTCGCTTTCATTTCATCCCATTAAAGCGGACTACTGGCGCTCGTCCTTTTTTGTTGCGAAATATTATAAAAATGGTATAGACTATGGGAAAGGATGAGCTTGGGGGGGGGCGATCAATGGATATTTCTGTATCTTGGCACCAGCCAATGTTTTTAAATTGGAACAAAAGTCGATATGATTTTAGAAATCATACTTTAGAGAATATTATGGAGACCTCAGGTGTTTATATTTTCGGTCGCACGCACGGGAAACAGTCTTATCCGCTTTATATTGGGAAGACTGACCATCTCCGGCGACGCCTTAAGCAACATTTTAACTCAGTTAGTCTAATGCAGGGTTTGCATGAGGCGCCGGCAGGCCAACGCTTTCTTCTAGTCGGGGAAATTCAGTTTCGCTCTGGCCAGGACCATAAAAAGGTATTGAGCATTCTTGAACGTGCCACAATTGAAAAAATATTAGGCGATGGGCATGATATTTTGAATGTTCAAGGAACAAAGCGACCGTCTCATACGATCACCTTTAAAGGTAATCGAGTATCACAAAAAATGTTAGGTCGAACGATTAAGATGTTGACATCTGCATAGCATAGTGATTTCGGTTAGCCGAATATTTGTATATGACTTAAACCAAATTAACCCCCCCCCCCCACATCTCTCGCCGCCGCAGGGCTGTTCAACCCTCTGAGCTGACGGTTTACCGAGTCCGATATGCAACATGGCGTCGGAAAGTGAAGAGGCGTGAGTTTGGGGGGTTCCCGAGGCGATTGATCTGGGATTCTTGGGCAGGCAATCGACTCGGAGGTTGCCATGGCCACATTCACCCCACTGCTCGACATCCTGGCTGATGTACCTGACCCACGCCGCGCGGAGGGCAAACTCTACAAGCTGCCCTACGTGCTTCTGTTTTCGATCCTCGCGGTCGTGAGCGGCAGCGATTCCTATCGCGGTATCGTCACATTCATCGACACCCATCGCCAGACACTCAACCGTAGCTTCGGTTTGAAATGGCGCCGCGCGCCTTCCCACACCTCGATCCGCTATATCCTCCAGGGGCTTGATCCGGTCGCAGTGGAGGCGGCCTTCCGTCGGCACGCGGCGCTGCTGCACGCGGCGAACGCCAAGCCCGGTGCCGGCAGCATCGCACTGGATGGCAAGACCTTGCGTGGCAGCTTCGACAAGTTCCACGATCGAACCGCGGCTCATGTGCTCAGCGCCTTTGCCACCGACACCAAACTCGTGCTGGCGCCTCTCGATATCAATGCGAAATCCAATGAAATCCCGGCAGCACAGACGCTGCTTGCCGAGTTGGGCATCGGCGCCGACGCCATCGTCACCCTCGATGCGCTCTGCACTGTCAAAAAAACTCTTCGAGGTCGCCCAGGAAGCCGAAATCGGGCTGATCGTTCAGGTCAAGAACAATCAGCCGACCCTGAAAGGTGCGATCGAACAGATCACCGCGACGACCCCACCGCACGATAGCGACCATAGCCGCAACCGCGATGAAACCCGTATCGTCACTGTCTTCGGACCGGCCGATGCACTCGCAGGCACCAATTGGCACACCCATGTCGCCGCGATCATCCAGGTGGAACGCTCGGTTGCGACACGCAATCCCGCAACCGGGCTGCTCCACCAGACAAGCGAAACAGCCTTCTACATCGCGAACCGCCCGATCACTGCCGCTCGTGCCGCCGGCGCCATCCGCGCGCATTGGAAAATTGAAAACACTTCACATTACACAAGGGATGTCACCATGCGCGAAGACCTGTCAAGGATCCGAATCAATCCAGGCATCTTCGCCCGCATGCGCAGCTTCGGCTTCAATATCCTCATGTCCAGTAAAACCGGCACCATGAAACAGGACCGATACCGCGCGGCACTCGCCGGCGTCCGCCACCTGCTCTCACTCGTCGCTATACCGAAGCGTTGAACAGCCGTGCTCGCCGCCGCGATCAGGGCCGAATCATTGCTCGCGAGCGGAATGCCGCCTGCCTTCGCCGATCAATTCCCTGATCGAGAGGCCGGCCAGCACAACGCCTTTGCTCGCCTCCCGCAGCCTATCGGCCACGCGCCGCGCCTTCGCGCGATCGAATCCGGCCTCGGCGGCCACCAGCCGGGCAACCGGCTTGCCGCGCCGGGTAATCAGGATTTCGCCGCCGTTTTCGACTTCATCGAGCAGGGACGTCAGCCGGTTTTTCGCCTCGAAAACACCTACGCTGTGCATGACCGTTTTTCATGGCTAGCTATCTGGCTAGATTAGCGAATCCCATACAATCGCGCAATGTTCGAACGCTCTTTCCCATCCCCGCCTGCCGCGCCTAAAACCCAACCATGTCAGAACCCCTCCCGCGCCAGCACGCCGGCCTTCGCCACCTTCGCCAGATCGTCGCGGGGGTCAGCGACGGCGTGATCCTGATCGCGACCGACCAGACCATCATCTGGGCCAACGACCGCGCCCTCGCGCTGCACGGCGTCGAAACCGTCGAGGACTTGGGCGTCACCGTCTCGGAGTATCGCGAGCGTTTCGAGTTGCGCTATCGCAACAACCATCGCCTCGCCGAGGGGCAGTACCCGATGGAGCGCGTGCTGGCCGGCGAGGTGTTCGACGAGGTCGTGGTCGTGGTCGAGGTCGCGGCCGCCGACGCCAGCGATACGACCTGGACCCATCGCATCCGCAGCCTCGTTCTGGTCGATGACGACGGATTGCCCGATCTCCTTGTCCTGGTCATCGACGACGAAACCGAGCGCTACAACGCCGAGGATCGCTTCGAGCGCGCCTTCAGCGCCAATCCCGCGCCCGCGCTCATTCTGTGCCTGGACGATCTGCGCCATGTCCGGGCCAATCGGGGTTTTCTCGAAATGACCGGCTATCGCGAGGAGGACGTCATCGGCCGCTCGATCTACGAAATCGACGTTCTGGAGGGCTCGGCACGCCGCGAACTCGCGATCGAACGGCTCCAGGAGGGCCGCACCATCCCGCAAATGGAAGCGTTCCTGCAACTCCCCACCGGCGGCGAAAAATGCGTCGTCGTGGCCGGCCAGCCGATCGAGATCGGCGAAGCACGCTGCATGTTGTTCACCTTCGCCGATCTCGATGGCCGCAGGCAGGCCGAGGCGGCGCTCGCCCAGAGCGAGGAACGCTTCGAAATCGCCTTCCGCCTCGCCCCGGTTCCCACCGCGATCGCGCTGCGCAAGGGGTGCCGGTTTCTTCTGGTCAACGATGCCTTCACCCGCGAAACCGGCTACGAACAGCAGGATGTCGTCGATCGCGACGCCGTCGAATTGCCGCTCTGGGCCGATTCCGGCGCGGGCGCCGAACTGGAGCGGCTGCTGCGCAAGGATGGCCGCGTCCGCGGCCTTGACCTGCGCCTGCGCACCAAATCCGGCGATACGCTCGACTGCCTGGTCTCCGCCGAGGCGGTGGAAATTCGCGACCAGTCCTGCGTTCTTCTGGTCGCGCAGAATATTTCCGATCGCAACCGTACCCAGGTCGAGGTCGCCCATGCGATCGAGGCGGTGATGAAGGACACCACCTGGTTTACCGGCGCCGTGCTGGAAAAACTGGTTCGCCTGCGCCGCCCAGAGACCGCAAGCCCGGCCAAAACCGCCGGCCTCGCCGAATTGCCGCCCCGTGCGCGCGAGATTCTGGGGCTGGTCTGCCAGGGGCAGGACGACGCGGCGATCGCGACCCAGCTCAGCCTGTCGCGCAACACAGTGCGCAACCACGTCGCCAGCCTGTATCGCAAGACCGGGGTTTCCAGCCGGGCGAAACTGATCATCTGGGCGCGCGAGCGCGGCGTGACCGGCGCCGATTAGTTTTCACGGCTCATGCTCACTGGTATGGCCGCACCAGCCTGAAAATATATAGCGCGTGCAATTTCGCAGCAATTTTACCAGTATCGCTCCAGGTTACACCCCGACACAGGAGCGAAAAATGGACAAGGATCGGATCAAGGGCAGCGCCAAACAGGTGAAGGGTTCCGTCAAGGAAGCCGTCGGCAAAGTCACCGGCGACACCAGGACGCAGACCGAAGGCGCCGCCGAGAAAGCCGCCGGGAAGGCACAGAGCACCGTCGGCGGCGTGAAGGACAGCGTGCGCGAAAAGCTCGGAAAGTAAGCCTTCGGCGCTATTCGGGATTTTCCAAAATGCAACCAGTTCGCTCAGCGGATCGGGATGCCGCCACGCCGGGCGGCTTCATGGTCTGGACGGCAATCCTGCTGATCTTCTCTCTATTGCCTGGCAAACCGATCGCGAGGGTCGCCGCCACCACGGCCAATGGCGTCTCGACCATTCAATGGTCTCCGGTCGGGCGCGCGGAGATGGATCGCTCGAACCGCGCAAAGCCGCGGCGGCAATCCGGCGACCATGAGTTCCACCCCGGCGGAAGGCGGCAATGACCGAGTTTATGCAAATTCAATCACCAGCGGAGCCGAATGACGCAGCGCCGCCGGCGAGCCCGCCCGATCGCGCGACCCTGTCGGCGCGGCGCCTGGGCGAGTTGGCGCGTTTGATCCGCAAACGCATCGTTGAGGGTCGATTTGCGCCCGACGAGCGTGACCGGTTCGACGACCTCGTCACGGCGGAACTGGATGCGGGACGGGCCGCTTCGGCGATCCCAATTTAGGTCCGGTCTGGTGCCTTTGTTTCGCGTGAAACAAAGGACAGTTATCATTGTTAATTATACGTTAGTTCGGTTTCGCCCGCCCGTAGCGCCCGACGATCGAGGCTGACGCAAGCGAATCATGGGCGAGAGCGGCTGCGAGCGCCGCGTGGGAACGCAGCGCGGCAGCGGGAAGTTTCGTGACGCGCAGCGCATAGACGGTGAGATGGTAGTGGTGCGGTGCGTCGCCAACCGGCGGGCAGGGGCCGCCATAATGGGCGAACCCCCAGTCCGTCTTGCCCGGCTTGGCGCCGTTCGGCAGAGCCCCGCCGGCGGTGAGATGGGTTGCCGAGGCGGGGATATCCGCGACGATCCAGTGCCAGAACCCCTTGCCCGCGCGGGCATCGGAATCGAACAGCGTCACCGCGAAGCCGCGCGTTCCCGCCGGCGCGCCCGACCACGCCACCGCCGGGCTGACATTCCGGCCGGCGCAGCCATGCTGGTCGAACACCTGCGCCAGCGGAATGGTCCCGCCATTGGCGAAGGATGCCGAGGCGATGGTGAAATTGCCGGCCTGGGCGATGCCGGTGGTGGCCAGCAGAACAGCGGCGAGCAGGCGTTTCATGGCATTTCCTCAGCGTTTCGAGCCGCGCCGCAGCAGCCATAGTGGCAGCGGCAGAGCAGCGGCAAGAAAAATCCACAGCAGCGGAAACGTGGCGTCCAGCCCGCGATCCTCCAGATCGACCCAGAGCCGGATCGGCATGCCTTGCGGAAAATAAGCGAAGATCAGCACGATGCCGAGTTCGCCCACCCCGCGTACCCAGGCGAGGGCGAGTGCCGCGCCCAGTCCGTCGCGCGCCATCGGCAGGGTGATGTGGCGAAAGATCTTTTGCCGCGAAACGCCCAGGGTAAGGGCGGATTCGGCGAATTCCGGCGGGATATCGGCGAAGGCGGTCCGCGCCGCGACCACATAGGTCGGCATACCGGCATAAATGCCGGCGATCAGGAAGGCGGCGGGATTGTTGGTGATGATCAGGCCGAATTTCCCGATCAGCGCGCCGACCGGCCCGATCGGGCCGTAGAACGCCGCCAGAAGAATGCCCAGCGCGAGCGGCGGGGTGAGCAGAGGCAGCAGCAGGAACACCTGCGCGGCATGGCGCGACCTGCTCTTCGCCGTGGCGAGCCAGAGCGCCAGCGGCGTGCCGAGCAGGGCGATGACCGCGAGGGTCGCGAGACCGTAGAGCACCGAAGTGGCGATCGCCGAAGCATCGCTGCGGGTCAGATCGAACCGCGCCCAGTCGGTCAGCAGCGCCAGCCCGACGAATGGCGCGGCCAGAAGGGCGAGAACGAATGCGCCGGTGATCGCCTTGGTCAGATGGCGCCGCCTTGCGGAGGATTGTAGCCGTAGCGCGCGAACAAATCCTGACCCGCCTTGCTTTGCATGAGTGCGATGAAGGCGCGGCCGGCATCCGGGTTCGGCGCGTCCTTCGGCACGCAGGCATAGAAGACCAGAGGCTCGGTGTGCAAGACCTTGGTTTTGCCTTTCAGGTCGAGCGTGACCGCCGCCTTGGAATACCAGGGCTCGACCATGGCGGGATCGCTGAGATTGATTTCCTTCGGCAGCGGGATGAACGGCAGTTTCAGCGATTTCACCGCGCTTTCGTAACCCGATGTCGCGTCGAGTTCGCCGGCGTCGAGCCGGGCGAGCAGCGAGGGTTCGGTGAAAATCTGACGCGGGTTGATCGGCGCGCCAAGCACGCGTTTGGCCAGGCCGGGCTGATGGTAGAATTTCTCGGCGAGATCGAAGGTGAACAGGATGTTGCGGCCCTGCGGGTCGGTGCGCGGATCGGTGCGGCCGAAGCGCAGGCCCTTGCTCTCCAGCACGTCATACCACTTGGTTTTGCCCGAAGCCGCCGCTTCGAGCTGCGGCGCGAAGCGCGATTTCGGGCTGTAGGCGATGACCATGGCGGTGCTCGCAACCGGCACGGCGTGGCCGACCAGACCGGCCTTCTGCAGCACGCGGATCGGCCCTGGCGTGATCGAGACGAACACGTCGGCATGCATGGTCTTGCCGGCGATCAGGCGGGCGAGCGCGAAGGCGCCCTGGCCGATGCCGCGATAGGTGATGTGCGTCTGTTTTTCGAATTCCGGTCCGAGGCCCCGGTTCATCAGCACGCCCATCGATCCGGCATAGGCCACCGTGATCGTGCCCGATGCCGCCTTGGCCAGCGCGGGGAGGGCGAGCGCCGCGCCCGCGCCGATTCCGAAGGTCCGCCGATTGATTGCCATGAAGTCCTCCATCGTTTCGGCCGTAGCGATATGGCTAATTGGCTATATCGTCAATCGCGCGATTTCGTGATTGTGTTGCGTCATGGTGAAGGTCCGGCATCCCGAGACGGCGGGGCTGCGCATCCGCGTGGTGCTCGGCGACGGGCTGATCATCGGGCCGGGTCGGGCCGATCTGCTCGAAGGCATTCGCGAGACCGGCTCGATCGCGGCGGCGGGGCGGCGCATGGGCATGAGCTACAAGCGCGCCTGGCAGTTGGCCGAAGCACTGAACGCGACGTTTCGCGGCCCGGTGATCCTGGCCGTGAAAGGCGGGGTCGCGGGCGGCGGCGCGCAGCTCACGCCGCTCGGCGATGCGGTGCTCGACGCGTATCGGAACCTGCAGACCGCCTCGGCCGAGGCCGGCGCCGGAGCGCTTGCGGCGCTGACCGGGGCGGTGGCGGCTTCCGGTGCGAAATAACCCTAACAATCTGCCTGAAGATCGGCGCGGCACATCTTTTCAGCGGGGTGATGCAAGCCTAAGTTTGTTCTCAAAGGAGATCGTGTCTTCCGCCCTCCCGAGCGACCCGAACAGAACCGCACGCAAGGCGCCCAGTTCTGGGTGCTGGCGGGATTCGTCGCGCTCACGCTGCTGGTCGCGCTGGTTGGGGGGATGGCGGCGGCGCCTTCGGTCAGACCCTGGTACGCGGTGCTGCCGCATCCGCCGGCCTCGCCGCCGGACTGGCTGTTCGCCCCGGTCTGGACCGTGCTCTATATCGTCATGGCGGTTGCCGCCTGGCGGGTCTGGCTGCGCGGCGACCTGCTGATCGACAACCGGCGCGCGCTGGTTCTGTGGGGGTGGCAGCTCGGGGCCAATGCGGTCTGGGCGCCGGTGTTTTTCGGCCTGCACCGGCCGGGCATCGCCCTGATCGCGATGATTGCGATGAATATACTGGTCGCTCTGACCATCGCCGCGTTCCGCCGGATCGACCGGATGGCGGCGTGGCTTCTGGTGCCCTATCTGGCCTGGGGGATTTTCGCGACCTATCTGAATGCCGGGTTCTGGTGGCTGAACCGATGATGGGCTAAAAGGCACGATCCGCAATACAGGATTGCCGCCGCCATGACCGTTTCCAAGCCTGCCCTTGCCGCCGCCGTCGCCTTGCTGTCGGCATTCGCCCTGACCGGGACGGCCGCGGCGCAGATGCCGACGCCCGGTGCGCCGATGGCGGGCCCGGCGATTCATCCGCAGCCGCGCGAGGAACAGGTTCCGCCGCCCGCGCTGCCGGGAGCTGCCAATTCGGGCGATGTTTCGGCCGGCCCGATCGCGACCGCCGGGGAGGACCCGACCAAGCTGCTGTTTTCCGCGATCAATCACGGCAATTATACCGAAGCCCGCGCGGCGGTGAGCCGCGGCGCCAATCTCGACGCGCGCAACGCGCTGGGCGAGACGCCGATCGAGATGTCGGTCGAGCTGAATCGCAACGACATCACCTTCATGCTGCTGTCGGTGCGCCAGGAAGAAGGCCCCGGCAGCGGCGGCAATGCGGCGCCGCTGCCGGTGACGGTGCGGCCTTCGGCCCGGACCCCGGTTTTCCAGGCGGCGCGGAGCCGGCCGCGACCGGCGCATAGCCAGCCGGTGCGGGCGCCGGCGAGCCCCGATCAGCCGGGCGTGCCCAACCCGGCGGCGGGATTTCTTGGCTTCGGCGGGCATTCCTGACCGGGGGTCAGTGTTTCCGCCGCGCGGCGGCGCGGCATTCATTCCAAATATTGAAATATGTTGCTATCGAACGATCGGGACGCGATAGTCGGCGGCGCGGCCTGATTCGCTTGCGCCGCTCAAAAAATATTTGGAGGAGTTATGCCCGTTACCAATCCCGCCCCGCTCGGGCTGTTCGGCTTCGCCACCACCACCTGGCTGCTCAGCATGATCAATGCCGGGCTGTTTCCCGGAACCTCGGTGCCGATGGTTCTCGCCATGGCGATCGCGTTCGGCGGCACCGCACAATTCGCCGCCGGCCTGATGGAGGTTCGCAACGGCAACACGTTCGGCTTCGTCGCGTTCTGCTCCTATGGCGCATTCTGGTGGAGTTTCGCGCTGTTCGTCGAGCTGTTCGCGAAGGGCGTGCCCGGCGATTTCGTCGGCTGGTATCTGTTCGTCTGGGGCGTGTTCACCTTCGCGATGTGGATCGCGAGTTTCGCGCTGAACCGGGCAGTGTTCCTGATTTTTCTGGCGCTGTGGATCACCTTCGTGCTGCTCGCCTTCGGGATCTGGCTGGGCGCGCCGGCGCTGACCCATGCCGGGGGCTATACCGGGCTGCTCACCGCCTTGTTCGCGGCTTATCTGGCTGCGGCCGATGTGATCAACGCGACCCATGGCAGGACGATCCTGCCGGTCGGGGCGAAAGCGGCCTGAGCAACCGGCCGGCCGGCGGTGACGTCATCCGCCGCCGGCCGGCTGTGCCGGCGCGCGGAACCATGCTCGCGCCACGTTGTCCGAGATGCCGGAGTGAAACGGCACAAGACCCGCGAACCGTTCTGCGCGTTTCGCGTTGAGCATGCCAAATTGCGGATATCTCGTGTCCTACGGGTCAGCGGCTTGTCTGCATTCGCCGGCCACACCGCCATTGGGTACACACCCTAACGAAGACTTTGTCCTTAATACCTTGCGTCATGACTTGTCTCAGCGCCGGTATTGCGCGTCACTCACCTTTTCCATCCAGTCGACGGGCGAGCCGTTAAGTTTCTCCTGAATGGCGATATGACTCATGGCGGTGGTGGGCGTAGCGCCGTGCCAATGCTTTTCACCGGGCGGAAACCAAACCACATCACCCGGCCGGATTTCCTCGACCGGCCCGCCATCGCGCTGAACCCAGCCGCAGCCGGACGTGACGATCAGGGTCTGACCGAGTGGATGGGTGTGCCATGCCGTGCGCGCGCCGGGCTCGAAGGTAACCAGGGCGCCAGCAACGCGGGCCGGATCGGGTGGGCTGAACAGCGGGTCGATCCGAACCGTTCCGGTGAACCAGTCTGCCGGTCCCTTGCCAGAAGGCTGCGAGCCGCTTCGTCTTACTTCCATGCGAGTTCTCCTCTGCGCATCCGGGCGTTCAACCGATGCATGATGGTCAATCAGGTTCGGCGGTAATTTAGCATGTCGCTAGTGTGGAGATTCTGAAATTCCTATTCGTTTGCGGCGGCAATTTTAGGAATTTGAGAATCAAAGGCCACACCGCTATTGGGGACACACCCTAAGATTGAGACGGCGCAAATGCCGATGAACGGATTGGGCGCGGGGCGGGTCAGAGGATCAGCAGGATCAGGACGACCACGAGAACGAGGCCGAGGCCGCCGCCATACCAGATACCGTGCGGGCCGATGAACAACCCGCCATGCAGGCCGAAGCCGCCACCAAGCACCAACAGGATCAGCAGGACGATCAGCAGAAGCCGCATCGGGCGCTCCGTTCACGTTTTGTAGAGGTCAGATGAGGTGTCGGAGCCGGGTTTCCAAGGGCTGGGCCGGTTGCGCGGCAACGCCCCGGCATGTCGGTCCGGCCGAAACCGGGCGCGCCATTGGCGCGGCCGGCCGGTTGGGCTATGCAGAAGGCTCGGGACCGCGGCCATTGTCGGGTGGCTCGGCCATACCGATGTGCCGAGATACGTATCCCGCTGAGGAAGGATTTGGATCATGGGTGGTTTGAGCATCTGGCATTGGCTGATCGTGCTCGCGGTCGTGCTGATCCTGTTCGGCACCGGGCGCGTCGGCAATCTGATGGGCGAACTCGGCAAGGGGATGAAATCGTTCAGGAACAACCTTGCCGACGATCAGCCCAAGGATGCGTCGATGCTGGAACAGCACGTGCAGGCGCCGGCGGCGCAGGCCGGCTCGACAACGACGACCGAGCGGAACCGGGGCTGAGCCGTGGGTTTCGATTCGCCGGTTCATTGGCTCATCGTCATCCTGGTGGTGGCGCTGCTGTTCGGCGGCTCGCGCGTCGGCAATCTGATGGGCGAGCTCGGCAAGGGCATCAAGGCGTTCAAGCAGAATCTGGGCGACGATTCGGCCAAGCCGGCGCAACCGGCAGCACCGCCGCAGGTGCAGAATCGGGTTGCCGAGGGCACAATACCGCCCGATGCCGCGAAAAGCGCGCCCGAGACGGTGCGCACCGACGATTCTCCGCGATCCTGAGCCGCGCGGGCGGCACGAGGCGATGGCGGAGGCCGCGCGCGATCTTGTCGCGGTCGGCGCGCGGATGGACCGGCTGGGCTGGGTGCCCGGATCGTCCGGCAATCTTTCCGCGAGGCTCGGCGATACCGCCATCGCGATCACCCGCAGCGGAGTTCACAAGGGCAGGCTGACCGAGGCGGATATCATCGAAGTCGGGCTGGACGGCGTGGCGCTTCGCGCGGGCGACAAGCCGAGCGCGGAGACGAAGCTGCATTGCCAGCTCTATGCGCGGTTTCCCGAAACCGGCGCGGTGCTGCACGGGCATTCGGTTGCCGCGACGGTGCTGTCGATGGCGGTGCCGGGCGATGCGCTGGTGCTGGAAGGCTACGAGATCCTGAAGGCGTTTCGCGGCATCGTCACCCATGACACGCGGGTCGCGCTGCCGGTTTTCGACAACGATCAGGACATGGCGCGGCTCGCCGATGTGATCGCGCCGGCGCTTGATGCGGAGCCGATCGGCTATATTCTGCGCGGCCATGGCGTGTATGCCTGGGGGCCGGACGTGGAGCGCTGCTTCTGGCGCCTGGAGGCGCTGGAATTCCTGCTCCGCTGCGAACTCGAACGGAGGCGGATACGATGAGCGGCCTGAGAATTTTCGACGAGAACGCGCCAGGCGCGCCGATGCTCGATACCGGGGATCCAGCCGCGATCGCGCGCGAACTCGGCGCGATCGGCGTGCGGTTCGAGCGCTGGGACAGCCCGGTGACGCTCGATGACGATGCCGAGCCGGAGGCGATTCTGGCGGCCTACCAGCCTTATCTCGACCGGCTGATGGGCGAGACCGGGGCGGGTTCGGCGGACGTGATCAAGATGACGCCGGATCATCCGCAGGCCGGGGCGCTGCGCGAGAAATTCCTGAACGAGCACATCCACACCGAGGATGAAATTCGGTTTTTCGTGCGCGGATCGGGGCATTTCGTGCTGCATACCAGCGGACGGGTCTATGACGCGCTGTGCACGCAGGGCGATCTGATTTCGGTGCCGGCGAATATCCGCCACTGGTTCGATGCGGGGGCGAAGCCGGATTTCATCGCACTGCGGGTCTTCACCGATCAGTCCGGCTGGGTCGCGCATTTCACCGGGGATGCGATCAGCGCGCAATTTCCGGTCGCCTGAACCGATCATGTCCGGCGAGACCGTGCCGCCATCCGTGGTGCTGCTCGATATCGAGGGCACGGTGTCGCCGATCAGCTTCGTCCATGACGTGCTGTTTCCCTATGCGCGAGCAAGGCTGGGCGCGTTCATCGCTTCCCATAGCGGCGAGCCCGACATCGCGGCGGCGCTGGCGGAACTCGACGACATGACGCCCGGCGCGCAGCCGGTGCAGACGCTGCACGCGCTGATGGACCGGGACGCCAAGGTCGGGCCGCTGAAGCTGATCCAGGGGCGGATCTGGGCGGAGGGTTTCGCCGCCGGCGCGCTGAGCGGCCGGTTCTATCCCGAGGTCGCGCCGGTGCTGCTTGCGTGGCACGCGGCGGGGCTGGCGCTCGCGGTCTATTCCTCCGGCTCGGAGGAGGCGCAGCGCCTGCTGTTCGGCCATACCGAAGCGGGCGATCTGACGCCGCTGTTCGTCGGGTTTTTCGACACGCGGATCGGCGGCAAGCGCGAGGCGGCGAGCTATGCCGCGATCGCGCGTGCGCTGGGACGGCAGCCGGCGGCGATTCTGTTCCTGTCGGATGCCGAGGCGGAGCTTGCCGCCGCCGCCAAGGCCGGGCTCATGGTCTGCCAGCTCGTACGGGCGGAAGACGGCACCGCGCCTTCGGCGGCGCATCCTCACGCGCCCGATCTCGCGTCGGTCGCGGCGCGGTTTGGCCTGCCTCAGCCCTCATAACGGAGTTCTCGATGACCCTGCTGGAACGGTGGGCCGCGCGCGTCCCGGCCCCGCTCAAATCCGGCCCGTGGCGCGCCTTCGGCCTCGGACTGCTCGCCGCTTTGGCGCTGCCGCCGTTCTTTCTGCTGCCGCTGCTGTGGATCGTGGTGCCGGGCCTGCTGCGCCTGCTGGCGCGCGCGGGGGGCTGGCGGCGGGCGATCTGGCTCGGCTGGTGTTTCGGGTTCGGCTTCAACCTGCTCGGGCTGTTCTGGGTGACCGAGCCGATGCTGATCATGGCACGGCAATTCTGGTGGGCGGTGCCGTTCGCCGCGCCGGGGCTCGCGGCGGCGGTGGCGTGCTACATGATGCTGCCCGCGGCCGCGAGCTACTGGATCAGGCCGGTGACGGCCTTGTCCCGCCTTGCGATGATTTTCCTGTTCGCCGGCGCGCTGGCGATGGCGAATCTGGCGCAGCAATTCCTGTTCACCGGGTTTCCGTGGAATTACTGGGGCGCGGATTGGGCGCTGCCGGGCATCGCGGGTGTGGTGATGATGCAGCCGGCTTCGGTCGGCGGCATTTATCTGCTGACCTTGCTGACCGCGATCGTTGCCGGGCTGCCACTGCTCGGCCCGCGCGGTTGGGCGGCGGCGGGTGCCGTGCTAGCGGTCTGGGCGGGATTCGGCGTGTGGCGCACCGATGCCGGCCCGGCGCCGGACCACAATCTGACCGTCGCGATGATCCAGCCGGATTTCGCGGTGCCGGGCAGTTTCACGCGACCGGCACTGATCGCGCGCTGGCACCGCGATCTCGCGATGACGCAGCAGGCGCTGCAGGCCGCCGGGGCAGGACCGAAAGTGGTGGTCTGGCCGGAGACCGCGAGCCCGGCCTTGCTGCAGACCGATGCATCGGCGCGCGGCGCGATCGCGAGTGTCGCCGGCAATACCCCGGTGCTGGCGGGGTCGTTCCGCTATGCGCGCGATGGGCGGCCGCGCAATTCTCTGGTCGCGATCGAGGGCGCGGGGCCGGCGGTGGCGTGGTACGACAAATGGAAGCTGGTGCCGTTCGGCGAGTACACGCCGAAATGGATCCCGCTCAAGATCACGCCGGGCGGCGGTTTTTCGCCCGGTCCGGGGCCACGGACTATCCATGTGAAGGGGATTCCGCCGGTCGGGCCGCTGATCTGCTACGAATCGATCTTTTCCGGCGAAATCGTCGATAAAAGCGACCGGCCGGCGTGGCTGCTGAACATCAGCGACAATGCCTGGTTCGGCGACACCACCGGCCCGCGCCAGGATTTCGCGACCACGCGGCTGCGCGCGGTGGAGGAGGGGCTGCCGCTGGTGATCGACACCAATTCCGGCATTTCGGCGGTGATCGGGCCGCACGGGCGGGTCGTGGCGAAATTAGGACTCGATCGGCGCGGGGTTTTGGCGCATAGACTTCCGGTTGCATTGCCGGTAACCCCTTATGGGCGGTTCGGGCTGACGATGGCCGGGATTCTCAGCCTCTATTGCGTTGTTTTGGGGCTGATTTTTTTGATCGTCTCGGTCACGTTGCGCACTGAAAGGCGCTAAGCAGCTCGTCTTAAAAATTGTTCACTCTTGTAGAAAATTTAAAATTTTGCTATCGCTGGTGGTAAGATGAGTGCTATACCAAATATCTGCGGTAGAAAGATTATGAAATGATAATTTTGTTTTTCGACAGTATCATTGTGTTTGATGACAGAATTATGACATATGACACCAAATGAATGTGATGAATTGTCTCGCCGATTTTCAGGAGATGTTGACCCCAGGTGCGGGGGAACCGGGGGGTCGTTGCTGAATCGTTCTGGAAACCAATGTGTCGGGCGGTGACGAACGATCCGCCGGAGCGCCGGAGGCGTCGATGATCGCAAATGAGATGATGGATCGCACGGATCGGGACGGCAGGCCGAGCCCGATCGATGTTCATGTTGGCTCGCGCATCCGGCTGCGCCGCACTCTGCTCGGGATGTCGCAGGAGAAACTGGGCGACGCGCTGGGGCTGACGTTTCAGCAGGTGCAGAAATACGAGCGCGGGGTGAACCGGGTGGGAGCCTCGCGCCTGTTCGACATTTCGCGGGTGCTGGACGTGCCGATCAGCTTCTTCTTCGACGACATGCCCGAAGGGATGAACGAAACGCCGATGTCCGGCCCGCGTGGGCGCAGCCATGGTTTTGCCGAGGCGCAGGAGCCGTTCGGCGTCGGGCTCGACGATCAGTTGACCAAGCGCGAAACCCTCGAACTGGTGCGCGCCTATTACCGGATCAGCGAGCCGACGGTGCGCAAGCGGATGTTCGAGCTGATCAAATCCCTGGCGCCGGCGGACCCGTTTCCCACCGAATGATGGCCGATCGGGCGCCTGGCCTTCGCGCGGCGCTTGTGAAGTCGCGGCGCTGTTGGCTAAACGTGGAAGGATGAAAGCAACGCCCGGATCGCCGCTTGTCATCGCACCCAGCCTGCTCGCCGCCGATTTCGGCCGGCTTGCCGACGAGGTCGCCGCGGTGGAACGATCCGGCGCGGACTGGCTGCATCTCGACGTGATGGACGGGCATTTCGTGCCGAATATCAGCTTCGGCGCGCTGGTTCTGAGGGCGCTGCGCAAGCGGAGCAATCTGCCGTTCGACGTGCATCTGATGATCGCGCCGGCCGACCCGTATCTCGCCGAGTTCGCGGAGGCCGGAGCGGATCACATCACCGTCCATGCCGAGGCCGGGCCGCATCTGCACCGTTCGCTGCAGACGATTCGCGGGCTGGGCAAGCGGGCCGGGGTTGCGCTCAACCCGGCGACCCCGGCGGATGCGGTCGCGCATGTGCTCGATCTGGTCGACATCATCAACGTCATGACGGTCAATCCGGGATTCGGCGGCCAGCGCTTTCTCGACAGCCAGTTGCCGAAAATCGCCGAACTGCGCCGCATGGCGACGGCGAGCGGGCGGGAGATTCGCATCGAGGTCGATGGCGGGATCGACAAGGCGACCGCGCCGGCGGCGATCGAAGCCGGGGCGGACGTGCTGATCGCCGGCAGCTCGATTTTCGGCAAGCCAGATTACGCCGTGGCGATCGCGGCGCTGAAGCCGGGATCGTGACCGAGCGCGGCCCGGTAATGCGCGGCGCGCGGCAATGGATGGCGAAACTCGTTTCCCTGCGCGGTGCCAGCGTGCCGGATGCGCCCTCGCTGCCGGTGCGCGACCCCTGGCCTGGCGAGCCGGCGCGCGGCGCGCGAATCATCAAGGGCGAGATCGAATATCTCGGCGTTGTCAGGCCGCTGCGGCCGGGCGGTTTCACCTCCGGCGACGCGTCGGCGCCGATGCTCGCCCATATCCACGGATTTTCCTGGCTGCGCGATTTGCGGGCCCTGGGCACCGATGCCGCGCGGAGCCGGGCGCGGGCGCTGATCGAAGACTGGATCGATACCGAGGCGCTGCCGTCCCTGGCCGCCAGCCCGCCGGTGACCGGCGCGCGGCTCGCCGCGTGGCTCGGCCATTACGATTTCTTCGCCGCTTCCGCCGATGACGATTTCCGTCAGATGCTGATGGCGAAACTGGTCGCCGATGCGCGCCTTCTTGCCGCTTCGCTGCCCGCCGAGGTGCGCGACGGCAGGGCGTTTACCGCGATCAAGGGATTGATCGCCGCCTCGGTCGCGCTACCCGAACACGCGGCGTTCCTGCCGCGCGCGCTGCGCTTTCTGGCGCCCGAGATCGAGCGCCAGATCCTGCCGGACGGCGCGCATGTCGAGCGCAGCCCGGCGGCGCATCTCGCCGCCTTGCAGGATCTGACCGAAATCCGCGCGCTGCTTCAGGTCGCGCGCGCCGAACAGCCTGCGCAGCTGCCGGGGGCGATCGAGCGCATGGCGGTCGCGTTGCGCGCGCTGCGCCATGGCGATGGCGGGCTCACGCTGTTCAACGGCACGCGCGAGGACTGGCCCAATCTGATCGACCTCGTGCTGAGCCAGGCGGGACGGACCGGGCGCAGCCCCGCGTCGCTCGCCTATCCCGGTTTTCACCGGCTGGCCGCCGGCAAAAGCGTCGCGATCGTCGATGCCGGCCCGCCGCCCGCCGCCGGGCTCGACCGCAACGCCCATGCCGGCACGCTGTCCTTCGAGTTTTCCGCCGGGCGGGAACGGCTGATCGTCAATTGCGGTGCGGCGCCGGCTTCCGCCACCGATTGGCGCGACGCGCTGCGCGCCACCGCTGCCCACTCGACCATGGTGATCGCCGATGTTTCCTCGGCCGAGATCAGGCCTGACGGCCTCGGCCGCCGGCCGGTCGCGGTCGAGCTGCAGCGCCAGGAGGCCAATGGCGCACACTGGCTGGAAGCCAGCCACGACGGCTGGAAGAAACTGTTTGGCGCGGTCCATCGCCGCCGCCTGTACCTCGCCGAAAGCGGCGAGGATTTGCGCGGCGAGGACAGTATCGAGGCTGACGAACCGCAGCCCTTCACGCTGCGTTTCCATCTGCACCCCAACGTCACCGCCAGCCTGCAGCAGGACGGCGAGGCCGCGCTGCTGCGCCTGCCCTCCGGCCAGGGATGGCGGCTGCGTGCCGGCGGTGCGGTGCTCAGCGTGGAGGAGAGCATCTATTTCGGCGGCACCGAACCGCGCCGCGCCGAACAGATCGTGCTCACCGGCCAGCCAGACGGACCGCAACAGGTCAAATGGGCGATCACCAAGATGGGCTGAGGATAGGTTGAGGCCAGCGACAAACTGGCACCATGATTTGTGATTGTCTGGCCGGACATCCCGCCGATAAACAATGATTTCATCTGAACGAAACCGGAGACATCGCTCTCCGGTTCACCGGCTGAGGGATCATGAGATGTCAAGCTCCGACCTGTCGCTCCAGCATCATTGGATGCCGTTTACCAACAATCGCGACTTCAAGGCCGACCCGAAAATGGTCTACGGCGCCGAAGGAATCTGGCTGACCGGCGCGGACGGGCGGAAGATTCTCGACGGCAGCTCCGGCCTGTTCACCACCCCCGCCGGCCACGGGCGCAAGCGCATCGCCGACGCGGTGCATCGGCAGATGATCGAACTCGATTACATTTCGAGCTTCACCCGCGGCCATGAGCCCTCGTTCCGGCTGGCCGACCGGCTTGCCGCGATGCTGCCGCCGGGGATCGACCGGATCTTCTTCGTCAATTCGGGGTCGGAATCGGTCGATACCGCGATGAAGATCTGTCTTGCCTACCACGCGGCGCGGGGCGACGGCGACCGCAAGATGTTCGTCTCGCGGGAGCGCGCGTATCACGGCATGAACTTCGGTGGCCTGTCGCTCGCGGGCATGGTGCGCAACCGTCTCGGCTTCGGCACGGGGCTGCCGGGCATCGTCCATATGCGCCACACCGGGCTGCCGGAACATCGGTTCGTGTTGGGCGAGCCCGCCCAGGGCGCCGAGCTTGCCGACGATCTGCAGCGCATGGTCGATACCTATGGCGCCGACAGCATCGCGGCCTGCGTGGTCGAGCCGATCGCCGGATCGACCGGCGTTCTGGTGCCGCCGCGCGGCTATCTCCAGAGGCTGCGCGCGATCTGCGACCGGCATGGTATTCTGCTCGTCTTCGACGAAGTCATCTGCGGCTTCGGCCGCACCGGCAAGGCGTTCGGCGCGCAGAGCTTCGGCGTGACGCCCGATATCATCACCATGGCCAAGGCGCTCACCAACGGGGCGCTGCCGATGGGAGCGGTCGCGGTGCGGCAGAATATCCAGGACACGATCATGGCGGCGGCGCCGGAAAACGCGATCGAGTTCATGCACGGCTATACCGCTTCCGCGCATCCGGCCGCGTGCGCCGCGGCGCTGGCGGCCCTCGACATCTACGAGGAAGAGAATCTGTTCGAGCGGGCGGCGCAGATGTCGGCCTATTTTCTCGACACGGTCGCCGGGCTGCGCGATCTGCCTTCTGTCACCGATATCCGTGGGTATGGAATGCTCGCCGGGATCGATCTCGCGGCAGGCACCGGGCCGGGCGCGGGTGGCTATATGATGCAAAAGCGCTTGTTCGATGCCGGGCTTCATGTGAAGATCACCGGAGATACGATCATTCTCGCGCCGCCGTTCACGGTTAATGGCGGCGAGATCGATCAGATGCGCGATATTCTGCATGATGTTCTTGCGGCCGAACAGCGCGCCGCGGCGTAGGATGAGCGTTTGGCCGGGTTTCGGGAGATGATTTCAGAAGAATAGAACAATCCGAAAAAACCCCGGCACGAGAATCGATAAATGAGTGGCCTGCTTATCCCTGAAGTTCATGCAGGGAACTTCAGGAGCAGGACACGAGGAGGAAGGGTGCGTTGCAGGAAGAGATAATCGTTCAGGAAAACACGGCGCCGGCCGACGCATTGCCCGAGGCTCCGGCTCCGGCACTCGGAGCTGATCGCCCCCCACCGGTTGCGCAGTTCCCCCTGCGGTGGCGGCACGTGTCCCGGTTCGCGACGGCGACGGCGTTGTGCGTGGCCCTTGTCCTGTGGGAACTTGTTTCGGTTCTGCATATTTTCCCACCGGTCGCCCTGCCGTCGCCGGTCGCGGTCTGGCACGCGCTCGTGCTGCTGCTGGTGCAGGGCTATGGCGGCCATTCTCTGCTCGACGACATCTGGATCAGTTCGGTGCGCATCGCGATCGGCTTTATCGGGGCGATCGTGCTCGGCGTGCCGACCGGACTGCTGATGGCGCGGAGCGATCTGATCTTTCGAATCATCGATCCGTTCCTGCAATTCGTTCGCCCGGTGCCGCCGCTCGCCTATATTCCGCTTCTGGTGGTCTGGTTCGGCATCGGCGAGCTGCCGAAGATTCTCCTGATTCTGATCGGCACGGTTCCGGTCATCATCATCGGCACGATCTCGGGCGTCAGGGGCACGCCGTCGTTGCGGCTTTCCGTCGCGCGCACGCTCGGCGCCTCGGAAAGCCAGATCTTTCGCTATGTGATTCTGCCTTCCGCCTTGCCCGAGATTTTCACCGCCATGCGCGTCGGTATCGGCGTTGCCTGGACCTGCCTGGTCGCCGCCGAGCTGATCGCGGCGGATCAGGGGCTCGGGTGGCTCGTGCAATATGCCGGACAGGCATTGCAGGTTTCGATCGTCATCGTCGGGATCATCGTCATCGGCGTCATCGGCTATGCGATGGAACTGCTGATCCGGGTTTTCGAGCGCCGCGCCGTTCCGTGGCGTGGTCACGCGTAACAATAGGAGATCATCATGACGGCATCGCGTAAAATTCTCCTTGCAAGCCTGACGGCGGCGACAATGATCGGCGGGTTGGGAGCCGCCTATGCGGCGAAACCGCGCGTGGTCATCGGTTATGAGAATAACGGCGCCGATCCCTACATGGTGACCCAGTCGCTCGGCCTGTTCCAGAAGACGATTCCGGCAAACGTGACATTGAAATTCTTCGCGTCCGGCCCGGCGGCGATGAGCGCCCTGGCGTCGAACAGCCTGCAATTCATGTGCGGGCTCGGCGTGCCGCCGTTCGTCGCGGGAATTTCGCAGGGCCTGCCGCTCGCCATCGTGTTCAATCAGGAGCGCTATACGACGGCGGCGGGAATCGTCGTGCGGCCGGGAAAGGGGATCAAGACTGTCGCCGATCTGAAGGGCAGGAAGATCGCGATCGCCGAGGGCTCGCAATCCTCGTTCGAACTGGCGACGTTTCTGGCCGAAGCCGGTGTGCCGTTCGGCAGCGTGCGCCAGCTCAACATGTCGCCGCCGGAAATGCGCGTCGCCTGGACCACCAAAAGCATCGATGCCGCGATCGTCTGGGACCCGGTTTTCGACGCGCTGCGCGGGCTCGGCGGGCGCGTGCTCAAGACCGATGCCGAGTTGCCGCCCGATGCCTCATCCTACAATATCTGCATCGCCGACACCAAATGGGTTGCGGCACATCCGAAGCTGGCCACCGATTTCGTTCGCGCGCTCGATCAGGGCGTGACCTATACGAAGCAGCATCCCAAGAAGGCGCTGGCGATCATGGCGAAAGCCGCGGGCGTTACCCTGCCGGTCGCGAAATCCGAGCTGGCGGGATATCAGATTTTCTCCGCCAAGGATCAGACGACCCAGAATGTGCTCGGCTCCGGCAGCAATGTTGCTAATTCGGCCACGACCAAGACGCTTGAGAATACCGCCAAGGTCCTGCTGAAGATCGGCCGGATCACGTCTCTGCCGAAAAACCCGGCCGAAGCGGTCGAGCCGCGCTTCGCCGCGGCGGCGCAGTAGGGGCGGCGCCGATGCCAATTCTGGTTGATCGCGTCTGCAAGGATTTCGGCCCGTTGCGCGTGCTCGACGATGTGTCGCTGACGATCGAGGATGCCACCTTCGTGACCATTCTCGGCTCTTCGGGATGCGGCAAATCGACGCTGCTGAACATGCTGGCGGGATTGACGCCGCCCAGTGCCGGCCGGCTGACGCTGGACGGTTCGAATGTCACTAGGCCGGGGCCGGATCGCGTGGTGGTGTTTCAGCAGGCGGGGCTCTATCCGTGGCTGTCGCTGCGCGACAATATCGCCTTCGGCCTGCGCATGAAGTCCGCGCGATCGATCGATTGGGCGCGGGTCGATGAGCTGATCGAGGTCATGGGCCTGAAAGGATTCGAGAACCATCGCACCTACGAACTTTCGGGGGGAATGCAGCAGCGCGTCGCCATCGCGCGCGCGCTGGTGATGCGGCCACGGGTTTTGCTGATGGACGAACCGTTCGGCGCGCTCGATGCCCAGACCCGGCATACCATGCAGCAATTCCTGCTCGGGCTGTGGGAGCGGATTCGCGCGACCGTGGTGTTCATCACGCACGACATCGACGAAGCCATCCTGCTCGGCGACCGGCTGATCGTGATGAGCGCGCGGCCGGGCAGGGTGGCCCTGGAACGGGTTGTGCCGCTGGCGCGCCCGCGCCATTGGGACATGACGCTCGACCCGGAATTTCTCGATCTCAAGCGGCAGGCGATGGCGATTCTCGCGGCGTAAAGCCAACCGGCCTGGACAATGACCCATCCCCCCCCCGTCATTGCGAGCCGGCGCAGCCGGCGTGGCGGAGCGTCGAAGGTTCCGGCAATCCAAGGGATTGCTGGAACGACGCGGAGGTAATCCATTTTGTTGCAGTGCTGTGCATGGAAAAATCGATTGCTTCCCCCTCGCGTCACGCGAATGCACGCCTTCGCGTGACGCTCGGTGTCGCAATGACGAGTTAGCGTCAGTCGTGAGTCGTAGGCTACGGCGGTTGGTATAAGCCGTGGTCTATGCCAATCGCTTGATGAACTGGGCGAAGATGCCGCCCTGAGACGATACGCCCAGTTTCCGGTAGAGATTGCGCTTGTGGATTTTTACCGTTTCCGGGGAAATTCCCATCTGGCCGGCAATGCTTTTTGCCGAATGCCCGCCGAGAATGAGCAGGGTGGTCTGAACCTCCCGGTCGGTCAGCGGTGGCCTGGCTTTCTCGCGCAGCCAATCCTCCAGGCGCACGAGCTGGTCGGGATCGTTCTGCAATCTTGAGGATTTCAGCGCGCCGTTGCCGTCGGCGTATGTGGCCTGGCGCATCAGCGGCAGCAGCCATGGCGTGTAGAGGCACAGCGCGCCGATTTCGGCATCGGTAAATCGCGCCTGGCCGCCGAGGGAGAGCGACAAAACGCCGAGATCGGGCAAGGGAAGCAGAAACTGGATCTCGTCGGCGACGACATTATGGACGAAATAATGGCGAAAATACTCGGTCTCCCGGAAATGTTCCGGCGCGACATCGTCGATTCGGAACAATCCGGGCGTGAACCGGGTCAGGGAAAACTGATAGAACGGGTCGAGGACATAGAGGCTGTTCACGTACTCGATGAATAGCGTATCCTCGGTCTCGTCCGCGCCGCCTTCGTAAAGCACGATCGGCGGGTAGCCGCCGCGGAAGATCACGGCAACCCAGGAATCGAACGGGACCAGCTTGCGCAGGAAGGTCGCGAGGGACGGCCAGAACTGGCCGGAGTCGAGACGCTCCACGAGATGTCCCAGGCGTTGGTGAAACGCCAAATCCGTCACCGGCAGCATCATCGATTATACCCTCCAATAGGTATAAGGGCGATCGCGCGATACCTCTTTTTGGGAATATCATTGCGCATCGTCAAAGTGCCAAGCTTGCTGGAAGTAATGACAAAAGCGAGGACTGAAAAGAAGGCATGTCAAGTTTATTATCTCCCGCCCCGTGCCGGCGCGCACGGGACATCGGTTTGCCGCTGCCGGGCACACCCGGACGGTTGAATGCCATTACCGACATTCCCGGCGTTTCCGTCGGCTTCACCACGCTGATCAACGACGATGCCGGTATCAGGACCGGCGTGACCGCGATCTTGCCGCGCCAGCGCGACGCGCTTTTGCATCCGGTCTGGGCCGGGACTTTCGCCATGAACGGCAACGGGGAACTGACCGGCTGCCATTGGATCAAGGAGGCCGGGTGGTTCACCGGGCCGATCACCATCACCAATACGTTTTCGCTCGGCATCGCGCACCATGCCACGCTGCGCTGGCTCGTGCGGCATTTTCCCGAGAAAGTCGGCAATACCCATTGGCCGCTGCCGGTCGTCGGCGAGACCTTCGACGGATGGCTGAACGATATCGCCGGGCTTCATCTGCGCGAGGAGCATGTGCTCCGGGCGATCGATACGGCGGCATCCGGGCCGGTGGCGGAAGGCAATGTCGGCGGTGGCACCGGAATGATCGCGTACGAGTTCAAGGCGGGTACCGGCACGGCGTCGCGGGTCGTGACGACCAGGGCAGGGACCTACCGGCTCGGCGTGCTGGTGCAGGCGAATCACGGATTGCGGCCCTGGCTCAACGTTTGTGGCGTGCCGGTCGGGGAGATGCTGCCGGAGAACAGTTTCTGGTCCGCCGAACGCGGCTCCATCATCGTCGCGATCGCGACGGATGCGCCGCTGCTGCCGACGCAGCTCCAGCGTCTGGCGCGACGCGCCTCATTGGGGATCGGCCGCGGCGGCACGCCGTCCGGCAACAATTCCGGCGATATATTCATCGCCTTTTCGACGGCGAACGATCCCGGCGAAGTGCCGGAGCCGGCGCTGCTGCGGTTCGATGCGATCGCCAATGACGATCTGGACGGGCTTTTCATCGCGACGGTCGAGAGCGTCGATGAAGCGATTCTCAATGCGCTGCTCGCCGCCGAAACCATGACTGGAAAAGACGGGCGCGTGGTGCACGCGATCGATCCCGATCGATTGGCTTCGTGTGTCTTGATGCAGCGCGGTCCGACGGCCGGGGCGCATTGAAACGAACCGTTAGAACGGACGACAGATAAAAGACTAAAAGACTATCCAACGGGAGGTAAAAATGGCTTTGATCGAAGACGCGATCGACAAGGATGCACCCGCATGGGTGCCTGCTGGAAACCTGAAGCGCGGCATGAAGGTTCTGGGGGTGCTGTTCATCACCCTGTCTTCGGTGACCCCGGCATCCTCTGTCTTCATCATCGTGCCGGGCATCATGCAGACGAGCGGTTCCGGCGCGTTTCTGAGCATGGTTCTCGCCGCGATTGTCGGGGTTTTCATGGCTCTTGTTTACGCCGAGCTGTCTTCGGCGTTTCCGTTGACGGGCGGCGAGTATGCGATCGTCGGACGGGTGGTCGGCCCGTTCGCCGGCTTCATCGTTCTGGGTATCCTGCTCGTCGGCAGCATTTTGATTCCGGCGGTTCTGGCGCTCGGCGTCAGCACCTATCTGAGCGTTCTGTTTCCCCATCTGTCGGTGGTCTGGACCGCCGTTGCCACCATTGTTTCGACCACAATCATCGCGATTCTGAATATCCGCACCAACGCGGTGATTACCGGACTGTTCCTGCTGCTGGAAATATTGGCGCTGATCGTTCTGGTCGTGCTGGGATTCCTGCATGTCAGCCGGCCGCTCGCCAGCCTCATCACGCATCCTGTGCTGTTGAGCCATGGGCATCTGATCGCAGCGCCGCTCGCCAGCATCGGCATGGCAACCTCGATCGCGATCTTCGCTTATAACGGCTACGGGTCCGCGGTGTATTTCGGCGAGGAAACCCACGATGCGCCACGGCACATCGCCCGTGCGATCCTCTGGGCGCTCGTCATCACCGTTCTCGCGGAGCTGGTGCCGCTGACCGCGGTTCTTCTGGGTGCGCCCGACCTCAAGGCGCTGCTTGGCTCATCGAACATGTTCGGGGATTTCATCGTCAGCAGGGGCGGCAGCGAGATCAATACCATCATCAGCCTTGGCGTTGCCCTGGCGATTTTCAACGCGGTCATCGCCACCACGCTGCAATCCGCGCGTATCCTGTTCAGCACCGGCCGCGATTCGGTGTGGGCGCCGGCCATCGACCGCGCCCTGAGCAAAATCCACCTGAAATTCCATTCGCCCTGGATCGCGACGCTGATCTGCGGCGGTTTTTCGGTGGCGGCGTGCTTCGTGAACGAGAACGTCCTGTTCGTCGTCACCGGCACCGGGATCATCTTCGTCTATGGATCGCTCTGCATCGCGGCGATCCTCGGACGGATGCGCGGCAGCACGGCGCACGCCCATTATAAAATGCCGTTCTTCCCGCTCGCTCCCGTCGCGGCGCTGCTGGTGCTGGGCTACGTGATCTATGCCAATTATCTCGACCCGGTGATCGGGCGGCCGAGCCTGCTGACCACGATCGGCATCGCGGTCGCCGCCGGAATCTATTACCTGGCCGTGCTGCGCCGCCGCGGCGCTTGGACGCTGCGGGGGCCCGAATAAATATGGGGCTGACGTAGATAGATGAGACAGCCGCTCTGAACAGGGCGGCTGTCGGCATGCTCGATCATGGACGCACGGGCGCTTCGCCGCGGCGGGGCTCGAAGAATGCGATTTTCAGAATCGAGGGTCTGCGGCGCGATGGGTGTGCCGCCCCCGGTAACCGGCGCCGTTTCGGTTTGCTTCGCCGCCATAATCGTCATATCGATTAATTTTCTTGTCGAAAGCGATTATTTTGATGTCGAATGCCTTCATGTTCTAAACTCGGATAGCTTCGTCATGATCGCGTCGGCCAGCACACCTGAAGGCGGGCGAGACGACGCCGGCTTCCCCGTGGTCGGCATCGGGGCGTCGGCCGGCGGCCTGGATGCGTGCCGCAAACTGCTCGACGCACTGCCCGCCGGTCACGGCATGGCGTTGATTCTGGTCCAGCATCTCGACCCCACCCATGAGAGCATGCTGGTCGAGCTCCTGGCCAGCCATACCGCGATGCAGGTGCGTCAGGCGACCGACGGCATGGCGGTCGAACCAGACAAGCTTTACGTGATTCCGCCCGGCGCTTATCTGACGGTCGGTGGCGGCGTGGTGCATCTGTCACGCCCGCAGGCGCGCCATGGGGCACGGTTGCCGTTCGACCATCTGCTGCAATCGATGGCGGATGCATACGGCGCCCGCGCGGTATGCGTCATCCTGTCGGGAACCGGCAGCGATGGCTGCGCCGGGGCCAAGCAAATACGGATGAAGGGTGGGCGGGTCATCGCGCAGGCCCCCGAGGAAGCCGCCTATGACGGCATGCCGCGAAGCGCCATCACCGCCGGCGTGGTCGATCAGGTGCTCGCGGTGGCGAAAATTCCCGCGGCGCTGGCCCGGCTGCGCACCCATCCCGTCCCGCCAAGCGAGCCGGAAGGTGAGTCGGCCCCGGAGGCACAGCCGCACGCCGCGCCGGCGCCCTGGCTTGCCGACATCATCGGACTTCTGCGCAGCAGGACGGCGCATGATTTTACCCTCTACAAGCCGGGCACGCTGCAGCGCAGGATCGAGCGGCGGATGGCCCTGGCGGCGATCAAGCCCGCCGACAGCGGGCGCTACCTCCAGCGATTGCAGACCGACAAGACCGAACTCGATCTGCTGGCCCGCGACTTGCTGATCAACGTCACCAGTTTTTTCCGCGACCCCGCCGTTTTCGCGCCTCGATCTGATATCGTGCCGCAACCTGCTGATCTATCTGCGCCCGGAAGCACAGGCGAAGGTGATTTCGATGTTCCATTTCGGGCTGCGCGAAGGCGGGGTCCTTCTGCTCGGCCGTTCGGAAACGATCAACGGCGCCGACCAGCGGTTCGAGGTGATTTCGAAGCCGGAGCGGCTGTATCGGCATGTCGGGCGCAGGCGGCCGGGCGAGATCGATTTTTCGATCGGCTTCGGCCCTGGCGCACGCGCGCTGACCCAGCCGGGCCACGGACATGGACAGGCACAGGAACGCTCGCCGACCCGCCAGGCCGGCTTCGCCGAATTGTGCCGGCGCCTGGTGCTGGAAACCCACGCACCCGCGGCGGTGCTGATCAACCAAAAGAATGAAACCCTGTATTCGCTGGGCCCGATCGACCGCTATCTGCGGATCGCACCCGGCCATCCCTCCCATGATCTGCTGGCGATGACGGGGCAGGGCATGCGCACCAAGCTACGCTCGGCAATCCACCGGGCGATGGAACACAATGCCCGCATCGTCATCGCCGGAGGCAGTTTCGCGGCGAACGGCAGCAAGGTGGCGTTCGACATCGATGTGCAGCCGGTGCCGAACGAGGGTGAGCCACTATTTCTGGTCTGCTTCGTCGAGGCGCCGGCGCGGGCACGCGAGAAAACCGCGCCCCCCGGATCGTCCGCCGATCCGCGCGTCGCCGAGTTGGAACATGAACTGGCCGCGACCCAGGCCGAGCTTCGCGGCGCGATCCGCAATCTGGAACTCGCCTCGCAGGACCAGAAGGCCATCCACGAAGAGGCGTTGTCCGCCAACGAGGAATTCCAGTCCACCAATGAGGAATTGCTGACCTCGAAGGAGGAGTTGCAGTCGCTCAACGAGGAACTGACCGCGCTCAACGGCCAGTTGCAGGAAACCCTGGAACGCCAGCGCATCATTTCGGACGATCTGCAGAACGTGCTCTACAGCACGGACATCGCGACCCTGTTTCTCGATCGCGATCTGAACATCCGCTTCTTCACCCCTGCCACGAAGGCGCTGTTCAACGTGATCCCAGGCGATATCGGGCGCAAGCTGGCCGATCTGCGATCGCCCACCAACGACAATACCCTTCTGGGCGACGCGACTTCCGTGCTGGACAGCCTGACGCCGATCGAGCGCGAGATCGAGGCGCGGCAAGGCGCGTGGTTCAACCGCCGGATATTGCCGTATCGCACCCATGATGGCGGGGTGGGGGGCGTGGTGATCACCTTCACCGATATTACCGAGCGCCGGCATGTGGCGGATGCGCTGGCGGCGGCCAAGCACCAAGCCGAACTCGCCAATCGCGCGAAGTCGCGATTTCTCGCCGCCGCCGGCCATGATCTGCGCCAGCCGCTGCAGACCCTGGTTCTGATCCAGGGCATGCTGGAGAAACAGGGGCAGGGCGACATTCCGCGGGACCTTACCACAAAGCTGGGCCAGACCCTGGACGCGATGCTGAGCATGTTGAACACCCTGCTCGATATCAACCAGATCGAGGCAGGCGCCGTGCATGCCGACCTGGTCGATTTCCCGATCGGCGATCTGCTCGGACGGCTGGACGACGAGTTCGCCTATCTGGCGAAGGCGCAAGGGCTGACTCTGCGCGTGGTGCCGTGCGGTCTTTCGATCCGAAGCGATCCGCATCTGCTTGAACAGATGGTCCGCACCCTGCTGTCGAACGCCCTGAAATATACCAGGCACGGTAAAATCCTGCTCGGGTGCCGCCGGCACGGCGGAACGCTGCGTATCGAGATCTGGGACACGGGTATCGGCATTCCCGAAGCCGAACTCTCGGCGATTTTCCAGGAATACCACCAGATCGACAATGCGGCGCGGGAATACAGCCGGGGTCTCGGCCTTGGTTTGTCGATCGTGCAGCGGCTGGCGGACCTGCTGGGACATCGGGTACAGGTGCGGTCCCGCCCCGGCAAAGGCTCGGTCTTCGCCATCGAGGTCGCATTGCCGCCGTACGAGACGCTACCGCAACACGCGCGCCGGCAGAAAGCGGGAGATATCGCCGCATCGGACAGCCACACCGGCACGATCCTGATCGTCGAGGACGATCCCAAGATTCGCTCCCTGCTCGACCTGTTTCTCACCGAGGCTGGACACCGTACGGCGGCCGCGCGAGACGGCGCTGCCGCCCTCGCCCTGGTGGCGCGCGAACGGCTCCAGCCGGACCTCATCCTCACCGACTACAACCTGCCCGGCAACGTCAACGGCTTGCAGCTTGCGGCCACGCTGCGGCAGCGGCTGCGCCGCCCGGTGCCGGCAATTCTCCTGACCGGCGATATCTCGACCGACGCCCTGCGCAACATTGCCGGCGAGGACTGCGTGGCGCTCCACAAGCCGGTGCGACTGACCGCACTGACCAGCGCCATCCAGCGTCTGCTCGCCGCGCCGCGGCCGGCACCACAATCGCCACCCGTGGCGGCCGGTGCCGGATCAGCCCCACCCATCTGTATCGTGGACGATAACCCCGGCGTCCGCGAGGCACTTCGCGCGGCTCTCGAACGCGAGGGCAGGACCGTCAAAACCTATGCCAGTTGCGAAGCGTTCCTCGATGCCTACCATTCGGGCGGTGCCGTCTGCCTTCTGCTGGACGCCTACCTGCCCGGCATGAGCGGGCTCGATCTGCTGGCGCACCTTCACGAGGCGGGGTATCGGCTGCCGGTCATCATGATGACCGGCAGCAGCGACGTGCCGACGGCGGTTCGGGCGATGAAGGCGGGGGCGCTGGATTTCATCGAAAAACCGATCGGAAGCGGCGACCTGCTCGCCAGCATCGACCACGCGCTCGAACAGATGAGCAACGCGACCAAACGTTCCGCCTGGCGGGAGGACGCGGCGCGGCGCATCGCCGGCCTGACGGCGCGGCAGCGCGAGATCATGGAGATGATCCTCGCCGGGTATCCGAACAAAAACATCGCTGCCGATCTCGGCATCAGCCAGCGCACGGTCGAGGCCCATCGCGCCGCGATCATGGACAAGACGGGCGCGGCGTCGCTCCCGGCGCTGGCAAGGCTGGCGCTCGCCGCCACGTGGACCGGAGACGACACGCCGTTCGCCGAACCCGGGACGGGCAGGCCGTGATGGCCCACTTGCGGGTCAGTTTTTTTGATATGATACCAGCCGGCCTGAATTTTAACCCGTAGCTGAGCCTGGATCGTCATTGCGACGGCGAGCTTGCGAGGCGGAAGCAATCCATTTGTTCAATGCCGTGCTGTGGAAAAATGGATTACCTCCGCTGTCTTTCCATCGGCGTCAGCCGATGGAAAGACATGTGTGGACGGCGCCGTTTTGGCAAGAGCTTTCTTTCGGGATGACATTTGGTCGGGTGCAGCCATGTGTTCGGCCTTGAATGAAGCGGCTCTCATGGCCGCGTCAGTCTGAGCCGCATGGATACGGCCGCCGCTGGTCAACACGTAGGCGACAGGTCCAGTCCGCAGAATCGCGTCGACCGCACTGACGCCGCTGCCTCTGCCCAACCGCGCATCGACGATCATCAGGTCCGGCCGGCAGCGGGCCGCGGCGGCAACGGCGCCTTCTTCGGAGCCTTCGACCGCGCAGACCTCGTGACCCATATCGGTCAGCATCATCGCAAGTAGCGACGTGATCATCGCATCGTCATCGACGATCATAATTCGCAGCGCGTTCATTTCGCTCACGCTCGAGTCTCCAAGTTCTGGACGGGCGCTACTTTGGGCCGCGCCGATGAGACGGACGGTTTTGGATCAAACACGGGATCATAGAAGGCGTGCGTCGAGCGGCATAGACTCGGAAAATACCTTGCCTGCTCAGCAGGTCGAGAAGACCCCTATTAACCGCAACGGTGTCCGGGGCTCGGATAGGTAATTTTCGAGCATATTTTGCTCGAAGGACACCCGCGCCTGTTCTTCGACGCGGTCATGAGCGTCGGGCAGCCCGCGACGGCGGCGTGAGAAGAACAACGTGAACGAAGCGCCGAACGCCCAGCGTCATTCCGGTATCGGGCGGTGCAGGGCGACGCCGGGATCTATTACGTTGCCGTGCTGCGGCGCCGGGGCGCATGGACGCTTCGGGGCCGGAGTAAAATCCCGGCCTAGTAGAGAGAACGGGAGACGCAATCTCCCATGGCGCGATCCTTGCGAATTTCCCCCCCCCCCTTGACTCCGTACTATGGTACGGATGCCATAGTGGGCACGAGGTGGTGAGATGAGAGCAGATTTGACCATTGGGATGGCCGCGCGGGCGGCGGGTGTCGGCGTCGAGACGATCCGCTTCTATGAGCGGCAGCATCTGGTCCGACAGCCGCCGAAGCCGGACGGTTCGGGCGCGCGGCGCTATTCCGCCGATACGGTCGGGCGCATCCGGTTCATCAAGGAAGCCCAGGAGCTCGGCTTCTCGCTGCGCGAGATCCACGAACTGCTGGCCCTGCGGGCCGATCCCGCTACCGACTGCTCGGAAGTCCGGGAGCAGGCTGTAGCGAAACGTGCTGACGTGCGGCGGAAGATCCAGCGGCTCCAGGATATCGGCGCCGCGCTGGAGCGGCTGATTGCGGCCTGCCCCGGCCAAGGCGCCTTACAGGCGTGCTCGATCATGGACGCCCTGACGCCTCGCTCCGGCGGGTGCGCCGAGAATGGGAGGCGCCAGCACACCAACCCGAGAAAATCGTCCTGCACAAAGCATAAAAAAGAGAACACGCGATGAAGAACACGATTTTCAGGATCGAGGGTCTGCGCTGCGACGGGTGCGCCAGCACCATCAAGGTATTGCTGGACAAGGAGCCGGGCGTGAAGGCGGTTTCGGTCTCGTTCGCAAGCGGCGAGGCTCGCGTTTTGTATGATCCAGGAATCGTCACGGAAGATCGTCTCGCAGCGACCATCGAACGCCCAGGCTACCGGGTCACGGCCCGACAATGACGCCGAATGTCGCTGTCACGACCGTTCTGCTGCCGATCGGGCTCGGTCTGCTGGGTTTCGTCGAACCCTGCACGCTGGGCACTACGCTGGTGTTCGTCGGATTTCTCGAAAGCAAGAGTGCCCGACGCAAGCTGGTCGAGACGATCGGGTTTGCCCTGACCCGCGCCGTGACGATCGGCCTGTTC
Organism: Acidiphilium sp. AL; assembly: GCF_025499445.1. Classification (NCBI taxonomy): domain Bacteria; kingdom Pseudomonadati; phylum Pseudomonadota; class Alphaproteobacteria; order Acetobacterales; family Acidocellaceae; genus Acidiphilium; species Acidiphilium sp. AL. The sequence goes on from NZ_JAIMBZ010000006.1 coordinate 113,492, forward strand.
GGCATGCTCGCGGCGTTCCTGGGAAGTCTGTTCCTCGGTGTGCAAAAAGATGTCTGGATCGCCCTGGGCAGCCTTTATGCCATTCTCGGCCTACTTGTTCTTACCGGCCAGACAGGACGTCTGATGGTCGCGCTCGGTCCCAGCCTCGCCCGTCTGTCGAACCTGCGTGGATCGCTCGGCCTGGGCGTGCTGTTCGGCTTTAACATTCCTTCCTGCGCGGCGCCTCTTGTCCTTGCCCTGCTTGGCACGGTCGCGGCGGGTGGTGCGGACGGCAGGCCGCTCGCCGCGGGATTTCTTTCGCTCGCGCTGTTCGGCCTGGTGCTGTCGCTGCCGCTCGTCGTCGCGGTGCTGTTCGCGCCGGCGCGCCGGGCGATCGATTGGCTGGGCGGCCTGTCGCGCCGCATGCCGATCATCACGGGACTGGTCCTGATTGCCGTTGGCCTCTGGTCGATCTGGTTCGGATTGTTCGTCTCGATCCGCCACCCGATGCCCGGAATGGGAATGCCGGGAATGAGAGGATAGAAAATGTCAGAAACAATTTCTACTGAAGCGTTCTGGACCGAAGAACCGTCAAACCGGCCCGACCGGCGCAAGATCCGCGCCCGGATCGGTGGCTTGCACTGCTCGCTCTGCACCGGAACCATCGAGAAGGCGCTCGGGCGCCAGCCGGGTGTCGATAAGGTGTCGGTCAGCCTCACCCATGAGCAGGCTCTCGTCGAATACGATCCGGGTGTCGCGTGCCCTGACCAACTGCTCCAGATATTGCGCGAGATCGGCTATACCGTCTCCGACCCGCGCAAGCTGCGCCCCTTCGAGGACGAGGAGCGCGACCTGGTCCGCGAGGGGCGGCGCTTTCTCACCGCGACGGCGTTCAGCCTGCTGGCGATCGCGTTCATCGCGAACCCGGCCAACGGTTCGGCCGCGATCACGCTCAGCGTCGCCGTGTTCGCGAGTCTGCTTGGTTTGGTCTTCCTCGTATTGCGCGCGCGTGGCCTCGCCCCGGCGATTCTCGGCACCGCGGTGCTGGCCGGTGCGGTGGTCGCGCTGCTCCTCGCGCGGCAGCTTGGTTGGGTTGTCGGAGCAACGCCCTGGATTGTCGCCGCGCTGGCCCTGGTCCTGGTCTTCGGCATCGGTCAGCACATCCTGGTGATGGCGTATCAGGCACTGCGGCGCGGCATCCTCAACCAGCATGTGCTGCTCGAAATCGGTGCTTTTGCGGGCATGGCCGGCGGCATCATCGGGCTCGTGCTGAAGCAGCCAGGCTACCCGACCGCGCCGTTCTTCGCCGTCTCGGTGATGGTCATGACCTATCACATCTTCTCGGAGTGGCTGTCGCTCATCGTCAAGACGCGCAGCTCGCAGGCGGTGAAGAAGCTGCTCGACCTGCAGCCGGAGACGGCCCGCATCCTGCGGGGTGAGATCGAAATCGAGGTGCCGCTCGCGGAGGTGAAAGTTGGCGATCTGGTGCGGGTTCGCCCCGGCGAGCGCGTGCCCGTGGACGGCGTTGTCGTGAGCGGTCGCTCCGGTGTTGACCAATCCCTCGTGACCGGGGAACCAATCCCGGTCGAGAAAGCGGAAGGCGCCGCCGTCATCGGCGGCTCGATCAACGGCACCGGCACGCTGCTGGTGCAGGTCACGGCGGTCGGCGAGGCCAGCTTCCTGAACAAGGTCATCCGCGAGGTCGAGGATTCGCGGGCACTCAAGCCGGGTCTGCTGCACCTGGTTGACCGCGTGTTGCGCGTCTATACCCCGACGGTGCTGCTCGTCGCGATGACGGCCTTCGTGGGCTGGCTCATCGGCTCCTGGCTCGGCACTGGGCACATCGATGTGGAGCGGGCGGTATTCGCCGGCTTGAGCGTGCTGGTCATGGGCTATCCGTGCGCCGTCGGCATCTCCGCGCCGCTCTCCATCGTGCGCGGCGCCGGCGAGGCCGCCGAACAGGGCATCCTGATGCGCACCGGCGAGGCATTCCAAGGCTTCCGCCTGGTCCGCAAGATCGTCCTCGACAAGACTGGTACCCTCACCGAGGGCCGTCCTGTCCTGCACGAGGTCGAGACACTCGATGGGATCGGGGCGGACGAGCTTCTCGCTTTTACCGCCGCTGCCGAGGCGTCCTCGGAACATCCGCTCGCGCAGGCGGTGGTCAAGGCGGCGTTCGAGCGCGGCGCCGTCCCGCCCGAGGTTGACTCCTTCGAGGCGATGCCCGGCAAGGGCGTGGTCGCGCGCATTGAAGGATACGACGTGCTGGTTGGCAATCCGCGCTTTCTGACGGAGCGCGGCGTTGACCTGACAGCGCTGGCCGAGCGTATCCGTTCGCTTGAAGAGGCCGGGCGGACGGTGATCGCGGTGGCGCGCAACGGGCGTGCTCTCGGCTGCCTGGCTTTGGGCGACACCATCCGGTCCGAGGCTAGCGGGGCGATCCAGGCGCTGCGCAAGGCGGGAATGGTGCCGATCATGGTCACCGGCGACAATGCGCGCGCGGCTCGCCGCGTCGCCCGCGATCTCGGTATCGACGAGGTGCATGCAGGGATCCTGCCCGACGGCAAGGCGGAAATCGTGCGCCGCCTGCAGGCCGACCGGAGCAGGGTTGCGATGGTGGGCGACGGCATCAACGATGCGCCGGCACTGATGCAGGCGGATGTCGGGATCGCGATGGGCGGCGGCACCGACATCGCCATCGAGTCCGCCGACATCATCATCCTCTCCAATCGGATCGACGCGCTTCCGGTCGCCCGGATGATCAGCCGGAACAGCTACCGCAAGATGCTGCAGAACATCTCCCTGGCCTTTCTGTTCAACGTGATCGGCATCCCGGTCGCGGCGACCGGGCTGATCTACCCGGTCTGGGCAATGGTTGCGATGGCGGTCAGCGTCACGGCGATTTTCCTCAACTCGCTCTGGGGACGGCCGCGCCTGTTCTTCAACGCGGTCATGAGCGTCGGACATCCCGTGGAGACGGCGGCGTGAGAAGAACAGCGGGAACGAAGCGCCGAACGCCCCGGCGTCATTCCGGGATCGGGCGGTGCAGGGCGACGCCGGCGATGACGAGGGCGATGCCCAGCAGTTCCGCCTGCGTCGGCACCTGATCCAGAACGAGGAAACCGACGATTGCCGCGGTTGCCGGCAGCAACGAAAGCAGCAGCGCGAAGCTCGCGCGGGGCAGACGCCGCATGGCGAGCTGGTCGCAGACATAGGGGATCACCGAGGAGGATACGCCCACCCCGAACGCCGCGAGCAGAAGCTCCGGGTGGTCGAACGCGGGCAGGGCGGCGCGGATGCCGATCGGCAGCGCGGCCAGCGATGCGATCAGCATGGAAGCCGCCAGCCGGTCTATGCCGGACGCGCCCGCCCGGCTCGACGCGATGCGGTGGCCGAGCAGGATGTAGAGCACGAACAGCGCGCAATTGGCGAAGGCGAAGACATATCCGAGCATCTCGCCGGCAAGGCGAATTTCGGTGAGCACATGGACGCCGGCGATCGCCAGGACGAGGGCGGCAAGGTTGCGCCGGGTGCGCGCGCCCGCGGCGGCGACGGCGATGGGGCCGAGGAACTCGATGGCGCCGACGGTGGCGAGCGGCAGACGCGCGATGGCCTCGTAGAAAACCATGTTCATGACCGCCAGAACCACGCCGAGCGCCACGACAATACCCTGGTCCCGCCGCGGCAGTGCGGCGAGGAACCGCCAGGGTCGCAGCCAGAGTGCGAACACCAGGCCGGCGCTTGCGATGCGCAGCCACGCGACACCGGAGGGCGCGATGCGTGCGAACAGGAGCACGGCGAAGGACGGACCGAGATAGTGGAAGACCGCGCTGGCCAGGAACCAGGCATACGGGGGCAACTGGTCGGCGAGCGCGGGTGCGCGGCTCTCCACCGGAGCATGAACGTTGGTCGCCATGCCGGTATGATCGCATGTCTATCCAGCCCTATGAATATCGAATGGAAGGTAGTATTATGGTTTTGAATTCAGGTTAAAAAGAGAAAATGCCAATTGGCCTTCAATCGGAATTACTGCGCGATCGGCGGAATGTCGAGCTGCTGAGCCTGCTGCGCGACGATCCGCGCATGGGCACGGCCGAGCTGGCCCGGCGGGTGGGGATGTCCGCGCCGGCGGTGCGCGAGCGGGTGATGCGGCTGGAGGAGGCCGGAATCATCGTCGGCTACCGGCTGGAGCTGAACCCGGCCGCGCTCGGGTATCCCGTGTGCGCCTATGTGCGGGTGCGCCCGGCGCCGGGCCAATTGCCGAAGGTGGCCGAGCTCGCGCGCAGGCTGCCGCAGGTGGTGGAGTGCCATCGGGTGACCGGCGACGATTGCTTCGTGCTCAAGATCCATCTGCCGGCGCTCGACCGGCTCGACGAGGTGCTGGATCAGTTCCTCGCCCATGGGCAGACCACGACATCCATCGTGCAGTCGACGCCCGTGCCGTTGCGCGGGCTGCCGCTGCCTGACTAACCTAAGCCGCGCGCACCAGGCCGGTGGCGCAATCCTCTAGGATCATGGCCGACGCCTTTTCGCCGATCATGATCGCCGGTGCATTGGTATTGCCGGATACCAGGGTCGGCATGATCGACGCATCGGCGACCCGCAGCCCGTCGATCCCGATCACCCGCAAGCGCGGATCGACCACAGCGAGCGGATCGATCCCCATCCTGCAGGTGCCGGCGGGGTGATAGATCGTCGTCGCGGTCTGTTGCGCATTGGCGAGGAAGTCTGCGTCGGTCCGCACGTCGGGACCGGGCACCAGTTCGGCCTTGACGAAATCGCGCAGCGGCGCGGTTTCGCAAAGCCGGCGCGAGAGGCGCATGCCGGCGACGATCACCTGCCGGTCCTTGGACGTTGAGAGATAATTCGGGTGGATCACGGGCGGGCGAGACGGATCGGGCGATACGGTTTCGATCCGGCCGCGACTCTCGGGCCGGAGCTGGCAGACCGAGGCGGTGAACGCCGGATAGCGGTGCAGACCCTTGCCCGGCTCGTCGCTGGACAGCGGCTGGATGTGGAACTGGATATCCGGTGTATCCAGCGCGGGTTCGGAGCGCGCGAAGATCGCGACCTGGCTGGCGCCCATGGTCATCGGGCCGCGCCGGAACAGGATGTAGTCGAGGCCGATTTTCAGCTTGAGGAACGGATTGTTGACCTCGTTGTTGAGGGTCGGCCTGGTGCAGGCGTAAACCGCGCGCGCCTGCAGATGGTCCTGGAGATTTTCGCCGACGCCTTGCAGATCATGCACGATCTCGATTCCGGCGCGGGCGAGGCGCGCACCCGGCCCGATGCCGGAGAGCGCCAGAAGATGGGGAGAATGGACCGCGCCGGCGGCGAGAATGACTTCGCCGTGCGCAGACGCCTGGTGCAGCGTGCCGCCCGCCTCGAAGAGGACGCCTTTGGCGCGCCGTTTTTCGATCAGCACGCGATGCACCAGCGCGCCGGTCACGATGGCGAGGTTAGGGCGATTCCGCACAGGTCTGAGATAGGCGACGGCGGCGCTGCAGCGCCGCCCGTTGCGGGCGGTTAGCTGAAAATAACCGGCACCTTCCTGCGTCGCGCCGTTGAAATCGTCGTTGCGCGGAATGCCGAGTGCCGCCGCCGCTTCGATATAGGCATCGCAGATGTCGCGCCGGACCCGCATGTCCGACACCGCGAGCGGGCCGCCCGTACCATGAAACGCATCGGCGCCGCGTTCCTGATCTTCTGCGTGTTTGAAATAGGGCAGCACATCGTCGAACGCCCAGCCGGCGCAGCCGAGCTGGCGCCACTGGTCGTAATCGGCGGGCTGGCCGCGAATATAGAGCAGCCCGTTGATCGCGCTCGATCCGCCGAGCACGCGGCCGCGCGGCCAGGCGAGACTGCGCCCCGCCAAGCCCGGATCGGGTTCGGTGCGCAGGCACCAGTCGGTGCGCGGATTATGCATCGTCTTGAAATAGCCGACGGGAATATGAATCCATGGATAGGTGTCCGGCGGGCCGGCTTCGAGCAACAGAACCTTGTTGCGCGCATCCGCCGACAGCCGGTTGGCCAGCGCGCAGCCCGCCGAACCGGCCCCCACCACGATGTAATCGAACGAGACGTTGGCGAAATCAGCCATCATCAATTGGACTCCAGCCCCTGAGTTGCCGCCTGCATGATCGGAGACGCCGCTTCATGCGCCGCCGCGGTTTCCGGGATGCGCATCGCGGTAACCGAAACGAAGCTGATCAGGCCGACCGCGACCATATACCATGCGATATACCAGGGTCTGCCGTGATCGGCGGCGAGCAGAAGCGTCGCGACGATCGGCGTCAACCCGCTCGCGAAAATACCGGAGAATTGGTATGCGAAGGAGACGCCGGTGTAGCGCACCCTGGTTTCGAACTGGCTTGCGAACAGCGATGATTCCGGGCCGTAGACCATCGGGTAGGCGAGCGACAGCGGCACGATGATCGACACCCAGACCAGGATCGGATGGGCGGCGCCGTAGGTCTGCATGACCGCGAAGGCGCCGACCGACGTTAGTGCGACGATCAGGGCGCCGGTGCCGAACATGCGCTTCAGGCCGATCCGGTCGGCCAAGGCACCGAAGATCAGGATGAAGGGGATCATTACCGCCGAAGCGATGATGACGCCGCCCAGGGTAAACCCGCGCGAGAGATGCAGCGTTCCGACCGCATAGGAGATGATGAAGACGCCGAACATGTTGAAGCAGGCGCCTTCGATATAGCGTGCGCCGAGGGTGAGCAGAATGGCGCGCGGATAGAAGCGGAACATGTCGAATAACGGCACGCGGGATTCCGTTTTGGTCGCCTGCACCGCCAGGAATTCCGGCGTCTCCATGATTTTCAGCCGGATGAACAGGCCGACGGCGACGAGAAGGGCACTCAACAGAAATGCGATGCGCCAACCCCACAGCATGAATTGCCCATCGGGCAATTGCGTGAGAATCGCCACAACCGCCGCACTCGACATCAGCCCTGCCGGCACGCCGATTTGCGGGTAGGCGCCGAAATAGCCGCGGCGGCCGGCCGGGGCGTGCTCGATGGCGAGAACCACGGCACCACCCCATTCGCCGCCGATGCCGATGCCCTGGATGATTCTCAGCAGCAGCAGCAAAATCGGCGCCGCGACGCCGAGCGTTGCATAGCCCGGCAAAAGGCCGATCAGGAAGGTCGAAATTCCCATGATCAGCAGAGTCAGGATCAGCACCGTCTTGCGGCCGATCCGGTCGCCGAAATGGCCGAAAATAATGCCGCCCACCGGGCGGGCGACGAAGCCGATCGCGAAGGTGGTGTAGGATAGCAGAGTGCCGAGCAGCGGGCTGAAGCCTGGGAAGAACACGCGATTGAGCACGAGGGTCGCCAATACGCCGTAGAGGAAGAAATCATACCATTCGATGGTGGTGCCGATCGCGCTGGCCAGCGCGATCCGCCGAAGCCGCGTTTCCTCGTGGGCTATGGCCGAATCCTGCGTCATGATGTTCCTCCTGAGTTCGGTTTTGCTCTTGGCTCGGTCGGCCGCCAACTTTGACAAAGATTTCTGATAAAATTTGTCTCGGTCAGCGGAATCGAGTTGACAGCTATCGGAGTTCGTATCATTATTCAAGATGGAAATGACCAATGAATGGAAAATTGCCGAAAGTGATCAGCCCCATCAAGCCTGACGAGACACAGCGCAAGCCGAAGCCGGCCGAAGCGGCCGTTCCGGCGCGTGCGATGCTGGAGGACGATCAGGTCGAATCTTCCGAAAAACTCGGGGTTTTTCAGCGGTCCTTCGCGGTGCTGGAATATGTCGTGCGCGCGGGGCGGCCGGTGACGCCGGCCGATATCGCCGAACATCTCGATCTTCCGAAACCCACGGTCTACCGCATGATCGAGCAGTTCGAGGCTCAGGGCCTTCTGCATCGGCGGTTCAGTTCCAAAGGCATCGCGATCGGGCCGCGCCTTGCCGATTTCGCGTTCGATATCCTGAGGAGTTCGGTGCAATATGGCCCCCGTCGCCTGATTCTGAATGCGCTGGTCAGTGAGATTGGCGAGACCTGCAATATCGGCACGCTCGAGGGGAGCGAGATCGTCTATTTCGATCGCGTCGAAGCGACGCATTGGCCGCTTCGCCTGCATTTCCACATCGGCTCGCGCGTGCCGCTCTATTGCACGGCGATCGGCAAATTGTTTCTCGCCTTCCTGCCCGAACGCCAACGCGCATCGATGCTTTCGCGGCTCGATCTGCAACCCGTCACGCCACACACGATCACGACGCTTTCGGGGCTTGAAGCGGAAATCGACAGCATCCGCCGGGAAGGATTGTCGGTCGATCGCGAGGAATATCTGCTCGGCGTGGTCTGTCTTGCGGCGCCGATCTTCAACGCCCGACGGGAAATCACCGCGGGCATCGCCATTCAGGCGCCCGCCGCCCGGATGCCGAGCACGGATGCCTATCGCCATCGCGGTGCGTTGCTGGTTGCGGCGCGGGCGCTAGGGGAAAGTTTCACCTTCGATTGACCATGGCTTTATCGATGCCGGACCAGTGGATGGGCGGCACTAACGGAGACACCAAATGACGGAAATGACGGCAAGCGAGGCTTTTGTTGAAACCCTGGTTGCTCAGGGGGTCAAAAATGTATTCGGCATTGTCGGGTCGGCCTTCATGGACGCACTCGACTTGTTTCCCGCGGCTGGAATTCGCTTCCTGCCGACGGTTCATGAACAAGGTGCCGCGCACATGGCCGATGGCTATGCGCGAATCAGCGGCAAGCATGGCGTGTGCATCGGGCAGAACGGGCCGGGCATCACCAATTTCGTGACCGGCATCGCCGCCGCCTACTGGGCGCATAGCCCGGTGGTCGCGATCACGCCGGAATCGGGAACACTGTCGATGGGGCTTGGCGGTTTTCAGGAAACCGATCAGCTTCCGGTGTTCTCGAAAATCACGAAATATCAGGGGCACGTAAATCATCCGCGCCGCATGGCGGAAATCACCGCGCGCTGCTTCGATCGCGCGATGCTGGATCTTGGGCCGACCCAGCTCAACATCCCACGCGATTATTTTTATGCCAATCACGACTACGACATTCCCGAGCCGATCAGGATCGAGCGCGGCGCGGGCGGCCGGGCGAGCCTGACGCAGGCAGCCGAGTTGCTGGCGCAGGCGAAATTCCCGGTTATCGTCGCGGGTGGTGGTGTGATCGCGGCGGATGGTGCCGAAGCGTGCATCGCACTTGCCGAACTGCTCGGTGCGCCGGTGGTGACGAGCTACCTGCATAACGACAGCTTCCCGGCGAGCCATCCGCTCTGGGCCGGTTCGCTGGGCTATCAGGGCTCGAAAGCCGGGATGAAGCTGATCGCCCGCGCCGATGTCGTGCTGGCGCTCGGCACCCGCCTCGGGCCGTTCGGCACGTTGCCGCAACACGGTCTCGACTACTGGCCGCGCAACGCGAAGATCATCCAGATCGACGCCGATCCGAAAATGCTCGGCCTGGTCAAGAAAATCTCGGTCGGGCTGTGCGGTGATGCCGGTGAGGTCACGGAAGCGCTGACCGAGGCGCTTGGCAATCGGTCTCTGGCCGGCAGTAAGTCGCGTGAGCAGCGGCTCGCGACGATTCGTGACGAGAAGGCGGCCTGGGAGGATGAACTGACGCGCTGGACCCAGGAGACCGACGATTTCAGCCGCGATGTCGGCAGCGATGGTTCGCGGATGCATCCACGCCAGATGCTGCGCGAACTCGAACATGCGATGCCGAAGGATGCAATGGTGTCCACCGATATCGGCAATATCTGCTCGGTCTCGAACAGCTATCTGCGCTTCGATCGTCCGCGCAGCATGCTCGCGGCGATGAGCTTCGGCAATTGCGGCTATGCGTTCCCGGTTGCTATTGGCGCCAAGGCGGCCGCACCGGAGCGCCCGGCGATCGCCTATGCCGGGGATGGCGCGTGGACCATGAGCTTCGGCGAAATTCTCACCGCCTTGCGGGAAAACCTGCCGGTGACCGCTGTGGTTTTCAACAATGGTCAATGGGGTGCCGAGAAGAAGAACCAGGTCGATTTCTATGCGCGCCGCTTCGTCGGCACCGATCTGAAGAACCCGAGCTTCGCCGCGATCGCGCGCGCGATGGGTGCCGAAGGTCAGGTGATCGACCGGGTTTCCGATGTCGGCGGTGCGCTGGAAGCGGCCTGCCGGGCGCAGCGCGACGGCAAGACGACGATCCTGGAAATGATGGTCACGCAGGAGCTTGGCGATCCGTTCCGTCGTGATGCGCTGTCGAAGCCGAAGCGGATGCTTGAGAAATACTCCGAATACACGGTGGCCTGACCGAGCGGCGGGGCATACGGAGCATGGATTCGCATTCGACAGAACCGTTCTCCACGCCAACCGGCGATGCCCCGCCGGTTCCCCTTGCGGGCGGATATCTCTGTTCGCCGGCGCTTCTGCTGCACGCCAAAACGCTGGGGCCTGCCCCGATGGCGATTGCCGCCGCCCATGCCGAGCACGTGCTGCAAAGCGTCGCCTGGGCGGCAGCGTTCGATCTGATCGAGCCGATCCTGGTCGGCGATGCCGGCTGGCTTACCACGGCGATGCCGCGCCACGGGCTTTCCCTTGCCAATTGCCGCATCGTGCCGGCCGCGGACGAGGCCGAGGCCGCCCGCATCGCGGTTGCCCTGGTCGCTGAAGGCACCGCCCAAATCCTGATGAAGGGGCATTTGCATACCGACGCGTTGATGCGCGCGGTTCTCGATCCGGTGACGGGATTGCGGCGTGGCGACCGGCTCTCTCATGTGTTCGCCATGCGCTGGCCAGGCAGGGCGCGCGATTTGCTGATTACCGACGCGGCGCTCAACGTTGCACCCGATCGCAAAACGACCGTGCAGATCGTCCGCCATGCGATTCGCGTCGCCCGCGCCCTTGGCATCGCGCATCCGCGCATTGCGATGCTGTCCGCGAGCGAGGTGATCAACCCGGCAATGCCGTCCTCCGTGGCGGCCGGTGATTTCGTCGCCAGCTTCCGCGACGAGGCGGAGGCTTCGGGGTGCAGCATTGCCGGGCCGCTTGCGCTCGATGTCGCTCTGTCGGCGGCATCCGCTTCGCTCAAGGGACTGGAGCACGACGCGGTTGCCGGGCGGGCGGATATTCTGGTCGTGCCAAATATCGAGACCGGCAACGCGCTGTTCAAGGCGCTGGTTCATTTGCTGAATGCAACGGCCGCGGGACTCGTTCTGGGTGCGACCGTGCCGATCGTTCTAACCTCGCGGGCCGATCCGGTGGAGGCGAAACTCGCCTCGATCGCGCTGGCCCGCATCGTTACCGCCATGCCACCCGCGCCTGCCTGACGCGAATTCAACGACCGGGGAAACGCAAGGAATGGATCAAGTTGCAGCGAATATCGAAACAGACGGCGTGACGGGGCTCGTCGAACACTTGGTCGCCAATGCACGCCGTGCGATGGCGGCGATCGCCGGCGCCGATCAGGATCGCACCGACGAGTTCGTCATCGCCGTTGCCTGGTCGCTCTATCGGCCGGATCGGGCCGAAACCTTGGCCAAGTTGGCGGTACGCGATACCGGGATCGGCAACGTTGCCGACAAGATCATCAAGAACCAGCGCAAGACGTTCGGCACGCTGCGCGACCTGCTGCGGGCGAAATCGGTCGGCATGATCGAGGAGGACAGGACGCTCGGCATCGTCAAGTTCGCCAAGCCGATCGGTGTCGTCGCCGCGGTGACTCCATCGACCAATCCATCCGCGACGGCGGTGAACAAGGCGATGATGGCGATCAAAGGCCGCAACGCGATCATCATCGCGCCATCGCCGACCGGGCTGGTGACGACGACGGAGACGGTCGCCGCCATGCGTGCCGAACTGGCACGGATCGGTGCTCCGCCCGACCTGGTTCAGGTGCTGCCGGCGCCGGCCTCCAAACAGATGACCCAGACCCTGATGGAGGCGGCCGACCTCGTGGTCGTCACCGGCTCTCAGGACAATGTCCGGCGTGCCTATCGCAGCGGCACGCCGGCGATCGGCGTCGGTGCGGGCAATGTTCCGGTCATTGTCGATGAGACCGCCGATCTTGACGATGCGGCCCGCAAGATCACCGCTTCGAAGACATTCGATAATTCCACGTCCTGTTCGTCGGAAAATGCCCTGATCATCGTGGACGCGGTTTATGACCAGGCCCTGGCGGCGCTTCGTCGCGCAGGGGGGTATTTATGCACACCGGCGGAGGCGGCCCGGATTCAATCGATCCTGTGGCAAGGCGGCAAACTCAATCGCTCGTTGATCGCGCGCGATGCCGAAATTCTCGCACGCGAATTCGACCTTCCCGAGGAAGCGCGGCAGGCCCGGTTTTTCATGGTCGAGGAAACCGGATGCGGACCGGAGCATCCGTTTTCCGGCGAGAAACTATCGCTCGTCCTCGCGGTTTATCGGGCGAGTGATATCGGGCAGGCGATGAGCACCGTCCGCCGTATCCTCGACTATCAGGGACGCGGGCATTCCTGCGGCATTCACACCAAGGACTTGAAACGGGCAACGCGGCTTGCCGAATCGCTCGACGTGGTAAGGGTTCTGGTCAATTTCGGGCATACTTTCGGTAATGGCGGCGGGTTCGACAGCGGGCTGAATTTCACCCTCAGCATGGGGTGCGGATCGTGGCAGAAGAATTCGATCAGCGAGAATCTGAACTATCGCCATTTTCTGAATATCACCCATCTGGTTACGCCGATTGCCGAGGACAGACCGTCCGAGGCCGATCTGTTCGGCAAATATTGGGCACGGTACGGGCGATGAGGTTCCAATCATGAATCTCCTCGAACATGATGCGAAAACCCTCATTCTCGGTCCCGCTGGAATTAAGCTGCTCGATAGCGTGTTGTGCCGGGATGCGGATGAAGCGGCGATTGCGGTGGAGCGGCTCGGGCCGAGCGTGATCAAGGCCCAGGTGCCAACAGGCAAGCGCGGCAAGGCAGGCGGCATTCGCGTGGCGGAGTCGCCCGCACAGGCCAGAGAGGTTGCGCAGTCGATCCTCGGCATGGCGATTTCCGGCCACCGCGTGGGGGCGGTGCTGGTCGAGACCTGTGCACCCATTGCGCGCGAGTTCTATGCGGCAATTCTGCATGCGCCGCGCGAACGGGCATCGCTTGTTCTGTTCGCGGCCGAGGGCGGCATGGATATCGAGGAACTTGCCGCGACGCGGCCGGACGCGATCAGGCGCCATCTGGTCACGTCTCCCGATCGGTTCGATACCGCCGATGCAACCGCCATGCTCGACGGCCTGGAACTCGGCGACGCCGCTCCTGCGATCGCCGATATTCTGGTCAGGCTGTATCGGCGTTATCGCGAGACGGATGCGGAACTGATCGAGATCAATCCTCTGGCTCAGTTGAATGACGGGAAGCTGGTGGCGCTCGATTGTAAATTCACCCTCGACGATGCCGCTGCGTTCCGGCAGACATCGCTTGCCGCGGTGGCGCAAGCGGACCCGGCAACATCTTTGGAAACCGAAGGCGCGGCGCTCGGGCTCAAATACATCGAACTTGATGGATCGGTCGGCATTCTGGCCAACGGCGCCGGCCTGACCATGACCACCATGGATGTCGTGCGGCATTATGGCGGCAGACCGGCGAATTTTCTGGAAATCGGCGGCGACGCCTACACGAAAGCCGAACCGGCGCTTGCGCTGTTGCTGAAAAACCCGCGCGTTCGGGCGCTCGTCGTCAATTTCTGCGGTGCCTTCGCGCGGACCGATGTTATGGCGCGCGGCGTCGCCGAAGCCTGGAACCGGCTCAAGCCGGACGTGCCGGTGTTCTTCTCGGTTCATGGCACCGGCGAAGACGAAGCCGTTGCCCTGGTCCGGCGGGAGCTGGGGGTCGATCCTTTCGATTTCATGGAAGATGCCGTGTGCGCGGCAATCGAGGCGGCACAATGACGATGTTTCCCATCATTCGCCGAACCGACCGGATTTTGGTTCAGGGCCTGACCGGAAGCCAGGGCAGTTTCTGGACCGAGCGGATGCTGGAAACGGGCACGCAAATCGTCGCGGGCGTCAGCCCGAAGCGCGCCGGCGAAACCCATCTCGGCCTGCCGATCTTTGCCTCGGCGCGAGCCGCACTCGCGGGGATGCCGGTCGATATCGCGGTGATGTTCATTCCACCCGCCGCCGTGCGTGACGCGGCGCTCGACGCGATCGAAGCGGGTGTGCGCGGACTTGTCGTTCTCACCGAGCATGTGCCGACGCACGACATGCTGACGATTTTTGCGCGCGCGGCAGCAGCCGATTGCCGCATCGTCGGGCCGAACACCGCCGGCCTGGTGACGCCCGGAGAAGCTTTTGTCGGCATCATGCCTGGCCACAACACGAATGTTTTCCAGCCGGGCCGGATCGGCGTGATCTCAAGAAGTGGCAGTCTCGGCACGCTGATCTGCCTCAATCTGACGCGTGCGGGATTCGGTCAGTCGAGCTTCATCGGCATCGGCGGCGACCCGATGATCGGCACGACGACCGAGGATGCATTGCGCGCCCTCGACCAAGATCCCCGCACCGATGCCGTCGTTCTGGTCGGCGAGATCGGCGGATCGATGGAGGAAACCGCCGCGACCTATGCGGCTACGATGACGAAGCCGGTCGTCTCGTTCATCGCCGGTCGCGCCGCGCCGGAAGGCAAACGCATGGGCCATGCCGGCGCGATCGTCGCGGGCAATGCCGGAAGCTATGCCGGCAAGCGCGCCGCCCTGGAGGCAGCCGGCGTCACCGTTGTCGATACGCCACGGGTTATCGCCGACGCTTTGTCCGCTCGGCTGCCGATATACGCTCACGATACCGCGTAGCGCGTAACTCGCGGCTCTCAGCCGGGGTTTTGAGGAGGGAACGACAATGACCATAAACGTCGCAGACAAAATCGCCGCTCAGGAAACGATCGCATCGCGCCTCGAACGGTTGCCGGTCACCTGGCTGACCTGGCGCATCGTGATCGTCGCCGGGCTCGCCTGGTTTACCGAGGCGCTCAGCATCGGCTCGCTCGGCGTATCGCTTCCGGCGCTGCGCGCGACATTGCATCTGACTCCGGGCGATGTCGGCGCCCTGGTCGCCTTCCAGACATTCGGTGTGGTGATCGGCCTGATCCCCGCGGGCCGCCTCGCCGACAGGTTCGGACGCAAGCGAATCCTGATCGGGGGGATCATCTGGTATAGTCTGTTTACCTTCCTTTGCGGATTGGCGCCTAGCTACGACGTTCTTCTCGGCGTCCGGTTTCTTGCCGGATTGGGCATGGGTGCGATTTTTCCCCTGCCATATGCGATCGTCGGTGAATTTGTCCGCAAAAACCATCGCACCATGTTCAACGGCTTCATGGATGCCTGCCTTTCGGTAGGTTATTTCGTGGCGCCTCTGCTTGGTTTCGTCGTGTTTCCCCATTTCAGCCCGACGGTGTCCTGGCGGATATTTTTCATGATCGCGGCAAGCCCGATCATCTATGCCTGGTTCGTCTATTGGCTGTTGCCGGAAAGCCCGCGCTGGCTCGCGCGCAAGGGGCGCATGGCGGAAGCCGAGACGATCGTGGCGACGATGGAGGCCGAAGCGATAAGGCTGACCGGCAAACAATTACCTGCCCCGGTGGCGCAAACCGGCATGACTTTGCCGGCAGGCCGCGCGGCCGGTTTTGCGCAATTGTTCGGTCCGCGCCTGATCGGACGCACGATTGCCCGCTGCGTTTCGGCCACCGGCGTGTTTTTCATGTTTTATGTCGTGATGAGCTACATGCCGACGATTTTCGTCGCCCACGGCTACAAGTTCGCGACTTCTCTCATTTTCACGGCGATCATTACCGGCGCGGCGATTCCGGGCAAGCTGGCGAATGGCTGGGTTGCCGAACGGCTGGGCCGGCGCGCTGCCTATGTGATTTTCATGGGCGCCGCCGGGACCGGGGCTTTGCTGTTCGGCATCCCCGGTTCAATCATCGGAACGGTGTTTTATGCCTGCGTCATGTCGTTCTTTGGCACGGGTGCCTTTCCGGCACTCAAAATGTCCCTGGCCGAGCAGTATCCGATCGAATTGCGGGCAACCGGGGCCGCGACTGTCGAGGCGGTATCGCGGTTTTTCGGTGGCGTGGTGGGTGTTTACGCATTGCCCGTGCTGCTGCATCGCTATGGTCTGGCGACCAGTTTCATCATCATTGCCGTTGTCGCGTTCATCGGCGTGGCCGTCGAATTGACCTCGACGGTGGAGACGCGTGGCAAGACTCTGGAAGAGCTGGAACATAACGTCGTTGCTTCGTCGGCCGGTGCTGGTGTCGCGAATAATCCGCGCAACGTGGTTTGAGGAGCGCAGATGGCACCTATTTTGCTTGATTGCGATATGCGGGCAAGTCGGGAGAACCATCCTATGCATTCGAGGAAGCGATCGCCGCCGATCGACGATGGCTCTCCCAGGCCCAAACCCCGGCAGATACTCTGGCACCCGCTATTCGCGCTCGACCCACGCGACGATGCGTCGCTCCAGCTGCAGATCCGGCGTTCGCTGGTGACCGCGATCCTGGACAAACATTTGCGCGCGGCGACGCGATTGCCGTCCAGCCGCGCATTGTCCAGACATCTCGGTGTCGCGCGCAACACAGTCACGCTGGCCTACCGGCAACTGGTCGACGAGGGGTTCATCGTCGCCCATGCGCGGAGCGGTTATGTCGTATCCAGCGATGTTGCCGACCGAATAATCGCCAAGGCATCGTTGCGGCAAGACAATACCGCCGCTTCTTCCGTCCGGCCAAATTGGTCGACGAAGCTGAGCGGTCATTTTATCGATCAGCGTAATATTCAGAAGCCGCCCGACTGGTATACCTATCCGTATCCGTTCATCTATGGCCAATCCGACCCCGCGTTGTTTCCAACGGCGGACTGGCGCGAATGCAGCCGGAACGCGCTGGCAGTACTGGCGATCCGCGACTGGTCCGCCGACATGATCGACGGCGATGACGCGATGCTGATCGAACAACTCCAGCAGCGCATCCTGCCAAGGCGGGGTATTTTTGTCGCGGCCGATCAGATCATGATTACGATCGGTGCGCAGCATGCGCTCTATATGCTCGCCGAGCTGCTGGTCCGGCCCGGAAAGATCGTCGGCATCGAAAATCCGGGCTACCCGGATGCGCGCAATATTTTCACGATGCGCGGTGCGGCTCTTCGCGCATTGCCTTTGACGCGGGACGGGATCGCCATCGATGAGAGTCTGGCCGATTGCGGGCTGGTGTATCTCACGCCAAGCCATCAATGCCCGACATCGTCGACCTTGCCCCTCGCCACGCGCGAGGCTCTGCTCGATCATGCCGAACGCCACGACATGATCATCATTGAAGACGATTATGAGAGCGAATTGAAATTCGACGGCTCTCCGACGCCGGCCTTGAAAAGCCTCGATCGGTCGGATCGGGTCGTCTATGTGGGCAGTCTGTCGAAGAGCCTGGCTCCCGGCTTGCGAATCGGCTATGTCGTCGGTGCGCCCGAATTGATCACCGAATGCCGCGCGCTGCGCCGGCTCATGGTCCGGCATCCGCCCGCGAATAATCAGCGTGCCGCCGCTCTGTTTCTCGCCCTTGGACATCACGACGCGCTGATCCGCAGGCTGACAGCCGTGCTGGCGGAGCGCGCGGCGGTTCTTACGGCGGCACTTGCCAGACACGTGCCCGAATTGCGCTTTCAACAGCCACGAGGCGGCTCGAGTCTGTGGATCGAGGGACCGGAGGGACTGGATACGAGGCGGCTCGCCGAGGCGGCACGGCGGGCAGGCGTTCTGATCGAGCCGGGCGATGTTTTCTTCGATACGCCGCCCGCACCGTGCCCGTTCTTCCGGCTCGGCTATTCCTCAATCGCGGCAAATCAGATCGATACGGGAATCCGCAAGCTGGCCGCCCTGCTCCATGCGTAGCGCGTTAACCAGAAACTAACGAGAAGTTTGTAGATCGGCGGTTTGCAATGCATCGGTCAGCAGGCGGTCCAGCGCATTCGCATCGGCGCGATCGCGATGGCCGATTGCGACGATCCGGCTGCCGGCAGGTGCCGCCCGATCATGAAGCGCCGTCATGCTCCATCGGCCTGGGGTGAATTGCAGGCTTTGCGGCGCAACCTCGCCGGCGAGAGTGACGATCCCCTTCAACCGAAGAATCCAGGGCGGCATCGCCGCCATCGCGGCGTGCAAACGCCCTGCGTCGAAAGGCACGTCTGTGACGAAGCGCAGACCGACGAAGCGATCCGTGGCGGCCGGGGCCGGTGCGCGCACGGCGCGGAATCGGGATGGGTTGTGGTCAGCGCTGAGCAATTCAGGATCAATCGCACCGTGTTCGCTAATAGCGAAGCGCTTTCCCAGCCAGGTTTCTCGCATCCACGCGATAAGATCT
The DNA here is from genome assembly GCF_025499445.1 of Acidiphilium sp. AL. Lineage (NCBI taxonomy): Bacteria > Pseudomonadati > Pseudomonadota > Alphaproteobacteria > Acetobacterales > Acidocellaceae > Acidiphilium > Acidiphilium sp. AL. The sequence goes on from NZ_JAIMBZ010000006.1 coordinate 131,830, forward strand.
CCTTGTGCGGGCACCAGATCCATCTTGTTCAGAATCAGCAGGTCGGCTGATTCGATCTGGCTGAGCGCGAGATCGCCGATATAGCGGTCGGCGAGCTGGGTTTGAATTCGCGACCCGTCCACCACCACCAGCGTCATCGGCGGAGCGAACTCAGGGGCCGCGCAAATCAGCTCGGCGATCCGCCAGGGTTCGGCGACGCCGCTCGCCTCGATCAGCAGATGGTCGGGGCGAATGGGTTGCGCGAGCATGTCGATCAGCGCGCGCGACAGGCTGTCGCCGATGCCGCAGCAGAGGCAGCCATTGGTCAGCCGGATCGCATCGCCGTCGCGCGATGCGATCAGATCGGCATCGATGTTGATGGCGCCGAAATCATTGACGAGCACGCCGATCCTCCGGCGCGGATCGTGCCGCAGGATATGGTTGACCAGCGTGGTCTTGCCGGCGCCAAGAAATCCGCCGATCAACGTGACGCCGATGGGCGGCATCGCAGTCATCCGGTGGCGGGGGCAGAGTGGTATCGGCCGCCGATTATGGTGCCTGCGACCCGTACCTCCTTCAGGGGCAGCGAATCGTCCGTCGGGTCGTCTTCCAGCACCGCGAAATCCGCCTGCTTGCCGGTCTGGATGCTGCCGATGTCATGATCGAGCTTCAACGTATAGGCAGCGCCGAGGGTGATCGCAGTGAGCGCCTGCTGACGGCTGATGCGGTTGTTCGCTCCGAGAACGCGCCCGGACGCGGTGCGGCGCTCCATCGCGCACCACGCCGTGAAGAGCGGGGCGAGCGGCGTGATCGGCGCATCGGAATGGATCGCGGAGGCAACGCCGGCGGCGAGGGCGGTGCCAACCGCATCCATCGCCTCCGCCCGGTCCGGCCCCATGGTTTCCGTGTAGTGCGCGTCGCCCCAGTAATAGATGTGGTTGGAAAACAGATTGGCGCAGACGCCGAGTTCGGCCATTTTGCGAAATTGCGCGGCGTCTGCCATCTGACAGTGCTGGATGGTGTGCCGATGGCCGAAGCGCGGCGCTTCCGCGAGAACCCGCTCCAGCGCTTCAAGCGTGACTTCGGAGGCTTCGTCGCCATTGGCGTGGGTGTGGACCTGAAATCCAGCCCGATGGAAAGCCGAAAGATAGGAATACAGCATGTCCGGGGTGAGATTCCACAAACCGTTCGGTCGTCCGTTGAAATAATGCGGCCATTTCAGCCGGGCGGTAAAGCCCTGGATCGATCCATCGGTCATCAGCTTCACCAGACCGAAGCGCAGCCGCTCGGTATTATGCGCGCGCAGCTCGGCAAGCCTCTGCACCGCTTGTTCCGGCGCAAGCCCGGAGGGATTATAGGCGGGCACCAGGCGAACGGGAAACGCGGGGTCTGCTGTCGCCGTGCGATAGGCATCGACGGTTTCATCAGGAAGCTCGTTATAGAGATCGGTGACCGTGGTCACGCCCGCGCGCACCGCCGAGGCGGCGAAGCGGTCGAGCGCGCCGGGCATGGTCGCGGCCCGCCAGAACTCCGTCCCGGCGACCCGGAGCGCCATGAATTTGGCGGCCATTTCCTGCAACTCTCCGGTGGGCTGCCCGGCGGCGTCGCGCAGAACGCCGTGGACCTGGGTATCCGGCCCGATACCGGCGCGCGCCATCAACCCGGAGTTGACGTTCAGCACATGGAAGCTCGCATGCATCACCAGGATCGGCCGATCCGGCGAGACTGCATCAAGGTCGGCGGCATTCATCCGCCGCGCGCCGAGAAAAATCGGGTCGAAGCCCCAGGCCAGCAGTGGTTTTCCCGGAGGGAGCCCTCGCTCCGCCGCGCGCAACCGTTCGATCACGCCGCCGATGTCGCGCAATCCGGGCCAGGTTTTGCCGGCGGGGTCGACCCGGTCGTAATAACCGACATAGGGATAAGCCCAGACCCCGCCCTCCATGACATGGCAATGGCCTTCGACGAGGCCGGGCATCAGCACCTTATCGGCGAAACGTTCATCCACCGGCGCATCGCCATAGCGGCGCACCCGGTCGAGATCGCCGACCGAGAGAATCCGGCCGTCGCGGATGGCGGCATGGGTTGCAACGGGATTGGCAGGGTCCATCGTGACGATGCGCCGCGCGCGCAGGATGATCGTTTCGGTCTTCGGGTTCATTGCGGCATCCGTTCAGCGACGGGGATCAGGTCGGTTCGGCGGCGCGCCGGAATACTTCCCAGGACGACAATGGCGATATTCAGAAGCAGGCAGGCGAAACCGAGATTCCAGCCATCGAGCGAGACGTTCATGAGATAGAGACCGATCGCGAGCGCGTCCGCGACGATGATTCCCGCCATCACGGCGCGCGCATCGACGCGGCGGAAAAAGATGATCGCCAGAATGCCGGGTAGGAACTGAGTGATCCCGAAATACGCCGTGTTGATCAAGGTCAGCATCAAGGACGGTGTCGCCAGGGTGAACAGGATCGAAAGGGCGAGATAGACGACGATCACGATCTGAGCACCGGAGCGCTGGCGTTGCTCCGACAGATGAGGCAGTAAATTCCGCGACACCAGAGGCCCGATCGCGAGGCTGAGGCCGGCCAGCACGACGAGGCCGGACAGCGATGCGCCGGCCGCGACCAGACCGAGCAGCCAGCCGGGCAGCAAATTGACCGCCGCCGCCATGAACGCATCGTTCGGGGACGCCAGCTTGAAGTGCTGATCGAGCGCATAATAGGCGGCGACGACGAGAAACGGATACATCAGCATGTAGAGCGGCATGAAGATCTGAGTCCGCCGGATCGTCTGTTCGTTCCGCGCGGTAAAGATATTCGGGATGGCGAAGGGAAACATGTAGAATCCAAGCGCCTGAAACACGATCGTGCTGATCGCGAAGCGTTCTCCGGTTGGGGTCATGTGGTTATGTACATGCGTGCTGGCCGCCTGGAAAACATGCGCGAGCCCGGTCGCCGACGCGGCGGCCACGCCGGTGACGATCAGGGCGAGAACGAGGAGCGTGTCCTTGACGATGGATACCATGGCGGGTGCACGGATACCCGAAGCGGCGATATAGGCGAAGGCCAGCCCCGCCGCGATCAGAGAAAGGACGAGCGGGTCGAAATGCCAGCCCAGCCCGTTCAGCGCGACGATCAATCCGGTGAATTGCAGCTCTCCCCAGGGAATCAGGAAGATGATCGCGGTGATCGTGACCGTCAGTTCAAGCGCGCGGCTGTTGAAGTGACCTTTGAACAGGTCGGGTAACGTCACGGCATCATAGACCTGCCCGGCGCGCCAGATCCACGGGTTGAGAAAATAGCCGACCGGGTAGGCCAGCAGAATATAACCAAGAAACCAGATTCCGTAGGTCGGGCCATTGGCGTAGATTCCGCCGGGAAAGCCGATCATCGTGCCGATGCTGTAGATTTCGCCGGCGGCCAGAAAGAACAGGAGATAGCTGCCGAATTGCCGGGATGCGATGAAATACTCGTGCAGGTCGCGGACATTGTGGCCGCGTTTGGCGGCGAACGCGACGATGAGGGAAAACAGGATCAGGAGGCCGAAGACCGCGGTTGCCATCGAGTATCTCCCTCACGAATTTTCGTTGCGGTGCTGGTCGAAGCTAAACCAGCAGATGGCAAGGCAGACCGATGTCAGCACGAACCAGGCGAACAACCATAAATAGAGAAACGGGATGTTCCAGATCGTGAACTGAACGAGATTGATGACGGGAAGCAGGACAACGATCGCCGTGAACGGGATTCCCAGACCAATGATGACTCTGAGCATGGATCTACCTCCTTGCGGATTTTAGGGTGCGTCCGGTGTTCCCTGGTTATTGGAGGCAGGCTTGTCCCGCTGTGCCTCGGTGTCGATTCGGATAGAGAGCCGTTATTATTTTAGAAGCGCTGAAAGCGATGCGATAGGCCCACATCCGCCAGACGATGGAGCCAGCCTTGCCGCTTCGGTCGCGACCGAAACTGGACCCATTGAAGTCTGTTGAGTGGCCTTGCGGGCAGCGGCTAGATGAACAAGGTCCATAGGTTTCATATACCTCTGGAATAATCAATTGCAGTGAGAAGTCCAATGCATGTAGGCGTATCTCGGGAGATCAAGAACCATGAGTATCGTGTTGGGCTGACGCCTGCGTCGGTACGGGAGTTGCGGGCGCATGGGCATTCGGTTTTGGTGGAGAGCGGTGCGGGCGAGGGGATCGGGATGGACGATGCGGCCT
>NZ_JAIMBZ010000060.1:0-1046 GCF_025499445.1 Acidiphilium sp. AL
GACGAAACCTGGGTCCAGGTCCTGAAAGAGAACGCGCGCCAGGCGCAGACCAAATCCTATATGTGGGGCTATCGCAGCGCTGAGGACAGCCGGGAGGCGATCGTGCTGTTCGATTACCAGCCCGGTCGCGGCCAGCAGTGTCAAATCGCGTCCAACCGCGACCCCCATTTGGAGTGCGCCCCTGCGGGTGGACAGATTGGGCGATTTGAATTGACCCCCGCTACCGGGCTTCTGGAGAATGGAAGCCATGACGAGACACCGATCCCACAGCGCCGCATTTAAACGGCAGGTTGCCGAGGAGTTCATCGCGGGCGAGACGCTGCACGCGCTATCCAAGCGGCACGACATCTCCCGGCAGCTGATCCGTATCTGGGTCGGCAAGTTCGAGGCTGGTGCCTTGGATGACGACGTGCAAGCGGCCGACCTGATGCAAGAATACGAAGCCAAGATCGCCGCCCTTGAGCGCCTGGTCGGTCGTCAGGCGCTCGAGATCGAGCTGCTAAAGGGGGCTTTGAAGCATGCTCCCCGGCCGAGAAGCGCGAGCACCTCCGTCGTCGCCGGCCCCGTGGCATCTCCGTCAGCAGGGGGTGTGAGCTGATGGGGCTCACGCGATCCACCTTCTACGACGCGCCGCCAGCCACACTGCCCGCCGATGGACTTCTCGCTCGGATCGGCGCGATCTGCGATGAGTTCGAGTGCTATGGTTATCGCCGGGTCGGGGCAGCGCTGCGCCATCAGGGCGTCGTGGTGAACGGCAAAAGGCTCCGGCGCCTGATGCGGGAACACGATTTGCAGCCAAAACAGCGGCGGCGCTACGTTGTGACGACCGACAGCGACCATGCCGGGCCGATCTACTCCGACTTGGCCAAAGGCGTCGTTCCCGATCGCCCGAACCAGATCTGGGTCGCGGACCTGACCTACGTGGCCATTCCGGGCGGCTTCGTCTACCTGGCGGCCATCCTGGATGCCTGGTCGCGCAAAGTCGTGGGCTACGCGATCAGCCGCTCCATGGATGCCCGGATTGCCGTCGCAGCTTTGAAGGCAGC
>NZ_JAIMBZ010000060.1:1056-13246 GCF_025499445.1 Acidiphilium sp. AL
TGCTGGCTGGTCCGCGAGTTCCCGCCGCTAGAACCGAAGCATAAGAACGTAGTCCAGCCGGCGAACGTGCAACTTGGCGCGGCCCAAAAGGCCTCCGGTAAAACAAACTCAGTCCGGTGGTATCGGTCGAGCAAGTCAACAAGTATTATCACGCGGAGCCGGAGCCGGCCACCCTACAACGGCTAGCCGAGCTCCTCTGCGGCCACCAACTTGGTCAGGTGGGTAAGTTCCCACCGCTTAAGGTGACGGAGCCGTACCGCGGTCCCTGGCGCGGCCACCTAGTGGAGGCGAAACATTTCCGGTAACTACCAAAGCCGCTCCCGTAATAGTATTGACAGCGGCTGCGACGGCTGGCTCCCGAGCTATGGCCGGAGCCGGTTCGCGAGCCACATCGCCTAGCTCTGCATAACGTGCGGCGAACCACCGGCGTCTCCTCGAGCCGATCGGCAACATCCCACCGGCCGAGGCCGAGGCGCACTATTATGAACAACTGAACGAGCTGGCTATGGTGGCCTGACTCAAACAAAATGGCCTCCGGAAAACCCGGCGCGGTTCAACGTGCAAGCGGCCGACCTGATGCAAGAATACGAAGCCAAGATCGCCGCCCTTGAGCGCCTGGTCGGTCGTCAGGCGCTCGAGATCGAGCTGCTAAAGGGGGCTTTGAAGCATGCTCCCCGGCCGAGAAGCGCGAGCACCTCCGTCGTCGCCGGCCCCGTGGCATCTCCGTCAGCAGGGGGTGTGAGCTGATGGGGCTCACGCGATCCACCTTCTACGACGCGCCGCCAGCCACACTGCCCGCCGATGGACTTCTCGCTCGGATCGGCGCGATCTGCGATGAGTTCGAGTGCTATGGTTATCGCCGGGTCGGGGCAGCGCTGCGCCATCAGGGCGTCGTGGTGAACGGCAAAAGGCTCCGGCGCCTGATGCGGGAACACGATTTGCAGCCAAAACAGCGGCGGCGCTACGTTGTGACGACCGACAGCGACCATGCCGGGCCGATCTACTCCGACTTGGCCAAAGGCGTCGTTCCCGATCGCCCGAACCAGATCTGGGTCGCGGACCTGACCTACGTGGCCATTCCGGGCGGCTTCGTCTACCTGGCGGCCATCCTGGATGCCTGGTCGCGCAAAGTCGTGGGCTACGCGATCAGCCGCTCCATGGATGCCCGGATTGCCGTCGCAGCTTTGAAGGCAGCGATCAGGAACAGGGCTCCACCAAAAGGCTGCATTCACCATTCCGATCGTGGGTCGCAATACGCATCGGAGGTGTATCGCACGCTGCTGGAGGACCATGGCCTGACGGGCTCGATGAGCCGCCGTGGCAATCCATACGATAATGCCAAAGCGGAAAGCTTCATGAAGACGCTGAAGGTCGAAGCCGTCTACCTGGCCGCTTACGAAACGTTCGAAGACGTCACCGCCGACCTTCCCCGCTTCATCGACGACGTCTACAACTCAAAACGGCTGCACTCATCGCTGGGATATCTCAGCCCTGTGCAGTTCGAGGATCAACACGCCCGGCAGACGGTCAAAACGGCAGCTTGATTCTGTCCACCCGCAGGGGCGCACTCCAGTTCCCGTACAAAGAGCTTCCGTGCATGCCAGGGTCTCGGACCACGCCGGGTTGGGCGAGCGCTCGCAGTAACGCGCCCGTCCATTTCGCCTTCCGGTACATGAACACCGTCGGCACCCGGGACATCAATCCTTTCGCGGCTCAATGGCTGGCCTGCACGCTCCCCTGCCGACGCTTCGCCAACGCCCTCGCGGACGCCAGCGCACGGCTCGGGGCCGATGCGGGTTGCTACTCCTTCATCGTAGTGGACTTTCACCTCCTGCTCCTTGCCGGTCTCCCGGCGCACTCACGTTGATTGACGCGCATTCTCACGTTGTTTGTCGCGCGGCACGCTGCAGCGGGGGTTCGTGGCGTTAATGCGACGCAAGGCCCAAAATTCGATAGTTATACACTCTCCATTGAAGCCGCGATGCAAGGCTGGGGTGTTTCGCTCGGCCGTATGGGATTAATTGAAACAGACATTGCCGCAGGCCGGCTCATGGTGCTCTTCACGACACGGCTACAGGGGCGACGGTCGTGGTTTATCGTCACTAGGCATGGTGCGGCTAGGCCGCAAGTTACCGCCTTTCGGGTGTTCCTGCTGCGAGAGGCTCGCCTCCGCCGGCTGAACTGGGCCCCGAAAATGGGACCACCGGCTTAATTGGAAGAGGCGCCGCTCCGTCGTGGTAAACGGAGCGGATTATGAGCAAAACCAGACGGACAATTGATGCCTGAACATAAGGCTATTCAAAACTCCCATCGCCGGGGCATGCGGGGGGCTGCGATCGGCCGGCGGGAACTCCTGCCCCATGCCCTACTGGACGCGATCGATGCTGCCGCACTGGCAACCCGGAACAACGATCAAGTCTTGTAGGCCGCATCGAGTGGTTGCAGCGGTCCCCAGACGGTGTTCTGCACATTGTGGACTGACTTGTTAAAGACGGCGTACAATGTTTCTGTGGTTGTCCAGATGAAGGGAAGATCGGTGGTCACATTTTTCTGGAACGACCGGTATAGCTCTTTACGCACGTCCATATGCATTTCCCTTGCCGCCGTGTTCAAGAGGTGATCGACTACCGGGTTGCAATAACCTTCGTTGTTGGCCCACATTACGCCTTTGCGCTGGTTGTTGCACAGGAAAAGGCGGCTCACGCCAATGGTCGGGTCCGGGTAGTTCCAGGAGCTGTTCATTGTAAAGTCATACTCATAGTTGCTGATCCATTTTACCCAGGTACCGAAGTCTGGGCTGGTGCGCTGCTCTACGTCGATTCCGATACGCTTGAGTTGGGGCTTTAGGTAATCAGCGACGAGCACCAACCCGTCAGGATAGAACGGGCCAGCATCGAGTGTAACCTTGAAGCGAGCGTCACCCTTCATGGGATAACCGGCTTCGTTCAGGAGTTTCTTAGCCTTTTCTAGATCATATTTATAAAGGGTGAGATCCTTGGATGCGAACGGGTTTTCGGGATTGAGAGGGCCATCCAGTCTTTTCGTCAGCCCGTATTGGAGCTTGTCGACAATAAAGTTCTTGTCGATAGCGTGAGCGATCGCTTGCCGAACAAGAGCTTTGTTGAAAGGGGGTTTGCGCAAGTTAAACTGGAGGTAGTCAACCGGACCCAAGGCTTCGAAACCTTTGCGAGTCGTCACAAATTTTTTGTTCTTCTGAAGGCGAAGGATGTCACTGTAGTGCAATCCCTCTCCGGAAACATAGTCGATCTCGCCACTCTCCAGCGCGAGGACGAGAGTTTCTGAGTCGTGGATTATTCGGATCACAATTTTGTCGAGCAACGGACGGTTCGGCCGAAAAAAATTATTAAAGCGTTCTAGAATAACGTAGTTCCCTTGTTTAAATTCGACGAATTTGAACGGACCCGACCCAACCGGGGCTAAATTAGCCGGATTCATGCGGATTGGCCCTTTGTCGAACACATGCTTCGGCAGGACGGGGAGTAGGATTGGCGCAAGGCAGGATAGGAAGGCAGGGTCCGGACGCTTCATGACGAATTTTGCGGTATGCGAGTCAGGTGTTTCGACCCGGTCGACCGACCCGAACATCGTCGGCCCGAATGGGCTGTTAGCCCTGACAGTGTCGAGTGAAAACGCAACGTCTTCCGAGGTGATCGGCGCACCATCATGGAACACGGCGGTTGGGACCAAGTGGAATGTATACGCTAATCCGTCCGCCGACATATCCCAACTCGTAGCAAGGTATGGGCGCGGTCGGAACTGGTCGTCGAACTCAAGTAGTGAAGCAAAAAGCTGGGCGCCAGGAAGGCCAGGCCCTCCACCCGATAGTATGGCGGGGTTGAGAGTAGGGACGCCGGCACTCGCAATGACGAGCGTTCCCCCGCGTTTCGGTTCTGCCTGGGCAGATCGGTCGAGACCGGCCAAGACGCCAGCAGTGACTCCGGCCGTGCCTGCGACGAATGCTCTTCTGGATACGGTGGACATTATGGTTTTCTCCTTTTCACTTATTGTTATTTATGTAGTTGGATTTAGTCGTTAGTTTGTCGGAACGACTGCCGCCGATGCAACGACTCGGTGTTAGTGCTCAGGTGCAGCATTGATCGAGTGCTAAGCGGATATGATCGAAATTCACGGCATTCCGCCGGGCGATGAAAACAAGTTCAGAACGGGACGAGGGAGACGTGGTCAACGCTGCCTCAAGCGAGGACCGCTTGCCAACAAGGTGAAACGTGGCGCATTGCGTATCCGGGCTTGCAAGATGGAGGAAACCTTTGGCGCGGTAGACAGCGATCGGCAGAGTTCGGACGAATTCGCGGAACCGCTTGAGATCAACAGCGCGCTCCGAGCGCCAACTCATTGAGACGAAGCCATGACCGGCGTCCGCGTGATGATGGGCACTCGGTTGCTGGCGGATGGCGAGATAGCTGGCAGCATCGAGACCCAGAATAAGAGATAACGGAACCTCGGCATGGCACGTTTCGATGAAGCGGGCACGAGGTGAACACAATCGCATATCCTCTCGCAGTCCGACAAGCTTTTCAGCGACAGCGAGGTCGATCTTGTTGAGAAGAACGATGTCGGCGACCGCGATCTGCCGCAAGGCGAGTTCGGTCTCGTCGAAGTCCAAATCCGGATAATTCATGGTGTCCACGACTGCGATGATGCCGTCGATAGATAGCCTACTCGTCAGCATCGGCTGGAACAGCGTTTCGGCAATCCCGACGGGGTCGGAAATGCCGCTGGCCTCGATGACGACGTGATCGAGACCGGGCTGGTCAAGCACGAGGCCGGCCATCGCGCTCACCAGATCATTGCGGATCGAACAGCAGATGCAACCATTCGTCAGCGCGATGCGATCGCTCTCGACAGAGGCGATAAGCTGGGAATCAATGTTGATATCGCCAAAATCATTGACCAGAACGCCGATACGCCTGGGTTGTGCCTCGCGCAGGATGCGGTTCAGCAAAGTCGTTTTGCCGGCGCCGAGGAAACCTGTGACCACCGTCACCGGTACGACGCCCCCCGACGAGGATGAGGAGGCTCCGCTCATGGTTCGGGCCAAACTCGCTTGCCGCCGAGCCACGTCTCGAGCACACGGACGTCCATCATTGAGTCGCGAGCGATCCTGCGCGGGTTACAATCGAGGACTGTGAAATCAGCATATTTTCCTGCTTCAATGCTGCCAACTCGATCGTCCATCTGTAGCTGCCAGGCGGCGTGAATCGTGACGGCGCGAATGGCGTCATCCACCGGAATCGTTTGCTCGGGCCCTATGACAGCACCCTTTTCCGTCCGCCGATTGACGGCGAGATGCAGACATCGCACGACGTCCGGATCGGTCATCGGCGCGTCGCAATGGACGCTCACCCGATCCATCCCCGCGCGCAATGCTGAACCAATGGGCATGTACTGTGCGGCCCGATCCTCACCGAACATCCCATCCCGCAATGCCTCGCCCCAGTAGTACAGATGCGACAGAAAAAAGCTGAACGTCACGCCAAGCTTGACGGCGCGGGCGATATGTTCCGGCCGCGGCAGCGCGCAATGTTCGATGCGGAAACGATGGTCTTTGAGATCGTAGCGGGTGATGGCCGCTTCGAATGCGTCGAGGACGACGTCGAATGTGCGGTCGCCCTGAACGTGCACCGCGATCTGCCAGCCTTCGCTGGCGTAGCGATCGATGATCGTCCCGATCTCTTCCGGGGTCCAGTTCATGTGCCCGGTGTGGTCGCGGCCGAGCGCCATGCCCTTCAGCGTCATTTGTGTATTCAGATAGGGGCGGCTGACCCAAATATTGCCAGCAAAAGGAGAGCCGTCCGCAATAAGCTTTATACCCACCATGCGAAAGCGATCATCGCCGTGGTCTCTGTTCGTGATCGTTGCGCCGTCCGGTAAGGCCATCTGGTAGCCGACGATCCGGACCGGTGCGTCTCGCTGCGTTAGCAGTCGATCCAGTAGTGGGAACATCGCCGAAGAAATGCCGAGTTCGGCGGTGGTTGTGTAGCCCCCCCGCGCGTGCTTCCAGAGCCATACGTCGAATTCGCGCTCGGCACGCTCCTCGCCCAACGCCGCCCAGTAGGGTTCGAGCACGAGTCGGGTAGCCTTTTCCTCGAGCTTACCGGTGGGCTTGCCGTCGGCTGCACGGTGAATCTTGCCTCCAGTCGGGTCTTTCGTCTGTGGCGTGAGATTAAAGTGCGTGAGGGCTTTTTGGTTGAGGAACATGACATGGAAATTTGACGTCTGGACCGCCACCGGGTTGTCCGGCGCCAATCGATCAAGCTCATCAATAGATGGTTCGTGCATGCCTTCGTGCAGTTGAGGGTCGAGGCCAAAAAAGAGAATGAACTCGCCGGGCGTGGTCTTTGCTGCGCGCCGGCGTACCGTCGCCATCGCAGCATCAAAGCTCGGGATATTGACCGCGCGGATGTCCACAGTGGGATCGCCGCGACTTAGACCCGTGAGCAAGGGATGCCCGTGCGCCTCGACGAAGCCCGGAAACACCGTGCGACCGGGAAGCTCGTGGATTTTGGTGTGTGCGTCGGCATGTTCCAACATCGCTTTACGCGACCCCGTTGCCAGGATCCGTCCACCCTGGATCGCCACGGCCTCTACGGTGGACATAAGGGGGTCCACTGTCACGATCTCATCGGCAGAGAGGATCAGATCGGCTCGACTGGTTGCATTATCCATGCTTTGCTTCTCCGGATTGGCTAGTAGGACGGCGGTGTGATCACCCACAGAACTATTGCTGGAGTGCTACCGGGGTTACGACATCGATGCGGACCGACACTCTGAAAGGAGAAGCTGTCACCCTCCTCGAGGCGAAAGCGCTTGTCATCGACCCAGAGCTCCAGTGCGCCAGACATGACGACCCCAGCTTCTTCACCACGGCGAACGCGATCGCGTTCCCCTGTCGATGCTCCGGGAGCGAATCTCGTTAGAATGACTTCGAGTTGGCCACTCAGGTTGGGGGACAACAGTTCCTCGGTGATGCCACTGCCACTCAGCGTCAGGATACGACGATTGTCCTTACGCACGATGAAATTGATCTCGTCCGGGGAGCCACGGCCGTGCCCTTGGAAGAACCAGCCGATCTGAACCTGGAGCACATCCGCGATCTCCTGCAACGCGGATATCGTGACTGGGGACAGATTGCGCTCGATCTGGCTGATATACCCGACCGACTTGCCGATACTGGCGGCCAACTCAGTGAGCGTCAGGCCCTTAGCACGACGCAGATCCCGAATCTGAGTGCCAATGATGGCACCCGCACGGCGGTGTCGCGTCAAAGAACCTGAATGAACCTTTTTTTGCATATTTATGAAATTCCTATTGTATATTTTCACATTTCGTGTAGGTTGTCCAGTAGTTTTTATAACCTGGTAAGATCGCAATGCCTAAATTACCTGGTAAAGCACGCGTGGTCGTCATCGGTGGCGGTGTGGTCGGCTGCTCGGTCGTATATCACCTCGCCAAGCGAGGCTGGACGGATGTCGTGCTTCTGGAGCGCAAGCAATTAACGTCGGGCACGACCTGGCATGCCGCGGGTTTGATCGCACAGCTTCGCTCGACGCTGAACATGACCCGGCTGGCGAAGTATTCAGGCGAGTTGTACGAAAGGCTCGAGGCAGAGACCGGCATAGCCACAGGCTTTTCCCGTACGGGTTCGCTGGCGGTAGCACTTACGGGCGAACGGCTCGAGGAGTTCCAGCGTAGCGCCTCCATGGCCAAAACACACGACATCGAGATGGAGATTATCTCCCCCAGCGAGTGCAAGCTCGCCTATCCTCTGCTTGATCTACACGGCATCGTCGGCGGCCTCTGGACGCCAGGCGACGGCCAGGCTGATCCCACCAATGTCGCTCTGGCTCTGGCGCGGGGAGCCCGCCAAAATGGCGTGCAGATCTTTGAAAACGTCAAGGTCATCGGGATTTCGCGTACGGTGGGGCGCGTGACTGGTGTGCTGACCGCAGACGGTTCAATCGAGGCCGAGATAGTCGTGAACTGCGCCGGTATGTGGGCCCGCGATGTCGGGCGTCTTGCAGGCGTCAACGTGCCGCTGCAAGCGTGTGAACATTTCTATATCGTTACCGAGTCGATCCCTGAACTCACGCGCCACATGCCCACACTTCGTGTTCCGGACGAAAGCGCCTATTACAAGGAAGATGCCGGCAAAATCCTCCTCGGCGCCTTCGAGTCGAAGGCCAAACCCTGGGCGGTGGATGGCATCCCCGATAGTTTCTGTTTCGATCAGCTGCCTGAGGATTTCGAGCATTTTGCACCAATCCTCGAGACCGCGATCAAGCGCGTGCCGGTTCTGGAGAGGGTTGGCATCCGCACATTCTTCAACGGCCCGGAGAGCTTTACCCCGGATGATCGTTATCTGCTTGGCGAAGCTCCTGAATTACGGAATTTTTACGTTGCTGCCGGATTCAATTCGGTGGGCATCCAATCGGCCGGCGGTGCGGGCAGGGCACTAGCAGATTGGATTGTGGATGACGAAGCTCCGTTCGATCTCTGGGACGTTGATATCCGGCGGATGCACCCATTCCAGGGTACCAAGACCTATATCGCGGCGCGAGTCAGCGAGACGCTTGGACTGCTCTACGCCGACCATTTCCCTTACCGGCAGTATAGCACGGCCCGCGGTGTCCGCCACACGCCGTTTCACGAGCAGATGGCGGCGCGAGGCGCCTACTTCGGAGAAACTGCTGGATGGGAAAGGCCCAACTGGTTTCTGCCACAAGCCGAGCTTGAGCGCGGTCAAAAACCTGAGAATATCTATAGCTGGAAGCGCCAAAACTGGTTTGCGTATTCCGCAGCTGAGCATCGCAGCGTGCGTGAGGCGGCTGGAATCTTCGATCTGTCCGCCTTCGGCAAATTCCGGGTTGAAGGACCCGACGCCGAGACCGCGCTGCAGCTCATCTGTGCGAATAACGTCGCGGTTGGCGTCGGGGTCATCATCTACACGCAGTGGCTAAATCCACGTGGCGGCATCGAAGCGGACGTGACCATCACGCGTCTCTCGGAGACATCGTTCCTCATCGTGACGTCTGCGGCCTGTGTCACGCGTGATGTCGCTTGGCTGCGTCGGCATCTGCCGGCAGAGGCTCGCTGCATTGTCACCGATGTCACATCAGGCGAAGCGGTGCTCGGGATCATGGGGCCCAGGTCGCGTGACGTCCTCGAGCGATTGACAAGCGCCGACTTGTCCAATCGCGCTTTCCCTTTCCGCACGGCACAGGAGATCGATATCGGCATGACCTGGGTGCGGGCCCACCGCATCACCGGTGTAGGCGAGCTGGGATGGGAACTCTATATCCCGACGGAGTTCGCGCGCCATGTTCTGCAGCGGGTCCTCGAGGTGGCAACCACTGCGGAAGCAAGGCTGTGCGGCATGCACACGTTCGAATCGTGCCGAGTGGAGAAGGCCTATCGCCATTTCGGTCATGATATCTCGAGTGAGGATCATGTTCTGGAGGCCGGGCTCGGCTTCGGGGTTAAGCTGGACAAACCACGTAGCCGCTTCGGCGATTTCCTCGGCCGCGAGGGCGTGCTCCGAAAGCGCCAAGCGGGCTGTTCGAAGCGGTTGGTGCAGTTCAAGCTGCGTGACCCAGAGCCGCTGCTCTATCACAACGAACCGATCCTGCGGGACGGTCAGGTCGCGGGGTACATCACGTCCGGCGCGTATGGGCACCATCTCGGCGGGGCTGTCGGGCTTGGCTACGTCGCCCATTCGATCGGCGAAGCCGCGGCCGCACTGATGGCCTCGGATTACGAGATCGAGATTGCCGGATCACGGGTCGGAGCGACTGTCAGTCTCGAGCCCTTCTATGATCCAAGGAACCACCGAGTTAGGATATGAGAGAGCTCTATAACTGGTCGATGCGGAGATTTTGAGCCGATGGAGATCGTCGTCACAATAGCCCAACGCGTCAGTCATGCGCTGCTTTTGATCCTGGCCGTCATAGTGTTGAATTTTACTCTAATCCATCTCGCACCCGGCGGTCCCGCACAAGTAATGGCTGGCGAAATGGGAGGGGCAAGTCCTCAGGTCTTAGCTCAGCTGCGGATCAGCTATGGCCTCGACCACAGCTTCCTTGATCAGCTGTGGCGTTACGTGAGCCACGTGCTCGAGGGCAATCTCGGACGCTCATTCTATTATAACACCCCGGTGTTGCAACTTCTGCTACAGCGCCTACCCGCGACATTACTTTTGATGATCACGGCGATCGTGTTGGCCGCCACAGTTGGAACTTGGCTCGGCATTATTGCTGCCCAGAAGCCCGCGGGGCTCCTTAGCCATGCAATAACCATACTCTCGTTGGTCGGTTACTCCGCCCCCGTGTTTTGGACCGGGCTACTTCTGCTGGTCCTGTTCACATCCGTCCTGCCGATCTTTCCGGTCGGGGGGATCGAACATATTGCACATCCGGACCTGACTTGGTTCGGCCACATTCTTGACGTTGCGCGGCACTTGGTCTTGCCAGCCGTGACGCTCTCGATCGTTTTCCTTGCCCAATATAGTCGGCTATCGCGGGCAACCATGCTGGAAACGTTAGACGCGGACTATATACGGACGGCTCGCGCAAAAGGCCTTCCCGAACGAACGGTGGTCTTCAAGCACGCGTTGCGCAATGCCATCCTGCCGATCGTCACCATCATCGGCCTTCAGTTCAGCCAGGTCTTCGCCGGAGCGATCTTGATCGAAACGGTGTTCGATTGGCCTGGCCTAGGGCGGCTCGCGTTTGATTCGATCATTAGGCGGGATACACCGACCCTCCTAGGGCTACTGCTTTTTTCGGCCGTGCTTGTTATCATCGCCAACCTCCTCACCGACCTCGCATACCGTCGACTGGACCCACGCATAAGGGGGACTTCACGACGATGACCATACCCGTCGACATTAGTGCACTACCGTCACCCGATGGAGCAAGTGAGGCATGGCGCATGTTCCGGCGGAATCGGGCCGCGTTTGCTGGCTTAATCCTGTTCGCGATAATATTGCTGTGCGTCATTGCCGGCCCGTTCCTCTACCGGGTGAACCCGTTCGCAATTGTCTCAAGGCCATTCTCGCAGCCGGGCTTCGGCGCCGCGCCGCTCGGTACGGATTATCTCGGGCGAGACATCCTCGCGGGATTGCTGAACGGTGGCAGACTTGATCTGATCGTGGGGCTCGGTGCCGGAACGATTACGATGAGTATTGGGGTAGTTGTCGGAGCACTAAGTGGCTTTTATGGCGGTTGGGTCGATAGTGTCTTGATGCGGATCACAGAGTTTTTCCAGGTATTACCGCCTTTGCTTCTAGCGATGACGATTGTCAGCTTGTTCTCGCCAACCGTGATAACGATCACTCTCTCAATCGGCGTCGTGAGTTGGCCACCTGCTGCGCGGCTTACTCGCGGCGAGTTCATGCGTGTTCGTCATCTCGATTACGTCCAAGCGGCACGTTCAATCGGAGCGGGTAAGAATTGGCTGATTTGGCGCGTGATTCTCCCGAACGTCCTGCCACCACTAATTGTTGCAGCTACATTGGCGGCCGCCAACGCAATCCTTTTCGAGAGTGGCCTTAGCTTCCTTGGTCTCGGAGACCCAAACGTTATGTCGTGGGGTCTGATGATGGGACAGAACCGCGATTACGCCCTGGCAGCTTGGTGGACAACGACCATGCCTGGCGTAGCAATCTTCTTCACGGTTCTCAGCATCAGCCTCATTGGTGATGGGCTGAGTGAGGCGTTCAACGTGAGGTTGAGAGAGCGATGAGCGAGGAAATGCTGCTGCGCGTATGCGGCCTACGGGTCGTCTTCTCGACACGGTCCGGCCCGGTCACGGTCGTAGATGATCTCGACCTCGAACTGGCTGCGGGCGAGACTCTCTGTCTGGTGGGCGAATCCGGCAGCGGAAAGAGCATGACCGCGTTAGCGCTGATGGGTCTCGTCCCAGAGCCTAGCGGTGCAATCACTGGGGGAAGCATCCGACTTGGTGACGAAGAGATCGTGGGGGCACCCTCGGAGCGGCTCAGACGCCTTCGCGGGAAAGACATCTCAATGATCTTCCAAGAGCCGATGACCGCACTGAATCCAGTTTTTTCGATCGGCACCCAGATCGCCGAGACGATTCGGCTTCACGAGGGTTTTGACCAACGCTCGGCGTTAGCGCGTACCCTGGAGAT
>NZ_JAIMBZ010000061.1:0-12979 GCF_025499445.1 Acidiphilium sp. AL
ACCTGCCGTCGGGATTGACCATCACCTCGATGACCGCGGGATCGGCGAGCGCCGCTTCGATGTGCTTGCCCATCGCGGTGCGCAGCATGGTGCGCCGGCGCTCCTGGGCCTGGTCTCCGACGTCTGCGGGTGGACGGGAGAGGTCGGTCATGGTTTGCCCCCGTCACGGCCCGGGCCTGGGCGTAAACGTGGGCCGGGATCTTGGACTGGCCTTTGACCTTGGGCTGGCTCTTGAGCTTGGTGCTGTCCCTGCCCGTTACCCTGCCGCGGTCCTTGCCTTTGGGTTTGGCCGTCATCCTCCCGGTCAGTGGCCTCGGCGCGCGCGAGGGTCCGGCCGCCGACGGCGATCTGTCGGCCGACCCGGTCGATGAACGCGGCAAAACGGTCGCGCCCCACCGCGCGGGCGGCATGATCCGGTTCGGGCAAGGGTGCGTTGATGGTGAGCTGGTAGCGGATGAATAGGGCGAGGCTTTCCATGACGATCTGCTGATCGCGCTCGATCCGGCCCAGCTGGGTGCCGATCCGCTCCAGCCGGAGTGCAAAACGATCATCGAGTTCCTGGTGGCCACGCCGCGCCAACCAGGCTTTGACCGCATCGGCAAGGATGGCGGATTTTGACGCGCCAGGCTTGGCCGCGAGCGCTTCCAGCTTTCGGCTGACATCTTCGGCGAGATAGAGCTGGTGGCGGCATCTGAGCTTGCTTGTCATGTCTGCCCCCTCAGAAATCAGGCAGGAGGTCGTGGTCTTGGTTGCTGTGCGGATCGCCCGCATTGATCGCCTGGGCACGGCCGATGGCGCCGAGCCTGTGCCCCCGATCGATGATCTGGGCGTCGGCGGCAGGATCGGACTCATCGTCGAGGCCGAGATCGATCGCGCGGTCGGCATCGTTCGGTCGCCCAAGGCCATCCTCGGGCAGGCCGGGATGGCGTTGCTGTTGCAGGCCGCCTTCCTCGTCCACCGCGCCCAATTCATCCTCGGCCGTGGTGGCGAGGCGGGTATCGGGTCCCCTCACCTGCTCGCCCCAGTCATCGGGTCGCGGCGCTGGCCGGTCATGATATTTTTGCTCGGCCAGCGCCGGCGCAGCGATGACCCGGCCGGAAAAATTGCGGTCCTCGTAATAACGCAGCTTCTTGGCGCGGATCGGCGACAGGCCGGAGACCAGCACCAGTTCGTCGGTCGCCGGCAGCTGCATCACCTCGCCCGGGGTCAGCAGCGGGCGTGCGGTCTCCTGGCGGCTGACCATGACGTGTGACAGCCAGGGTGCGAGACGGTGACCGGCATAGTTGCGCTGGGCGCGCTGTTCGGTTGCGGTGCCCAGCGCGTCGGAAATCCGCTTCGCCGTCCGCTCGTCATTGCTGCTGAACGCGATGCGGACATGGCAATTGTCAAGAATCGCGTTGGTCTCGCCATAGGCCTTGGAGATCTGGTTGAGACTCTGCGCGATCAGGTAGGCGCGGATGCCATAGCCGGCCATGAAGGCGAGCGCCGTCTCGAAGAAGTCGAGCCGCCCCAGTGCCGGGAACTCGTCCAGCATCATCAGCAGCTGGTGTTTGCGGCGTTTGCCGGGATCGCCTTCCAGCCGTTCCGTCAGGCGCCGGCCGATCTGGTTCAACACGAGGCGAACCAACGGCTTGGTCCGCGAGATGTCCGACGGCGGAATGACCAGATACAGCGAAACCGGACGCTCCGCATCGACCAGATCGGCGATCCGCCAATCGCATCCGGAAATCGTCGCCGCCACTGCCGGGTCGCGATACAGGCCGAGAAACGACATGGCGGTGGACAAGACGCCGCTGCGTTCGTTGTCGGACTTGTTCAGTACCTCGCGCGCAGCGCTGGCGACGACGGGATGAACCCTCGGATGCTCCTTCGTGCCGAGATGGTTGGTACCCATCATCCGCCGCAGCGTGCGGGCAAAACTCCGCTGCGGGTCGGAGAGAAACGTCGCGACGCGGGCCAGCGTCTTCTCCTCCTCGGCATACAGCACATGCAGGATCGCGCCGACCAGGAGCGAATGACTGGTCTTCTCCCAGTGCGACCGGCGTTCCAGCGCGCCTTCCGGATCGACCAGGATGTCCGCGATGTTCTGGACGTCGCGGACCTCGTCCGGCCCTTTGCGCACCTCCAGCAGCGGGTTGTAGCGGGCCGAGCGCGGATCGGTCGGGTTGAACAACAGGCAATGCGAGAACTGTGCCCGCCAGCCGGCGGTCAGCTGCCAGTTCTCGCCCTTGATGTCATGGATGACCGCGGAACCGGTCCACGAGAGCAGGGTCGGGATGACGAGTCCGACGCCCTTTCCGCTCCGGGTCGGGGCAAAGGCCATGACGTGTTCCGAGCCGTCATGGCGCAGATACTGGTTGCCGAGGCGACCGAGGAATACGCCGGCTGCGCGGAACAGGCCGGCTGCCTCGATCTCGGCCTTTGTCGCCCACCGGGATGAACCGTAGGTCGTAACCAGCCGGTTCTGCCGGGCGCGCCACAAGGAACCAATGATCGCGACGGCGCAGCCTGCGATGCCGCTCGACGCGGCGATCCCGGCCGCCTCGTTGAACAGCACCGGCGCGTAGGCGTCGTAGGAATACCACCACTCGAACAGCCGCCAGGGCTGATAGAACGGGATACCGGCCAGCTCGAACCACGGCACCCCCAGCCGTGCCTGGAACCCGAGTTCCGAGGCGCACCATTCCGTCGCGAACCACACGCCCGCGATGACAATCGCAAACACGATGATGATCTGGCCGATGAGGAGTTTGGTCGGGGTCATTCACTGTCTCCACCGGAGCGCAAACAGCACGCTCAGAATATGAGACAGGATTCCAGCAAAACGCCAAAAGAGAAATTGCTTTTATTTACGCTAACTTAGGTTTATCTACGCCCTACCGGTCGGGCGGTCATTTGGGTGCAACAGGACGTAGATGGTCCCTATGATGGCCTAGCCGTCTTGTCCGCTCTGCGTCATCTCAGCGAGACCACACCTAACGAACCTGCAACCAATTGCCACGCAATGTCATTGATTTGTGGATGGCCGCAAAGATATGCGGCCGTCGAAAGTGCGGATGATCTGCACGTAGCTCTCATGTTCAAGCAGTGCTGGGCCTCTGTCTTTCGATATCCAAAGGATGCCCGAGGCCTCGCGTACCGTCCACGAAGCAGGAGTGCCGAACTGGTCAATGATTTGCATCGAACCGGGCGCAAGCCCACATCCTTTATTCATGCGCAAGCAGTTGTCGATCGCTGAAAAACGCGCAAATCCTAGGCTCTCCGTGCGCGCTACAAGCCGTCCCTCTACCTCATGCGCAGAACGACCGTTGCGGTCTCGATAGACCGAAACGGTCAGGTACTGAACATCCAGGGCCCGCAGTGCTGTCGTCCATTCAGGGTCAGGCATATTACCGACAACCGCGACATAACGTGGGACGTACATCAGCAGCCCGTTCGCTTGCTCGCGGCTAAGAAAACTAAAGGCAGTAAGCAAGCTAGATGCGCAAGTTTGGTCCGGTTCACCGTAACGGAAGCATCGTACCTGGGGCAGAACGTGGCGATCTAGTGAATGTCCGGCGAGTTCAACCTCGACCACAAACCAGTGGGACAAGCTCTTGTGGATCAGTGCTAGATCGGCAGAGCGTCGTTCGCCCTCCAGGAGAAACGTTCCGGCAAAGACACCACACCAGTAGTCCGGGAACAGGCAGGTCAGGGCTTTGACGACCTCGGCCTCGAAGGCGATTTCCAAGAACGCGGTGGGATCAATCAACTGGAAAATGTTGTCTTCGTTGCACTCGCCCGTAAGCAATTTCTTCATGCGCGGCTCCACGTAACCGTCGCAATACTCTCCAACTGCGCTTCTTCATCTTTGAGGCGCTGGATTTCGGGCGCCGTGGCCACGAGTGTGTAGATCAAAGCCGCGGTTTTGCCCTGGGCCGGCCTAACGACGCGGCCAAGGCGCTGGATGCGTTGCCGCCGCGTGGCCGTGCTGGCGGCGATGATCCCGAGTTCGGTTTCCGGGACGTTGAATCCCTCGTCAAGGGCACGACACGTCACGAGCACGTCGATCTCTCCTTTGCGGTACTGACTGAGCATCCCGGCCCGAGCCCGCAACGTCATCTTGGAGTGATAGACGCCAGCTTTCACATCATTCTCGGCGAGAACCGCTTGAATGAGGTTGCATGCCTCAATATCCTCGTGAAATATGAGCGTACGTTTGCTGCGATTGATGGCCACAAGCTTGAGCGCCAAACGAACGCGATTGAGACTCAGGTTCAGCACTCGTGCGCGCTTCAGAAACAGAGCAATGGTCTCCTCAGCCTCCGTGCCGTGTTGGCTGATCGAACGTGCAATCGCCTTGCTCAGCTTGTCGTACTCGGCCTGTCGATCATCCTCCAGATCAAACACGATGTTCCGAAGTTCGAAAGGAACAATCACCCCGTCGCGAAGCGCATCACCATAGGAGTAGCTGAAGATGACAGGACCGAGTGCGGGAATCAGTACGTCCTTCAACCCCTCATCATAGGGACGTTCGGGCGTAGCCGACAGGCCTAGAGATGCAATCGTGTCGATCTGCAACGCGGCACGGAAATGCTCCGAAGCCGCCTTGTGACACTCATCCACAATCAAGAAGCACTTGTGCTCCTCGATCTTTGCCGCAAGCTTCGCTGCTGTGTTCAACACAGCTATGTTAATGGTGCCCAAGCGGAAGCGTAGGCTGCCAGTGATAATGTTGATCTCATCAAGATCGAGGTCAAAGTAACTTGCCGCCTCTTCCCACCACTGCTCGAGGAGTGCGGTGGTGGGCACGACAATCAGCGTAGCTATCGGCCGGATGCGATCAATGCAGGAGAGGGCGAAGACGGTCTTTCCGCCCCCGGTAACAACGCTGACTATGCCGCGATGGTTCGCCCGCTCCCATTCGGCAAGCGCCGCAACTTGCCAGCCGCGCGGAGTCAGCTTCGGCAAGACGCGATCTCCCCTAACCCGCAGCACGTCCTGGCTTAGGCGCGAACAGATCGGCCTCCGCCTGCGCTCTTACCTCAGTGTCGGCGTTATCGAGCTGCTCCGCACGCGCACGCAGCAGGTTGTTCTTTATGCTCCGCACGCTGTCGGGGTTGACCCGCGCGATAAGCTTGCCGGCCTTGAACTCGGCCACCGCGTCGAAGATGTATTGCTGCACGCACTCGCTGATCGCGTCCTTCGCCTCCAGCGTCTGGTAATATGGATGCAGCCCGTTGATGATCACGTGGATCACGTTTGCCTCTGCGCCCGGAACAAACGTGACATGCGGCTCGTAGGAGCTGGTCTCCTTCAATGAGATCACAACCTGCAGGTCTGGCAAAATATCCAGACGTCCGATTTCGTCGTCCGCAGTCAGCGACTGCCTTTGCTGCAGGTTGTTCGCTTCGATCGTCTCCATGGGCGGCAACGCCGCGTTATTCAGCGCATCTTTGATCTCAGCGCTGACGAATTCAGTCTGCATGTCCTTCACCAGATCGCGGACCTGCTCCTTCGACCACTTCGGGCCGCGCCCACCTCCTCGCCTGCTCTTGGCGTACTCAGCATAGGCCTTGGTTTCCGTAACAAGGAACTTCTCCAGCGCTTCCTCTTCCTCGCCCTCGAAGAGCACTCGATCCTTCGTATGGGACACACCAAAGCCGTCGAGCAACAACACGCCGGTCAGCCGCTGAGCGATGAGGTTGTTTGCTCCCTCGTCATCTACCCCCCCGAAGATCACGTTCGGTTTCCAGGCATTCGGGAAGCCTTGTATCTGCCGGCCGTTCTGGAACATCGAAAAACCGCCGTACTTGCGTCCGCCCTTGCGCAACACTCCGATCCAACCCTTGATAGTCTTTCCGTCAATGGCGAACGTCGGCAGATCGCGCTTCATGAGCGTTCCGGAAGGATCGGAGTCCCAGTCACTCTCTTGTGGCGGCATGACCTCCTCGCCGTTGTAGGTGAGCTTAAGGGCGACATGGCCTTTAACGTCAGGGCGCAGATCAAACATGTACATGGAGCCAAGATAGTCCTTGATCGTCTCCTCGGAACGCTTCTGGATGACGCGACGGAGATTGCCAATCGTTACGAAAGTGTAGTGCTCGTCGCGGCTTACGGTTCGCATTGTAAGCGGGACCTTCGCTCCGTGATTGGCAATCGCATCGACATCAACCGTAGCAGTCCACTCTTCGCTGCTGCCCAGTTCACACGTGATGACAGTCCATTGAGCGCCAATCCAACACGCCGCGGTCTTCATGCCCATGCCGTATTTGGATCGTCCCTTGCTGTCCGGCGTCGGATGCGCGATCCGTAGCGCTGCAACGAGGTCATCCTTGCTCATGCCTATCGAGTTGTCTTCAATCCTGAGGGTCTTGTTCGGGCGGTCGTGGACGATCGAGACAGTCAGCGGACGGCCCTCCTCCTGGAGGACTTCGTCGATCAGGTTTCCGTAGTTCAGTCGCGACTGCGTCGAGTTGTCGACGAACTCCGCCAACGCAAACCACATCGTGTAGCTGAGGCGGCTATAGGCGTCGATCGCCCTGGGTCCGACGGTCAGTTCCGCCTCGAAGATCTGCGTCATCGTACTGCTCCCCTACAAACGTCGGCCTCAGCCGTTCTCAGTGAAGGAATCGAAGGTTATTCGGTCGCCGAACCGGCCTCGCGAGCCCTTGATGTAATCTTCGGATGCTTCAATGCTGATCCAGAAGCGTTCTAACTCTTCAGCTGCCGCCCCGGTCGTGTTGCTGCCGCCGAACGGGTCAAGAACGACGTCGCCAGCAACGGTCAAAAACTTGATGAAGAATTTCGCCAGATCCGCAGGCATGCGCGCCGGATGTAGCGGCAGTTCGTTCTCGCGGCAGTAGGTCTGGTAGGCGTCGCCGTTTTGCGTGTTCGCGTAGGTAAGGACATTCGACGGGATGGCGCCGCCGTTGTCACGCAGAAAGGCTGTTTCGCTGATGTCGTGCTCGGATGGACGTTTGCCGGCGTTGTAGGTGCCTCGCTTGAGCAAGGTCTTCATTGCCTTGCTGTATTCCTGGAGCACGCGCTGATTGCTGGCCTTCGGCTTTTTCGTTGACGCCATCCACCAGAGCTTGGTGAAGCTGTCCTTGACCCGGCTGCGCTCGACATTCACCCACTGAGCCGGGGACGGCAGCTTTGCGGGGTTATGCCAAATAAACTCTTGGCAAAGATGAAGGTCATTCTTCTCCTGGAACTCGAGCAAGGCGCGCAACGCAAGTGTAGACATGACAGGCATGCCCGGCTCCCACGAGTTGCCCATCTCCACGACGATGGAACCGTCGGGAGCGAGCATCTTCTTAAACAGAGGGCCGAAGGCACAGAGCCACTTGATGTAAGCCTCGCCCGTCTCGTTGCCGTACCGCTTCTTGCGGTTGAGCGGAAATGGCGGTGAAGTAAAGATGAGATTGACCTTGCCCTCAAACCGCGCGAGCGACCCGTCGGCCAGGATTTCGTTCGACTTGCCGTGCAGCATCCTCCCACACGGCGTAGCGTAGGCGACGTTACCGGGAGGACGTCCCGTGAAAGGGCTCGCGAGGCGAGCCGCAGGCTCCACTGGCTGTGTTTGTGCGGCAGTTGCGTGCATACGCGGAAAGAACCTTCTGTATCTATGTTTTCGTTGCGCCGCAGGCGTCTTGAGCCAGGCGCTGAATCACAGCATTAGGGATGGATAAGAGGGGCACCATCATGCCACGATCTCAATGCCGCGCTTCTGCACAAGGTGCAAAAGCTTGAGCGCCGTTCCGGTTGGCTTCTTCTGGCCGATCTCCCACTTTTGCACTGTCGAGACGCTGGTGTTCAACAGCCGGGCGAAGACAGCCTGACTTACGTGCGACGCCTCGCGGATCTTCTTGATCTGCTCGGGCTCAAGAGGCTCGACAGGAGGCAAGCAAAGGCGGTCGAAGTCGCGCAGCGTGACCTGATCCACCATGCCGACATTGTGCCAGCCCTTGACCGTCTCCCGCGCGGCCGCCGGCCTGAAAGACTTGGTATTTCGCATCACGATCCCCTCGATCAGTTCACGGGCTTGTTCACGCAATCTTCACACCAGCGGATCGTACATATTGCCATATCCTCCCATCCTTCTGAGCTTATAGCACCGAGTGCTATATCCGCAAGGTATCATCTGCATTGCTGTGGGTAGTGTCGGTGCGATAGTTGGTATCCAGAATATGTACGCGCACCTTCTTATAAGCTTATCAGGCGACTGGCCCTACGAAATCGACGGCCCGCTCCGCTGCCGCCCGAGCGTCCAGGAAATCGTCTCCCCACGTGCGATGCCCGCGACCTGCTTGCCGAGATTGCGTTCCAGCACCGGCCGCCACGGAACCAGCGTAAACTCACGGCTCTTCTCGATGACAGCGAACCGGCCGCTTACCAGGTCGAGGGACCGGCGATAGATGCCCTCGATCCGCTCGCCCGGCCGAACTTCGGCGTAATCGAGGCCCAGCTCGCCCGAAAGCTGGCCGACAACGCGGGTCAATTCCCGCCGCTGTAGAATGCCCAGCATATTGGCGCGGTAGATGGTTCGGTCCTGCTCGTCGCGGGCAAGCTCCTGTTCAACCAGCCATTGCCGGCGCCGGGCGAGCGCATCCCGCACGTCGCGGCCGAAGCCACCGTCGCGCAGCGGCACGGGCGTATCCGCGACCAATTCCCGGTCGAGCCAGGTAGCACCGTCAGCGCCGAACTGCCGGTCGAGCGGGAAGGCAGATAGCGTCTGCACCATGACTGGCGCATCTTTCGTCAGCCGACGCTCGTAAGCCGTCGCGCGCTGCAGATGATCCGGCGCGATGGTCCAAGTGCCGTCCGGTTGGCGTTCCACCGTCCCGGTCAGCCGCCGCATTGCTTCGAGCCGGCGTACATGGGTCTCTGCGAAATCGGCGCTGGCGGTCGGATCGTACCGCAGATGGATATCGGCATCGTAGCGCCCTCCATTCGCCGCCGCGATTTCCGCGATGGTGCGATCCACCGCACGCGGCTCGGCCCGCTTCGGTGTGACGGTGATGATGCCGCCTTCCGGGGTAGGATCGGTCGCCTCGCCCTTGCCGATCTCGACATAATGGGTCCGGCCGTCCACCGCGTCGACGATCAGATAATGGCGGTCGTCGATCTCATCGGCGAGGCCGCGCCGGACGAGGCGGCCGATGATCGGCCGCGTCTCCGGATCGGACGGATCATAGATGATGTAATCCGAGGCGGCGCGCGCAACACCCTTCTCGATGAGATCGCGGTGCATCGCCTTGATGATGTCGCCCCGCTCGCCCATGCGGCGGAGTGCGTCCTCCACCCCCTCGGCAAGCTGCCATTGGCCGGGTGCTGTTTCCGCCGCCATGCCGAGATGCCTGAGCTTCTGTAACCGGCCGGCCCGCAAACTCTGCTCGAAAGCATCCCGTCCGGTCGCCCGCACCATGCCATCGTCGTCCGCACCGCGCAGCAGCCCGCGGTCGATACTGGTCAGGTGCTCCTGCTCGACCTCGCGGCGCAGCCGGTTTTCGATTTCCAGATCGGTGCGCGGCCCCAGATCGAGGCTGATGAGTTCCGCCATCCGCTCGCGCAGCCCCTGGGCGATGTATTCGCGAGCGATGATCAGGTCGCGGCCGGTATCGTCCTTGCCGCGCACGATGATGTGGGTGTGGGGATGGCCGGTGTTGTAGTGGTCGACCGCGACCCAATCGAGCTTGGTGCCGAGGTCTTCTTCCATCTGCGCCATCAGCCGGCGGGTCAGCGGCTTCAGATCCTCGTACTCGTCACCATCCTCGGCGGACACGATGAACCGGAACTGATGCCGGTCGCCATCGGCACGAGCGATGAATGCCTTGCCGTCGGCACGATCCTGCTGGGCATCATACAGCCGGCCGGGTTCACCCTCGCGGGTGACACCATCGCGCTGGATATAGCGCAGATGCGCCAGCGCGGCTTTGACGCCATTGCCAGCGAGCTTGACGATGCGGGATTTCACGATAGCGCGGCGACTGCGGAATGCGGCGTAGCGGTCGCGCGTGGCCAGCATCCGGCCGATGCTGGCGCCACGCCCGATCTGGCTGCCATGGAACGTGCCGCGACGCGGTAACGAACCGCCGCGTGGGGAGCCACCGGCAAAGGCGACCGCATGCAACACGCGATGAAGATATTTACGGCTGCGCTTGGTGCCCTGCGAGCGTATCCTGCCGATCTTCGGATTAAAATCGTCGTCGCGCATCATGGTCACGCCTCAATGGTTGGGTCGGGCAACGGCCGGTTCTGGAATGCCGGGGGGCACAGCAAACAGCAGCCACTCCGACAACGCAAGGAGTCTCCCTCTGACGGCCACAGATCAACGACTTGTAGAATTTAGTCTCCATGGGCAGCGCCGCTATCTCCATCAATTAGGATGTGCAGACAAAGGGTTAGATGTCGCGTAGAGACAGGCCTTTAATCTTGCCCTAACGCGATTTTCATCAACAGCCGACCCTACCCGCGCCCCTCTACACCCTGTCGTCTTTGCCTGGTCATCTCGGTTGGGGCACCCGCCGATGACGTGCAACCAGCCGACGGCCGGAAGCGGTGTCTCAGACCACCGCTTCCGGACCGAAAAGGGCGCGTTACACCCCTGCTCGGAAGGCGCCTTCCGCCGTTTCGAAGCCGTCAAAAATGCTCAAGTCGGTCATCCAGCGAACGCGCCGCGCGTCATCCACAATGCAGATCGCCGTGTAATAACGGTCTTGGAAATAGCCCAAGATTGCGACCCGCTCTAACGTCTGTTCGTTACCATCAAAATTCTCGAAACCACCGATATTTTGCTCCGCGATGCGCCCGTCCCAGTGAAAATCCGCCCGTTCCGCATCGATAATCCGTGCCGCCGTGGCGACGATTCCTTCACATCCGAATTCGTGCGCCAGGTCGTGGAGCAGTGCTGGGTATCGGTCGAATTCGGCGTGCGGATGTGCGTGATTGACGATCATCTGTCCCTCCGGGTTTGCTGTCCCCTTGATTGAGGACAGGCCCTCAGGCTCAGCCGGCGAGGCGGCGGTCAGGGACGCCGCAGGCGCCGCGCAGCGGGGCGTGGGGGAGCCGAAATGCGCAGCATTTTGGGGGAACCACGCATCCTTGACGGGCGCTTCGTCCTGGCTGGTACAGTGGAATGACCGAGACGAGGCATCCCTCTCCCACGCAAGCCGCGGAGGATTCTCGAGCACGCTCATGGTCTGCGTTCCGGGACGATGTTCAGTGACACGAACAGACCGTCTGACGATGGTGCCAATGACGACGACGCGAATAGCGCTGGTTTCGCTCTGCCGCTGCCACCGACCTCGGGGGCGCGAAGATGGAAAAACAATCGGGTTCCTGACATGGCCATGCTGGTTCCCGGCGCCATCAAGGTGGGCCCACCGAGTCGCGCGATATAGGTTCTTGTCTCCGTGGGAAGCGGCTGGTGCGCATCAAGAAAAGCGGCGAACCGGGTAGGTCCGGCATTGTACGCGGCGAACAAGTCGGGATAGCCGAAGCGCTGATAGAGTTCGCGCAGATAAGCCGTTCCGGCCAGAATGTTGTCCTTTGAATCATACGGGCCGGCGTTCAAACCGTAGCGGATGCGCAGCGCGGCATAGGTCTTCGGCATCAGCTGCATGAGACCCTTGGCGCCGGCAGGTGACGTGATCGGGCGGCTGTCGAGCATGGTGTGGCCACCGCTTTCGGCGCGCATCACCATGCGAATCCAGGCTTCCGGGACACCAAAGCGCCGTGACGCTTTGTCGATAAACCCCTGCCAGCGATCGAGCGGCGATTTAGCGATCGCGTGCTGGACTGGTGCCGATCCGGCGATGGCGATCGACGGTCTCAGCACCAATCCCACGATCAAACCCGCCAGCGTCAGCCGCGTTACCGACGCCACAACGGTAGCAGCCTGCCGATGATCAACCGTGCCGGGACTGGACCGAAGTACCGGCTGTCAAAGGAGTCCGGCACGCCTTTCATGAGCAAGAAAACCTGATGCGGTCCGAGCGTTTGGCAGCCGGACCAATCGGGTAACGGGCGCCCAAGACTATCCGCGGCGAGTTGGCGGGCGACATAGTGCCCATCGATGGTGACGTCACGATCATGGGCGCAGACCGTATCGCCACCAAGCGCTTCGATCCGCTTCACCAGCGGAACGGATGCCGGCAAATAGTCGCGTTCGGCGGCCAGTTGGCGCACGGATCTGGGCGTGCTGACCAGCACGAGTTCGCCCTTCCAGAGGGTGGTCAACGGCAGCACGCGATAGAAGCCGATCGGGGCGCTGGCACTCGCATTGTAGATGACGAGCGGGCGTGGCTTGGCCAGCACGACGACACCGATCAGGCCGAGCCCGAGCGCTCCGACGGCAAGGAAATTTCGCCGATGAAAGCGCCCGCGACGGTGGCGGGCCCGGAAAAAGGCGGGTTCAGGCATGTGGCCCCCCCTTCCCCGCTGGCCCCGAATATGGAGGCGACGCCGTGCCTTCTGTCACGGTCCGCCCGCTCGATTCCGACCAGGCGTCGAGATCGGCGATATGGTAACGGACGTAACGGCCGTGCTTGCGAAAGCGCGGGCCGCGCCCCTGGCGGCGCATCTTCTCAAGTGCGCGGCCGGACAGCCCGATATAATACGCGGCCTGGGCCGTGTTGAGAAAAGGGCTGCCTTTTTTGGCGTCGTTCGCGCGTTTGATCTCGTCGTCCATGATCGAATCCCCATTGTGCCGATGTGGGCGGCGACGGCGTTGGTCGCCGCATCACGGACCAGAATGGGCATGGAACAGCGCGGTTCGGGACGCTCGAAAACCGGCCCCTCCTCAAATCGATCCCTCGCGGCAAAATAATCTCGCAATTGCGATGACGCGGGAGAAAGAAAGCCCCGCCGCGATGGCTCGCGACGGGGCTTTGGCGTCAATTCCGGTCGCGCGGCTCCCAGAGGGCGATGTGGGTGGCGCCGTCCTCGCTGGCGCGTTCGAGCTTGACCAGGCGGCAGCGAACCCAGTTCGGCCCGA